>CAZRIL010000168.1:0-10424 GCA_964600115.1 uncultured Chthoniobacter sp. | reverse complement strand
TCGCGGACAACCGCAAAGTTTTGATTGTAGATCGTCAGCCCGGGCGCACCAAGCAGCATGGCCGGTGATAAGGCAAGAAGGAGACAAGGGAGGAATCGCATGGGGCTAAAACAGACTTCAAGAGGTTAACGCAGATAAGCGATATTTATTAAGCAGGAAATCCGCGTTCCGTGGAAATGTAGCGGCGACCTGTGACTGTCGCATGAAGTTCTTGCGACGCAGCAGGACTATTTACGGAAAATCGTGCGGATCGGATGCTCGTCGAGAACGTTGGCACTGATTCCTCCCACCTTGTCAGGGTCATAAAGCTGGATGCCAACATAATAGTAAATTGGCGCCACCGGAACCGCCTGCTGGACAAGAAGGTCCTCGGCCTGACGCAAAATCTCCAGCCTCTTTCCGGGATCCACCTCGCGCGAGGCGCCGGCTATCAATTTGTCGTATTCCGGACTGCTCCAACCTGTCCGGTTGTTTCCGCCACCGGTGAGGAACATGTCCAAAAATGTATTCGGATCCGGATAATCCCCGACCCAACTTGATCGCGCGATGTCGAAGTCGAGCAAGGACAGCGAGTTCAGGTAGACCTTCCATTCCTGCCGCACCAGATTGACGTTCACGCCGAGTGTGTCCCTCCACATGCTCTGGAGTTCGACAGCAATCGCCTCGTTCAGTTCGCTTTTGCTATAGAGGTAGTTGGCCAGCGGAAATCCCTTTCCATCCGGAAAGCCGGCCTCCGCAAGCAGCTTCTTTGCCGCAGAGGGATCGAAGGCCAGCCCATCGGTCCCGGCATAGCCGGGAATGCCGGGCGGAACGAATCCCGGCGCGGGAAGTTCGCCGGCCCGCGTGATTTTTTCGACGATCCGCTTCTTGTCGATGGCGAGCGAAAATGCCTTCCGGACCCTCTCGTCCTTGAATGGCCCGCGCTCGCAGTTGAAGCGGAGAAAATAGATGCCGAGAAACGGAGCCGCATGGAACCAGGGCTTTGTTTTCAATTCATCGAGCAGGGCGGGCGGGGCAAGCCCTTTGTCCATGACCAGATCCGCAAGGCCGCTGGCGTAGAAATTGAAGGCAACGTTCGCGTCCGAGATCGGAAGCACATCGACCGTCTCTAGGGCAACCTTGTCCCGGTTCCAGTAGTGCGGATTTTTTTGGAGCCGGATCTTGTCGTTGATGCGCCAGGATTCGAGGACATAAGCGCCGTTTCCAACGATCTTCCCGGGCTTCACCCAGTCGTCACCCTCCTTTTCAATGACATCCACACGGACGGGATGGAGGGTGGGAAATGCGCAGAGTTCGAGGAAATACGGCGTCGGGTTTTCCAATTCCACCAGCAGGGTCCGCTCATCGGGGGCTTTCACTCCGACCTCACCGAAATCCGCGATTTTTCCGTCCGCATACGCTCCCGCATTCTTGATCGGAAAGAGCATGTAGTTGTATTGGGCCCCGGTTGCGGGCGTGAGAGTCCGCTTCCAGGAGGACACGAAGTCCCCGGCGACGAGCGGGCGGCCATCGCTCCATCTGGCATCCGGTCGGATATGAAATGTATAGCGGCGCCCATCGGGTGAAAGCTCCCAGGATTCCGCGACTCCGGGAACGGCCCGTCCATTTTCATCGTAGGCACAAAGCCCCTCGAAAAGCGTGTTCACAACGCGGCCCTCGGGCTGGCCGGTAATTATCCCGGGATCCAGGGTCTCGGGCTCCGCCCCATTGATGAACACCAGATCCGCACGGCGCGAAGGGCCATCGCAGGCTGACAAAAAGACCATGCAAACAAGCGCGATCAAGCGTAACATCATCCTCTGTATGAAAGCGATATTCTCAGCCACTGCAATGCTGATCAGCCTGCTCCTGTCAGGCTGTGCCTCCCGCCCTCCACTGTCCACCGTTTCTTCCGTGGATCTTAATCGTTATACGGGCAAGTGGTATGAGATCGCCAAGTATCCGAATTTCTTCCAAAGGAACTGCGTTGGGAACACAACTGCGGAGTATGCCGCCCGGCCGGATGGCTCGATCGGGGTTTTGAACCAAAGCACTGGAAAAAACGGGAAGCCGATGAAGGTTGATGGAACTGCGACCGTCATTCCCGGCTCGGGAAATGCAAAGCTGAAGGTGAGTTTCGGCGGGCCGATCTCGGGGGCCTACTGGGTCATCGCCCTGGATGAGAAGAACTACAAATGGGCCGTTGTCGGCCATCCCTCCCGCCGGTTCCTCTGGATCCTGGCTCGCGATCCGAAGCTTCCCGAAGCCACCTACAAGAAAATCCTGAGCCTTGTCGCCGCTCGCGGATATGACACCTCACGGATCGAGGTGACGCCTCAGGAATGAAGGCTTTCACATATTTTCTGCGGGCCATGCGGCTCAGGTGTCCTATGTGTGGCAAAAGCCCGGTTTTCGTCCCATGGCATTCGTTGCGCTGCCTGCGAGACTGGTTCACCCCACTCGATGGATGCCCCCGCTGCGGCTATGCCTACGAGCGCGAGACCGGCTACTTCCTGCTCTCGATCTGGGCGGTGAACTACGGCTTCGGGAGCCTGATGGGCATCGCGATCTACCTCGTTCTCGAGACCTGCCTATCCCTTCCTTTGCCGGAGTTGCTCTTCTGGGTCATTGCACCTGTCGTGGTCTTCAACCTCCTATTCGCCCGCCACTCGAAATCCCTCTTCCTTGCGCTCGACCACTACTTCGATCCGCATGACAAGGGGGATGGCGGTGACGGCGGCGCGAAAGTTCCGTGTGACGTTCCTCCAAAAGCCACGCCTCCTTGCGAGAAGCCCGACCTGGCGACCAAGTAACCCGCCCGCCCGGGATCGGCCTAGTCGTGGCCGGGTTTGCGCTTGTGGATGATCACAACATTGCCAGCCGGATCGAGCACCATCGCCATGTGACAAACCGGTGTCTCGAATGCCTCCATGCGGAATTGTGCGCCAGCGGACTTCAGCGTCGAAATCATCGCGTCGAAATCAACAGCTTCCAAGGCGCAGCTCGGACCATCGGGGCTCGGAAGCATCCCGGGAGCTTTGCCGATACAAAGCGTCTGGTTTCCAACTTCATACTCGACCCAACCGCCATCGTCTCCGAGCGGGATGATCTCGGAAGGAGCCAGCCCGAGGGTGCCCTCGTAGAATGCACGGGAAGCGCCGAGATCTGTGGCGGGATAGCAGGTGAACGCGATTTCTGTGAAATTATTCATAGGGTTGCCGTAAATAAAACCGGTTTCAGAAAACCGCAAGCAAGTCCGGTCAATGTTTCGTCAGAACGATTTCTAGCCAGAGCCAACGCATGAAATTCATCGTCCTTGAGGATACACCAGTCTCAATGCGCGTGGCTTTATTGCTGGGGGGCTCACGCGTCCCGCGTGTCCGGGTTGGTGTCCTGCCGACACGATTTTCCGGCGGGACGCCGGAAACCACACCCGGGACGGGTTTACTCACCGGAAGGCTACGATTCGAACGCGCAATTTAATGCGTTTGCCTTGGATATCGAACCCGCTCAGAAGATGAAAAGCTCGCTCCTTTTCACCCCGTACAAAAAATCCCCGTGGGAGCTTTTGGCTCTCCACGGGGATTTCCGGTTAAGGAGGTTAATTACAGACGCGAGATGAGCAGTTCGCGCTGGAAGATGAGTTCTTTTGGAAGCTGGCTGTAGAGCTTGATGAAGAGCTCATCCTGCATAACCAGTTCGCGATGCCACTCGCCGGTATCGATCTTCATCACCTCGGCAAACTTCTCCTCCGTGATGTCTTTTTCGATCCCGCGCAGGTCGATGTCCTTGTATTCGGGCACCCACCCGATCGAGGTCTCGACCGCATGCATTCCGACCTGGCAGCGCTGAACGATCCACTTGAGGACGCGTGTGTTGTCGCCGAAGCCCGGCCACATGAATTTTCCTTCCGCGCTCTTGCGGAACCAGTTCACGTGGAAAATACGCGGGAGGTATTTGACCTCGTGGCGCATTTCGAGCCAGTGGGCGAAGTAGTCGCCCATGTTGTAACCGCAGAACGGGAGCATCGCCATCGGATCGCGGCGGACCTGCCCGATCGTGCCCGCGGCAGCGGCTGTCATTTCGGAACCGACTGTGGCGCCGAGGTAAACTCCATGGACCCAGTTGAACGACTGGAAGATGAGCGGCATCGTGGTCGCACGGCGTCCGCCGAAGACCATCGCGCTCACGGGAACGCCGGCCGGGTTTTCCCAGTCGGGATCGATGATCGGACAGTTGCGGGCCGGTGCGGCGAATCGGCTGTTCGGATGGCTGGAAAGAACCGGCTTTCCATCGGCATCCTTGGTTTCAGGCGTCCAATCCTTGCCCTTCCAGTCGATAAGGTGCTTGGGCTTTTCCTTTGTCATTCCCTCCCACCAGACATCTCCGTCGTCCGTGAGGGCGACGTTGGTGAAGATGGTGTCGCATTTGATCGAATCCATCGCCATCGGGTTGCTGTCGTAGGCGGTTCCGGGTGCGACGCCAAAGAATCCGGCTTCCGGGTTGATCGCGCGCAGATGGCCGTCGGGCCCCGGCTTGATCCAGGCGATATCGTCGCCGACACAGGAGACTTCCCAGCCCTCGTCCTTCATTTGCTTCGGCGGGATGAGCATTGCGAAATTCGTCTTGCCGCAGGCGCTCGGGAACGCTGCTGTGACGTAGGTCTTGTTGCCGTTCGGATCCTTGACGCCAAGGATGAGCATGTGCTCGGCCATCCAGCCCTCGTCGCGGGCCATAGCCGATGCGATGCGCAGGGCAAAACATTTTTTACCGAGGAGCGCGTTGCCGCCGTAACCCGAGCCGAAGCTCATGATCAAGCGGTCTTCGGGGAAGTGCGTGATGTAGGTGTTCTCGGGATTGCAGGGCCAGGCAACATCCTTTGCGCCAGCGGCGATCGGCATCCCGACCGAGTGGAGGCACTTCACGTAGCTGCCGGTCTTGGCGATCTGCTCATAGACGGCGCCGCCCATCCGGGTCATGATCCGCATGCTTGCGACCACATATGGGCTGTCGGAGATCTCGATGCCATATTGGGCGATCGGCGAGCCGATCGGCCCCATGCTGAACGGGATCACATAAAGAGTGCGGCCCTTCATGCAACCTTTGTAGAGGCCGTTCATCTTCGCCTTCATGACGTCGGGGGCTTCCCAGTTGTTCGTCGGGCCGGCATCCTTCTTCGCCTTCGAGCAAATGAATGTGCGCTCCTCGACGCGGGCGACATCGCGGACGTCGCTGCGGACAAGAATCGAATTCGGGCGGAGCTTTTCGTTGAGCCAGAGGGCGGCTCCCGATGCCACGATCAGGTCGCGCATCGCCTTGTCTTCCGCCGCGGACCCGTCGCACCAGAAAATGCTGTCAGGGGTGGTTAATGCGGCGATTTCGTCCACCCACGCCACGATGGACGTGTTGGAAGGTTTGTTGGTTCCGAGTGTGGTTGATTTGCTCATAAAGAAGTATTAGACGAACTAATAATGACATCTTCTGTCCGACTGGCAAGCAAAACGAGTTCCGTCTTGTGAGAATTTTTTGTCGTCGTATTCTGAATGCGAAATGATCGCGGATCGAAATTCGGGCAACACGTCTCCCCTGACTTGGGTGGGAAGTTTCCCCGTCTATGCCAGCACGGTTCTGGCCGCCGTACATGCGGCGATGATGGTGGTGACGGCGCTTTTCATGGCGTCCGGAGCCGGGACCATGATTTTTAAAACATTAGGCTTCTCCAGCAGCAGCGTCCTCGGGAGCTTCGCGGCCTGGCAGTTTGTCACCTACGCGTTCGTCCATCCGCCGAATCTCTGGTTTCTGCTCGAAATTTATCTGCTGGTTGTTTTCGGAAAGGAGATCGAGTCTTTTCTCGGGCGCGCCGCCTTTCTGAAGCTGTATGCCATTCTGCTCTTGCTGCCGCCTCTAGTGCTGACAGCTGCGGCTCTGGCGGGATTTCCTTCCGTTTATGCGGGGTCCTCCGCCCTGCATTTCGGGGTCTTCATCGCGTTTGCAACCCTTTATCCGACCGCTCAGATCTTCTTCAGCATCCAGGCCAGATGGATCGCTCTCGCCCTGCTGGCCATCTCGGTGCTGCAGTGCCTGGCCTACTCGCAGCTGACCGATCTCGGGGTGCTCCTGCTGGACGCCGCGGCAGCGTTTGCCGCGATCAAGTATTTGAGCGGAAACTGGGTGTTTGAGCTCCCCGCAAGGAACTCCCGTCTCCGCATCGTGGAGCCCGCAAGAGAGCCCCGCCAAGCGGTCCCCATTGCCTCGATTGACGCAATTCTGGAAAAAATCTCAAAGTCCGGCATGGGCAGCCTGACCGCAAAAGAGCGCGCCCAGCTGGAAAGAGCCCGGGCGGAACTGCTGGAAAAAGACCGCAACCACTGACATGACAAAATTGGAAATCCCGAACTCCGAACTCCCCGTGCCAAGCCTGCAGGATCCCTGCTACGTCAACGCCATGTCGCACTTTTACCGTGGCGAGCTCGGCAGAATCATGATCTGGCGTCAGCGCCTTGACGTGACCACCACGTGGGCGATCACGACCACGACCACGATCATCGGAGTGGCATTCTCTTTCAAGGACGTGCCGCACATCATTTTCTTTTTCAACCTGGCCCTTGTCTGGATCATGCTCTGGATCGAATCCCGCAGGTATCGGTTCTATGATGCCTTCCGCGGGCGCGTGCGGATGCTCGAATCGCATTTTCTTGTCCCCATGGTCTCCCAGAGCCCTCGGATCCTCGACGGCGAATGGCGGAAGCTCGTCTGCGAGGACCTCATTTTGCCCTCCTTCAAGATCACCCGGCTCGAGGCGGTTGGCCGGAGGTTGAAGCGGAACTATGCATTCATTTTCGGGATCATCATGGTCGCATGGACGATGAAAATCTTTGTCCATGCACAGACACCGATCCTCTCCTTCAAAGATTTTTACCAGGCGCTCGCCGTCCATGAGCTGCCGGCATGGTTCGCGTGCCTCGTGTATTTCGGCACCATTATTTCGATCACGGTGCTGACGTTCTATTTTTCGCGCACCTCGAGCGAGGAAGTCAGTGAGTTCGGTTCGGGGAACAGCTCGCTTTGGCGGATCTGACCTCTATGGACAGGCCGCCGACGGAATCATCCCTGAACCGCCTGCGGGAGATCGTTGCCCGCCTCCGGGCGCCGGACGGTTGCCCGTGGGATCGCGAACAGACCCACTCCAGCCTCCGCGGTGCTCTCATCGAAGAATGCTACGAAGTCATCGATGCGATCGAGCGCGCCGACGACTTGAATCTCCGGGAGGAACTCGGCGACCTGCTCCTGCATGTGGTCATGCATGCCCAGATGGCGGACGAGCGTGCGGCGTTTTCGCTTGAGGAGGTCGCTGCGGAAATCTGCGCAAAAATGATCCGCCGGCACCCGCATGTCTTCGGCGACAAGCTGGCCGGCGATTCCGATGCGGTCCTGCGCCAGTGGGAACAAATCAAACGGGCTGAGAAAGGAGATGGCGCTGGCGTCCTCGATTCCCTGCCGGCATCGATGCCGGCGCTCCTTCGCGCTCAAAATGCCCAGAAAAAAGCGGCGCGCGTCGGATTCGACTGGCCGGACGTCGAACCGGTCTTTGAAAAAATGCAGGAGGAAATCGCGGAAGTCCGGAGCGCCCTTGCCGCCGGTGACGCGAAGGCCGTGGAGGACGAAGTCGGTGACATCCTGTTCACTGCGGTCAACCTGGCACGCAAGCTCCATGTGGATGCCGAGTCCACGCTCGCAGCAGCCACGAATCGCTTCATCAGACGTTTCCAGGCGGTCGAAAGCGAGTTGGGGGATCGGAAAATGGAGGAGACGCCGCTGAAGGAACTGGACGTCATCTGGGACCGAATCAAGCACACATGAAATTTGCAGTCCTCAATCCCGGAGGTCGCGACAAGGACCAGTCCTTTCCCGATGGCGCAGGGAAACCGGAGGATCCCGGACATCCTCCCGTGAACTACCATGCCTACGCGGCCTGCATGAACGGTGGGTTCTTCCGGGCGGAGTCATCGGTTCAACAGGGCACCGAAAAAGTCCTGCTCCTGCTCCGGAAGCGGAATCTGCGCGCGGTGCTGGAAACGATTCCGGCGCTCCGCAAGCGCGGAGCCCGCGTCTTTGTCTCCTGCAAAGAATCCGGCAGCCATCAGGTCGCGGAATTGCTGGGCGACGTCACGCGCTGGCAGCTCTTCCAGGAAATCTGCACCACGGCGGATGGTGCGATCGCGAGCACCCCGGAGCTGGTTTCTCTCTACCGGGCAGCGGGCAGTGCAAGGGTGGATTTTCTGCCCACCCCGTATCCGGTCGACTACCCTGCCTGGGATTTCTCACAGCCGCTGGAAAAACGTCGCGGAATCTTTGTCGGCACCCGCGAGTTCGGAACCCCCTCGCGAAACCATCTCGCAGCGGTCGCTCTGGCGGATGAAATCTCGCGCGACATCTCGTGCCCGCTGGCGGTCGTGAATACCGAGGGCCGGCACGGGGGAATGATCCTGAAAAGCTTCCGGAAAAAGAACCCGCTCCTCTTCATCATCGAGGCCCCGCTCCCCTACCCCGATTACCTCAGGGTCATTGCCCTCCATAGGATCGTCTGGCAGTTGGATTCCAGTTCGGTTCCCGGCCAGGTCGCGGGCGATGCTCTTCTCTGCCGGATGCCCTGCGTCGGTGGAAACGGGGTGATCGATCGGATCGCCTATGAGGAGTTCGAATCCGCAGGACGCGATGAGCTTGCGACCCGGGCGCGGGACCTCCTTCAAAATGACGAAGCCTGGCATGCGGTCAACCACCGCGCCGGGGCCCACGCGCAGGATCAGCTCTCGTTCCGTGTGATCGCCGACAAGATTCAGGCCCTTTAAATCCGGCAGCAACGTTGCCCGTAGCGGAACACGCAACGTGATTCGTCCGCGCCAATTTCAGGTTTTAATCAGCGCCCTGCCGAGGAAGATGTTGCACGGAATACGGCGCGAAGATATGGGTCTTCGGATGCGTTTTTCCTTCAATCCAGCTTCTCCGCTCTGATGGCCAGCCTGGCCTCAAATACACCGCTTTTTCAGCGAATGGACCGATGGGTCGGCGGTGCGGCTTGCGTCTTCTGCGAAGGCATCCGCAGGATTGCTGGTCTGTTCCCCAAATCCGCCGAACACGGCAGAAAGGGTCTTCTTTTTGTAAAGCTTGCCGAGCAGGGCTCGACGGTTCTCGCCGGGGCTGCGATCCGGGATGCGGTCGACAGGTTCGGCAGGGAGAATGTCTACTTCCTCGTCTTCGATGAAAACCGGTTCATCCTCGACGCGCACGACCTGATCCCCCGGGCGAACGTCCTCACGATCGACACCGGCAGCCTGGGCAAAATCGTGCTCAGCTCGCTGAAACAGCTCGCAGCGATACGCCGCCTGAACCTCGAGGCCCTGATCGACCTGGAATTCTTCGCTCGCGCAACGGCCGCATTTTGTTTCCTCACCGGCATCCCGAAGCGCGTCGGATTCCATGCCTACTTTATGGAGGGTCCATGGCGGGGAAACCTCTTCACTCACAAGCCGCGATACAACCCCCACATCCACACGAGCAGCACGTTCCGGAGCCTGGTTGCGGCCCTGGACATGCCGGCAGATGCGTTTCCACAGTTCAACTGGGTTCCTCCGGATCCCACAATCTTCGAGCCTCCGCGCTTTGTCCCCACGACGGCCGAAATCGAGGCGATGACCAAACTGGTCATCGAACAGTGCGGAAATAAACCGGGAGCACTTGTTCTGCTCAATGCCAACGCCAGCGATCTCCTGCCATTGCGCCGTTGGGCGGATGCAAACTACGTCGAACTGGCGAAGCGGATCCTTGCCCTCTCACCGGATTTGTTTATCGCCTTCACAGGCGGGCCGTCCGAGGCGGCGAAGACAGCTGATATTGTCCGGGCGGTTGGGTCGGATCGAGTGTTCAGCACGGCCGGAAAAACCACGCTTCGCGAGCTCCTTGCGCTTTACAACCTCGCCGATGTTCTTGTCACAAACGACAGCGGACCCGCGCATTTCGCCACGCTCACAGGTGTCAACACGGTCGTATTGTTCGGACCGGAAACCCCGAGGCTGTTCGGTGTGTTGCTGCCGCGATGCCGGACGATCACCGCCGGTCTGGCCTGCAGCCCGTGCGTCAGCGCCACCAACAACCGCCTGACTTCCTGCCGGGATAATGTCTGCATGAAAAGCATCTCCGTGGACACGGTTCTTGAAGCGGTCGGAGAGGCACTGACCTCCCGCCAATAGCACTTTCCGTCATAGCCACAATGCTGTTCGCTTAAGAAGGGAGCGCGGGCATCCTGCCCGCCATCGTTCCCGTTCGCGGGCGGGACGCCCGCGCTCCGTTGGCAGCAAGGTCGGTCGCTTGTCTCAAATTCACCGACGCTCAAAGAGCGACGCTACATCGTGCCGTGTGCGAGACCGGCTGGCGCATCTCCCATCAAA
>CAZRIL010000167.1:0-10596 GCA_964600115.1 uncultured Chthoniobacter sp. | reverse complement strand
CATGTGCTCGGCGATCCGACCCCCGGCGCTCATCGACATTGCGCTTCTTGCCATGGCAGGGGAAAATCGATTCCGCAACTATTAAGTCAACAGTATTTCGGCTAACCGCGGAAAAACGCGCCGTCTGTCGAAAATGAAATTCGGCCGTCTGCCCGAAAACTAGCGAAGTTCCGCGAAAAGAACACCATGTTCGTCGGCGTTTCGAGACGGCGCCCACCGGACCAGTGGCGTCCGAGAACTTCGCGGTCGACACCGGGTCATAGGTAGCCGAGGCTGTTCAAAGGCGAAGGCGCTTCCCAATGGAAATGTTCGGCACGACCATGCGACAGAACATGTTGATTGCCCACTGCGCGGCCAGAAACACCCTCAAATCGCGGTCAAGGAATCGGGGCAGCACCCATGAGATATCGTCAGACCAAATCGGAGGCGCATATGGCACTTCAGTTCCTGACAGACTCGGGCATGAAGCGTTCTCCTGTTCCGGTTCGCCGCAGGACGTTAACGGATTTTAATCGGGAGCAGTTGCCAAAGAATCCCAGTGCTTTAAGGTAACTGGTACTGGATCGCCCCCCCCATGCACTTTAACCAGCAACGCGTTGCCATTCGCAATCTCCGACCTCGTGGATTCACACTCGTCGAGGTCGCGGTGGCGTTGGGAATTTTCGCGTTCGCGATCATTCCTGTCATCGGCCTGCTGAGTACAGGGTTGAGCGCGAGCCGCGAATCGGTGAATGTCACAACGATATCGCAGATCCTCCGGGCAGCCGATGCACTCCTTTCGACCAACCTTTCGGTCACGTCGACGAATTTGCACTTCACTCAGGAAGGGGAGCGCGTTCCCGCTGGCGATTCGATGGCCGTCTTTCAGGCTCGCGTTTCGCAAGTAACGCCGACAGACGCCGCCCGCGGATTGCTGAGCCGCAAGATCTGGCAGGTTCAGATCGTCAACCCTTCGGCGACCAATGTCGTTTACAGCACCCGGACAATCCAGTTTTCGCGGGAGCTTGAGACGAATGATTTCCGGTGATTTGAACGCGAAGTATCGGGGCGGGGGCGCGGCGAGGTTTCCCTGGTGGCGTTGGCATGTCTGCCATCGGTCCGGTTTCAGCCTTGTCGAACTTTTGGTCGCAATGGGCGTGCTTGCCCTCATAGCGGTGATGATGCTTTCGCTCACCTCATCCGCGCAGCGCGTGGCCAAGCAAACGTCTTCACGAACCGAGCAATTCCGCGAGGCCCGGCGGGCGTTCGATCGCATCAATCAAAGACTCTCCCTAGCGACGTTGAATACGTATTGGGACTATGTCGATGCCTCGGGCAATCCTCGCCCGGCGAATTCCACAAACTTCACTCCGAGGAGGTACGCGCGCGTCAGCGAACTGCGTTATTTGCAAACCAATGCCGCCCTGTTCAGCGCCCCGCGCGGCGGTCGCCTTGTCGGCTCGTCGGTGTTTTTCCAAGCTCCGCTCGGCCAGTTCAACAACACGAACCTTTCCGGCTTGAACTCTCTGCTCAACACCGTCGGGTTCTTCGTCGAGCGCGGGTCGGACACCACGTTCCGCCCTCCGACCACGTCCAGCCTCCCGGCCAAAGTACGCTACCGCCTTTTCGAGCTCATCGAGCCCTCGGAGAATCTCACGATTTACGGCCTGACATCTGGCAATGCCGGGAATACGAGCACCGCGTGGTTCACAACGCCACTGGCTGCAACCAGCAACTCCCACCGCCTCGCCGACAACATCGTCGCCCTCCTCTTTCAGGCTCAGTATACCGATAGCACCGGGAGTCCGTTATCCAACTTTGCTTACTCCAGCACCCCCAGGGGGCAAGCCACGCAATCCATCGAGGAAAACAATCTGCCGCCAAGTGTTCGCGTCACCATGATCGCCATCGATGAGATTTCCGCCGCGCGGATTGAGAACCAAAACCTGACCCTGGCGGACGCTGTCAACGACGCCTCGCTGGAGCAATTGGAGCAACAACTGAACGACAACCGCCTGAACTACCGGAAATTCGAGTCCAGCGTGAGCATCGGACCGTCCAAATGGAGCTCGCAATGAAAAGGGCCGGATTTTCCCTCATAGAATTGCTGGTGGTGATTACGATCATCGGAATCCTTTCTGCCCTGGCCATTCCGGCCGTCAGCGGAATCCTCGGCGGTTCGAATATCAATCTTGGTGCGGAGTCCGTCCTCGGCGCGCTATCGGCCGGTCGCCAAATCGCCGTGACCAAGCAACGCGATGTCGAATTCCGGCTCATCGAAATGCGGGATCCGTCGAATCCCAGTTCCACCAGCGCGATTCGGGCCGTCCAAATCCTTGAGATTCGCGAAAACGCGACGAATCCGATTGGCAAGCCCCGTGTCCTGCCTTCCTCTGTGATCATTGGGGGAGATACTTCGCTGTCGTCCTTGGCGGCGCTCCCGTCAACGAGCGCCGGGCCCGCCGACCCCACAGTACCGGGCCTTGGCAGGACCTACTCATTCCGTAGTTTTCGCTTTCGCCCGGATGGCTCGATGAATCTCCGCCAACAGCTACCCTCGACGGTGACCAATTTTTTCCTCACCGTTTACGACGAAAAGTACGCCGGGCAAATCTCCGGAAGCACGCCGCCCGCGAATTTCGCCACCATCCAACTCGAACCGGCCACCGGGGCCGTCCTGCTCCACCGACCATGATCCCCCTCCTCCACCCGAGGCGTGGTGCCGCGCTCATCATCACGCTTTCGATTCTCGTCCTCGTCACCGTTCTGGTGCTTTCGCTCTTCATCTCCGTTACCTCCGAACGAACCGAATCCGCCGCCGCCGCCAACCAAGGCGATGCTCAGCGCCTGGCGACAGGCGTGGTGGATCTTGTGAAATCAACGATCAACCAAGCCACGATGGGCTATGAGTCGGATGCCTCCACTGGGACACCGATCACGGGAAGCCCGGTCGCTTGGGCGTCCCAGCCCGGACTCATCCGCACGTGGGACACCTCCGGCAATCCCTACCGCAGCTACCGCCTCTACTCGTCCGGCAATCTCGTCACCAATGGCGCGCTGAACCTCGCCAGCGAGTTCACCGAACTCTCCACATGGAAAACGGGAGCCCCGGCCGGATCGTTCAACGCCGTTTGGTGCGACCTCAATGCCCCGGCAGAAAATGCCGCCGGCCGTCTCACCTACCCGATCGTCACTCCTCCGCGCGACGCCAATTCCGGATCCGCCGCGACCGACACCGTCAATGGTGTGCCCACCGATAATCCTGCCACACCCACCCAGGAGGGCGTGCAGGGCTTCTCCGTCCAATCCGCGCCCGGCTTCTCCTCCGGCAATGCCTCAGCCGTCAACAACCCCGCCCCCATGCCCGTCAGGTGGCTCTACGTGCTCCAAGACGGCTCCTATGTCTCCCCCACTGGCAACGCGACCGTTGCCACCGTCCCCGGTGCCACCCGCGAAAATCCCATCATCGGCCGCGTGGGCTACTGGACCGATGACGATACTTCGAAAATCAACGTCAACACCGCCAGCGAAGGTGCCGCGTGGGATATTCCGCGGGCGGAAGGCATCCAAGAAAGACGCCTTGGGCAGTTCCAGCCGGTCAAGAACGAGTTCCAACGCTATCCCGGGCATCCGGCGCTGACATCTCTCAGCGCGGTTTTTCCAACGTTTGGCAATTTGCCAAGAGCGGAATGGGATAAGATCTACCAAATTCTCCCACGGGCCGGGTGGCCGGGGTCTCGCGCAGGCACGGTTCAACCAAACCCCACATCTTCGGCCATCGCCGTGAAAAGCGAGCGCCTTTTCGCCACGGAAAACGAGCTTCTTTTTACGCCGACCGTCTCCGGAGGCGCACGCATCGAGCAACCCGCCCTCATCACGCCGAATTCGACGCTCCAAGCAAAGTTTTTCCTCACCGCAAACAGTCGGGCACCCGAGACCACACTCTTCGAAACTCCCCGCGTTTCCCTCTGGCCGCTGAACACTCAAACGAACCGCCAGGATGCCTTCGACCGCACCTTGGCATTCTGTGGCAGCCTCCTCCAAGGAACGAGCTCACCCTTACCCTATTACTTCCAGCGCAGTGACTCGCAGAGCTCCACGAACGACTACAGCAATAACACCCGGAACCGGCAGCTTTACGCCTACCTCCAGAGCCTGACGAGTCGGCGAGTGCCGGGCTATACGCGCTCGCTCTCAGAGAAATTCGGAGCAGCGGAACGGGACCAAATACTCACTTCCATTTTCGATTACATCCGCTCTGGGGCAAATCTGATGAGTGCGGGGTTGATTACGGGCACAAGCACTTTCGCTTCCGGGTTTACTCCTGGTCCGTTCGCCGCCAACGCCGGCACGGTGCAACCAATCCAAATCGGTTCCACTCGCGGCTTTGGACGCCAGGTCTTCCTGCAAGAGGCGGCTCTGGCCTTCTACTGCGAAGGAATCCAAATTGATCGCGATGCGGCCGGAAATCCGGCACCGGGGCGCACCCGCTACAGTATCCGCCCCTACTTGCTTCTCGAAACGCTCAGCCCTGGTGCCGTTTGGGGCTCCTTCCAGCCTCAAGTCAGCTTCCGGATCACAGGCGGAAATCCCCAACTCAGGCCCGGTCCAGTCGGCAACGGGTCGCCGGTCACAATCGATTTCCCGTTAAACACCGACTCGCAGAGTGCTTCCGCTGCCGGCAATCCAAGCAATTTCGGGGACGCGAGTGCCATCACCGGTGGCAGTTCGATCTCACCGCAGGCTTTTCTCGGCCCGGTTAGCGATTCGGGATCAACGTTCACCAGGAGTGGGTCAGGTGCCCGAAGCGTCATCTTGAGATCGTCAGCTCCCATCCATTTCGATTATCCGACCCCCACGAATCCATCGACAAATACCACATTCAACGGAACACAGGTATTGCCCGCGTCCCCGCCACATTTCTTCCGGAGCGACAACGACACGAACGCCAACCAATGGCTCACGGCCTACCGCACCACCCTGAACCCAAACCTGCGCTTTATTCTCACCAGTACTTCGTCACCGCTCGTTCTCGAAGCACGCAACCCGGCAGATGGAACCGTGCTCCAGACCATCCAACTCTCGTTCGCGCCAAATGGAGACCTAACACTTCCCCTGCCATTTTTTCGCTTCAGCTCCGAGACCATGCGGAACCTTTCGACAGGAAATGCCACTCGCGTGATGGCGGATTTTCTCGGACGGGGAGCCCTCGACCTCATCCCGAATACCAGCCTTCCCGAACAAAACTGGCACTCATCGGGTGGGGACGTTATCCGCGGCTTGGAACTTAGTCCCGCTGCGCCGCACCGCGGAGATACGCGCATTGCAGCCGCGCGCACTTTCATACCCAGCGATTGGTATGCGCCGGTCAGGAGCACCTTCTACTTCAACTCGGACGTCCTTCAGTCCCATTCACTGCGCGCGACTCAAGGAAGTGCGGCGACAACCTACAACCCTCTGAACCCCGGCCCTTCGGCATTCAACCTGAACCCGAGCACTGCGCTTCTCGTTCCAAACGTCCGGTTTTTTTCCACCTCGGGGACGAACTACAGATCAGAACCGAGAACGAACGTCCGCCCAGTCAGCGCTGGTTTGAACGGTGCGTTCATGAGCAACGGAGCGCCGGGCGATTGGGACAACAGCTTCGCAACCTCTCCGGATGGGCCGTTCATCAACATGCCAGACCAAGGTGCACTCGGGCAGATCAGCGGCGGCATTCGTTGGTCTTATTTCAACTCGCTCAACATTGCTGGCACCGACTCGGGTGGCGTCAGCGATTTCAACCAGTTTGCTTTGGTCTACTCGCCCAACCGGCAAATGTATTCGGCCTTTCAACTGGGATCGATTCCGTCCCGAACTGTGGCCGGAGATGGGTGGGAGACGCTCCTTTTCAATCCCGTCCCAGCCGCCGGGAGGGACAATCACCGAGGTTGGACAGATTCTCCACCGGACCACGTGATTGCGGACCTGTTTTGGATGCCGGTTGTCGATCCTTATCCGATCAGCGAGCCACTTTCCACGGCCGGAAAAATCAACCTGAATACCGGAATCGTGCCGTTTTCGAACATTCGGCGGGAAACCGGATTGCATGCTCTGCTGAAGTCGATCCAGATCGCAGCCTTTGACACTCGGCCGACTCCTTCAGGGGTATCTTCGGACTCACCGAGTCCGCTGGCCTACAAAGGATTCCAGGGTTCGAATACCGCCAGCATCGAAAGCCTGACCCAGAATTTCCGCTTCTCCGTCGATCGAGAGTTGACCATTCGCGGCATGCGCGAGCGGCCGGACGGTTTCCGATCCGCCACCCAGATTGCCGAGGTGCCCCTTTATCCTGAAGGTCAAGGCGTGTCTTATGCGGCAAACCACGGTCCACTTTTCACGTGGTGGAACGATCAAAAAATGACCGGCGACAATACGCGTGAGATGCCCTACGCGCAACTTCTCCCCCGTGTCACAACGAAATCGAATACTTACACCGTCCACCTCCGCGTGCAGTCGCTCAAACAGGTGCCCGGATGGCGGACGAACGCGGCGGATTGGGGACGGTGGGATGAGGCGCGGGATCAGGTGCTTTCCGAGTATCGCGGCAGTGCCTCAATCGAGCGCTACGTTGATCCGAATGACCCCACGCTGCCCGACTTCGCCCTCCCGGCAAACTACACAAGTAATCTAGCACCCTATTACCGGTGGCGTACTTTGGAGGAAAGGCAGTTCATCCCCTGAATCATTGCCACAAACGTTTTAATGAAAACTCACAGCATCCTCGCACTCTTATGAAAACTCACAGCACCCTCGCACTCATCACGCTGACCATGCTCACCGCCGTGTCGGCGCATGCCGCCCCCAAAATCAATCTGGCTCTGGACGAATCCGGGAATGTAACAATTGAGCGAGAGGGGACGGTGATCGGGAAGGTGATCAATAGGATGATGGATACTTCGCCAGGATACTGGAGAGGCCTCTCCTCACCGGTAGAACCGCAGGAAGGATCGAAGCTCGAGTGGACGGCGGATTTCACATTTCCAGATGGTTCGGTCGTTGAGCGCAAGACCGTCATGGAAGTGAAGGACTCACAACTTACGATCGAGTCATCCTGGCCGACGGACAGCTCGGCACAGGGATTTGGCATGATCGTTCTAAACATCCCCCAAGAGACGGCGGCGGATCTCACGGTAGAAGCCGAAGGCAATGTCATTTTCAAAGACTTCGATAGGATCGCGAATCCGACTGCCGCGGGCGGATTGGTGTTCCGGCAGACCTCGACGGGCGACTTTCTCTTTGAGGCGAAGTCTTCGGATCCCAATTATTCGCTTTCTTTCGTCCCCTCGGAATTGTACCGCGGATTGGAATTCCGAATCGGTGGACGGAAGCCACTGGAACAGTCGATTTCGGTGGATACATCGGTCAGCGCGATTTTCTCTTTCGAAGAGTAATCGGTCATCAGCGGCTCGGTCAGCCAGTGGCCCGCGCAGAACTGTAGTTTATTGGGGTGTCGGCGGTCACCCAAAGTGCACCACCTCGGATCACTTGAAAGTGCACATTGACCCGCAAGCCACCGTCGCGCAGCTGCTGAGGGATTTGCCTCCTGACCTCTTTGCAGAGGATGCCATCCCCCGAGCCCGACTGGTGCCATCTTCATATCGTCAAGCAAATTTTCGCGGCGCTCTCCTGAGCCACGCTCGGAGTCAACTACCCCACCGCGAGCCGGAAAATCTCCCGGCAGGGCTGGTCGAACAGCGAGAGGCTTCGGGGCGACATGGCGTCAGGATGCAATGAGATGGTCTCCCTCGCCGCCTCCCAATACGGCGGTTATCGCAAGCAGCCCCAAGGTGGCACAGGCCTGCGGATCGGAACGAACAATGATGCTGGCCACTTCCCTGTCAGGATGCGGGTTCGCCCAGTGGAGCGTGTAAAGATGCCTCTCATAGACAAAGGGGTCGCCATCCGCGGTCACCAGAAATCTCCGCCAACTGCGTGATACAGGCTCCGGCCTGTGGGGATAGGGCCAGTAGTCCTGGATATTTCCCAGAAGCTTTGACGTTTTTCCGGGTTTTTCAGGGTTCAGACCGCAGGACACCACCCTCGCTCTCTGAACCTCTCCGTCGGCATAGTGAAACTCGTAGCAGGCAAATTCCCTGGACTCCTGCGCCCAGGCGCAACCGTGCAGAAAAAAGATCCTTTGAACTCTCTTGGCAACCGGGATGCGAACCGTCTCGGGGAGTTGCTTTTTCATCCCCACGTGGGCGTGTGCAGATCGCATGACCAGGCAATCGGGCTTGTGAGAGTGGACTCCTCCGGCGATGCGAAAGGGCACCCCGTGAATTTTCTGGAGCCCTCTGGGAACATGCAGAAGAGGTTGGTCGCTGACCCATCCATTCTGGTGCCCAAGCTGGCGGTTGAACATGTTTACAAGATTCAGAGGAAACCAATCTTGGTTCCGAACCTTCGGCGAGAATGCGTAAGGCCTGCAGTTGCTCTCGGTGACTTGGCGCCGCCGCATCGTCGGATCCACAGGCCATTGGGCGGACTGGGAATCCAGCACGGGGCGTGAGACACGCTCTCCGAGTCCGGGGACGGCTCCAGCGCAAGGGCCCACCGAGCCAAGGTCGGTAAAGACGGGTTTGAATTCTATGATCTCGCGAAGCGGCATGCGCCCGAAGTGTCGAAGGAACCGAATCTGAGAGAGCAGGAGGTCCAGCGCCAACCGTTCCAGGCTGCCCGGAAGGCCGAGAGACCAAAAACTGACCGGCGGGTCACACACCTCAAGGGAGGGAAGGTGGGATGCAGCGAGGATCGAAAGTGCCCTCGGAATCGCAATGCCCAATTTTTTCGCCGCCGCGCAAATCGGCGGAGCGACAGCGGGGTCTCGACAGAAAACCGCTGATGGAGGACGCTTTCCTGACGTGTGCCGTGCCAGCATCTCCTGAAACTGCTTCGAGGTTGCCTCCGGGTGCAGCACTTCCAGAACGCTCTCCAAGCCGAGCCTCTCGAACGTTGAGGCCATGTGCTGATAGCGGGGTAGGACATCGGCGCGAACCCTCGAGCTCATGGGCATCAGTACTCGACGATGCCCAAGTCCCGCCAAGTGGCTGGCAGCCTCCAAAAATCGGAGCGTGCTGTCACTTATCACCATGCTTCCGTTCCCGGGAAGATTGTTGCAAACAACCGGAATCCGGCGCTCCAGCAAAGAGTTGATCAACTCAGCGGCATTTACCGGCAGGGTCAAGCTGTCGTCCAATATTAGCAATGCTCCATCACAAGGCTTGTCCCGAGTCTTTGCGAAAAGCGGCCATGACTCGGAGACTTGCGACCAAAGGTCGAACACCGGCACACATCGGTAATATTCGAGAAGCCGTTGAACCTCCGCAGTGAGGTAGTCGAGCGGAGCGACTATGTGAAGCACAACCGGGGGATCCTCATTAACTGTCCCTGAAGCTGGGTGGGCGACGGGGACGAAAAGACGTCTCCCCCTCCGCTCAATACAGCCCTCACCAATCAGCCGAACCACCGCGCGGTTCAGCGCATACCTGTTGACGTCCCATTCACGAGCCAAATGGTGAACCGATGGCAGGCGCCCGCCCGCCTGAGCTGGCGGATGTCTTAGGTATTCGCGCAGCTGCGGCACCAAATCGATGGGGCGACCTTTTGGCATCGAAGACAAACGGAGCCCCAAAAGACCGCTGTTGCAAGCTAATCCCGAAAACTTTTTCAGCGGGAAAACTGAAAATCTTCGCCTTTTCGCTGTTTCAAGTCGGTAAAGCATGAGGGAGTTTCAAGTCCAGCCGGCCGGCTTTGAGGTAAGCGGCGAGGCGGAAGTAGTGGAAGCTGAGGGCGATTCGCTTCGCCATTTGCAGGATGCCATTGATGGCTTCGATGGCGGCATTGGTCAGCCGGGTCTCGAAATAGGCAAGGATGCCGTGGAAGTGTTCTATGAAAGTTCGAGAGAGTTTTCGAACGGGCTCCAGCCGACTTCGATCTGCCCAGCACAGCCACCATTTGATCGATGGCAGGTCACCGTCCCTGAGCACGTCCTGAAGACACTCGCGCAGAGCCATCGCCCGACCAAGGGCCGTATAGAGCGACTCCCGAAAGTCATTTCCGGAAAGCGCACTGGGAAGCGACTTTTTGGGGATCGTTCATGAAGGCATTGAGGGCCAAGCAGAGACGCTCGATGAGAACGTCAGGTTGATCGGTGTAGAAGTCGCTGAAGTAGTCGGCTTTGAGTCGCAGCCAGAGACGCTCGATCGGATTGAAGTCTGGGCTGTAGCCGGGGAGGAACTCCAATTCGAAGTGATGGAAGTTCAGTCGCTTGGACTTGTGCCAACTGGCATTATCGAGCACGAGGATGCGGCGTTTTCCGGGAACTGGCGGAACGCTCTGGGCCAGATGATCCAAATAGGCTTGGAAGACGTTGGTATCCACCCCGTCAAAGATCATGGCAAAGCTCTCGCCCGTGGCCGGACATACTGCCCCGATGACATTGGAGCGCACGTGATCCCCGCAGTAGGTGACTCTGGGCCGGCCTCCGCGCTGGGTCCAACGCCGACGGGGCCGGGGATTGAGGTGGACCCCGGAATTCGGACCAGGGGATAAGCTCTAAAGAGCGATGGCGGCGGG
>CAZRIL010000166.1:6796-10700 GCA_964600115.1 uncultured Chthoniobacter sp. | reverse complement strand
TTCACTCCCTGTGATACGGCGTCCCGGCCTTGATCGTGCAGGCGCGGTAGATCTGCTCGAGCGCGACAAGGAGAGCCATCTCATGCTGAAGGGTGAGCGAGCCCAGTGACCAAAGGAGATCCGCCTCTTTCCGCATCTCCTCATTCCAGCCGTCCGCTCCGCCGACAAGCAACGCACATTTCGGGATGGAGCGGTTCTCCCACTTCATGATCTCGCCTGCAAACCCCCGGCTGGTGAACTGCTTTCCGCGCTCATCGAGAAGGATCCGGAAAAATCCGTCCGATTCCGCAAGCATTTTGGTGAAAACATCCGGGGCCGGCTTGAGAAAGCGCGTCTCGATTTTGGTGAATCCCTGAATGCGCGCCAGATAATCCCGGATTCCCTCCCGGGCAAATCCGAGCGAGGGCTGCCCGACAGCGATGACCTTCCAGATCAACGGGTGACAGGATTGAAATCCCCGGCGTGATAGGAACTACGGACAAGCGGAGCGCTGGCCACAAAAGTGAATCCCTTGTTACGGGCGATCTCGCCGTAGAGTTGAAACGTCTCGGGATTGACATACTCGACCACCGGAAGGTGGTTCGGCGTTGGTCTCAGGTATTGCCCGAGCGTCAGCACCCGGACCCCGGCTTCCCGGAGGTCATCCATCGCCTCAAAGATCTCGTTCTCCGCTTCCCCGAGCCCGAGCATAATCCCGCTTTTGGTCATCATGTCGGGTTCCATTTCCCTCACGCGTTTGAGAACCGCCAGGGAAAGCCGGTATTTCGCCCGCGAGCGGACGACCGGAGTGAGCCTCTCCACGGTTTCGATATTGTGGTTAAAAATGTCCGGCCTGGCATCCAAGACCCGCCGGATCGACGAGTCCTTGCCATTGAAATCCGGGACAAGAACCTCGATGGCAATTTTCGGGTCGAGGTCGCGGATGGCTTCGATCGTCCGGCCGAAATGATCCGCCCCGCCATCGGCTACGTCATCGCGGGCAACCGCGGTGATGACCACATGCTTGAGGCCGAGGCGCTTCACCCCTTCGGCAACCCTCTGCGGTTCGTCCTGTTCAAGCGGCAGCGGCTTCGCGGTATCCACGGCGCAAAATCCGCAGGCCCGGGTGCAGCGTTCGCCGGCGATCATGAAGGTTGCCGTTCCCCCGCTCCAGCATTCCCATCGGTTCGGGCACTGGGCGCTCTCGCAGACGGTATGGAGCCGCAAATCCGAAACCAGGTCCTTCGTGGAAAAGAAGACCGGGTTGTTTGGAAGACGGACTTTTATCCAGTCCGGCTTCTTGCTCGTATGGAGCTCGGGATTGATTTTTGGACTTGCCATGGAGTCCGGATCATCGCCATCAGGAACACCCCTGTCAAATTTTCCGCAACTTGTGCAGGGACGGGGTGTTGGATTAGAGATGTATTCTACCCGTACGAAAATCCTGCTGGCCGCCGCCGGCCTGGTGATCCTGCTCGGCTTGGTGAGCCTGTTCTGGCCGGACGGCTTGATCAGCTTGGACTTCAAAGAGGCACCTGTCTCAAAGGTGATCGCTTCCATCGAGCGCCAGGGGCACGTCCGCGTTGCAACAAATGTCCCGCCGGAAACACCAGTGACCATGCAGATGAAGGTGCCGCTCATGGAGGCACTCGAGACGCTTTCTGTAAGACTCGAAGGGGATCTGCGGGTCATCTACGCCGGTGCCGCCACAAAAACCCAGGCCATGACTGCGCTGGAGGAACTCGCGACCGGCAAAAGATCGGATCAATGGGCGGTCGCCTGGTTTCCCACGATGGGCATGCTCGGGGGAGACACCGTTCTGGATCCACGCTCCATCGCCGTAAAACCCGAAGCCGGCGAGAAGAAGGACCTGCAATCCGGCCTCCAGCAGATCGCCATGAAATCCGGCGTAATGACCGCGGTCCCTCGCGATTGGAATCCGGACGCCAAAATGCCTTCAAAAACCGCGCCGGCCGCCAGCCTTGTGAAGCAACTCATCAATTCCTCCGGCGGACAGGTTCAGGAAAGCTTTCTGATTATCGTCCGCAGCGGACGCGACGGCGGCCCGGATGGAGGGAATCCGCCGCCCCAGGGAGGACCCGGTGGCGGTGATCGCGGAGGGCAACCCGGCGCTGGGCAGCCTGGCGGCGGGCAGCGCTTCGGCCGCGAGGGAATGAACCCGGAGTGGCTGGCACAGCGCGCGGAGGCGGCCATCGCCCAACTCCCGGCCGATCAGCAACAGGCCGCCAAGGCGGATTACGACACGATGAAGAAGTTCTGGGAGGAGGTTCGAGCACTGCCGGAAGACCAACGCCGCCCTAAGATCGAGGAATTCATGAACCGCCCCGAGGTTCAGGACAAAATGGAACAGCGCCAGGCCGCGCGCGATGCCCGCCAATCCCCCACCCAGCGGGAAAAGCGGATGAAGAGCTACATCGAGCGCAAAAAACAGATGAAGGCCGCGCCACCGAAAGCATGAAACGCGGGCACGGCGGATTCACATTGATTGAGTTGCTTGCGGTGATCGCGATCATCGCCATGCTTGTGGCGATGGCTGTTCCGCATATGGGAAGGATCCAGGAGCGCACGCAGAGCATCGTCTGCATGAACAACCTCCGCCAGATCGGGATCGGCGTCCTCTCATATGCCGGCGAGCACGACAACACGTTTCCGGTCATCGAGCCGAACCCGGAGTCTCCCGTGTATCTTCCGGAGGACGAAGCCACCCCGCTCTACGTTGAGCTCGAACCCTACGGCGTCACGCAGCAGGTCCTCAAATGCCCGGCTGACATCAGGGGGCCGAACTATTTTGCGCAGCGCACCACCGTCGTTGATGGGAAGTCCTATGGCACGAGCTATCAATGGCGGCCGATCGTCGATGAGGAAAATACCATCTCGCCCAAAATCTACGGAGGCCGCCGGGGAGCGGGGGTCAGGATCGTCAAGCCCTCGAGGGTGACACTCTGCACGGATTTTGTCGGCGTGCATTCCGGGAGAATGAACCGCCTCTACGCCGACGGACACGTCTCCAAGCCGAACTGAACAATTTCCTGCTTACAAAACTTTGATGCGGCCGCACCGAAGTTTCGGAGATTCATTTCCCGGGGGTTCCCTGTTTGAGGAAGCGCACCCGCCGGTCGGCGCGCGGCAGACGGATTGTCAGGGTGAGCCCGCGGCCGGGGGCGCTTTCCAGAACGACCTCACCGCCATGAGCGCGAACTATCCTCCGCACGATCAAAAGCCCGAGGCCGTTTCCTCCTGACTTCGTCGTAAAATAGGGTTCGAACATCCGCCCGATGTGCTCGGGGGAGATTCCACCGCCGGTGTCGGCGAACGACACGTTCACATGCGTCTCGTCAAGCGATGTCCGGATGCGGAGGATCCCGCCCGACTTCATGGCCTGGAAGGCATTCCGGCTGACGTTGTAGAAGGCCTGCTTGATCTGGTCGCTGTCCAGATTCAGCGGCGGAAGATTTTTATCGAGTTCCGTCTCGACCAGGATATCGCGATCCTGGATCTCAGCGGCGAGGAAGTGGAGGGTTTCTTCGACGATCGTGTTGATGTTGACCGGCCGCAGCTCGAGCGGTTGAGGCCGGATCGCCCTCAGGAATTGTGTGATGATATGGTCAAGCCTTGACACCTCTCCCCGCGCAACGTTGACCGATTCCTCCAAACCCGCGCGGGTCTTTGCCGGAAGCTTGCGGAGGTCCCGCTGCATGAGTTGGAGATGGATATCGAGGGAATTGAGCGGATTGCCGATCTCGTGGGCCACACCGGCGGCAAGCAGCGTGAGGGCGGAAAACCGCTCGGTCTCGATCGTTTCCTGCGTAGCGCGCCGGCTCTGGGTGATGTCGCGCAGGATGACAGCCGCCCCGACCATCTCGCGGTCTTTGCCGTCGGCTTCGTCGCTCATCAGCGGAACGAC
>CAZRIL010000166.1:1506-6696 GCA_964600115.1 uncultured Chthoniobacter sp. | reverse complement strand
GCGATTTCGACGAGGTAATTCTGCACCTCGCCAGGTTGGACGAGGCCGATGCGCTCGATGAGCTTGTCTAAAAATCCGCTGGTCATGAATTCAGGCCTTCCATTGGATGGATTGTTCGTCTGTGGCGAACCGGATGAACCCTCTCCCCCCGGGATGTCCGTTTCCCGAGGCTCCCCAGCCGCCGAACGGCAATGTGGACGGAGAGAATGTCGTCGGCAAATTCCAATAGAGATTCCCGACGGAAAGCTGGTCGCCGATGCGTTGAAATGCCGCCTTGTCGCCTCCAAAGATGCTTGCCGTCAGCCCGAACGCCCAGGCCTCGTGCCGCCGGACTGCCTCGTCTTCGGATCCGAATTTCTCGATTACAAGCACCGGAGCAAACGTTTCGGCAGAGGCGAGCGGCGTGGCATCGATTTCCGGACCCGCAACGAGAACAGCCGGCCTCAGATAGTGTCCGCGTTTTCCACATGGCAGCGTGGCGCAACATTCGCCGGGCACCACCCACTTGATCCCCGGCAGGGCGAGCAGACCGGCATAGCGGCCTATCGTGGCCTCGCTGATCAACGGCCCGAGAGTGGTCGTGTCGTCGAGCGGATCGCCGGGCTCATATCTGGAAAGTGAAGCCTGAATCCGCTCAATGAACTCATCGGCCACCCGATTATGAACCAGAACCCTCGATGTCGCATTGCAGCGCTGGCCGGCTGTCAGGCACATACCGTCGGCGACCGCCGTGGCAGCCGCTTCGAGATCCGCATCTTCGGACACGATCACGGAATTTTTTCCTCCCAGTTCCAGAGCGAGCGACTTCGAGTAATCCGTGGCAAGATCGCGCGCGAGCGCGGTCCCGACCGGCACCGAACCGGTAAAGCAAACCGCGCGCACGTCCGGGTGCAGGCAGAGCCCGCGTCCGGCTTCCCCCCAGCCGGGAACAAGCTCGAAAACTGCCTCCGGCAACGCGGCCTGCATCGCAGAGGCGTAGGCCAGCCCGACATTCACCGCGAGGGGCGACGGTTTGAAGAGGACGGTATTTCCGGCGAGGAGGTAGGCGAGGGTGGCCCCATGCCCGAGATGGATGGGAAAATTGAATGGCGCGATCACGGCGGCGGGGCCACGCGCACGGCGGCGGATTTCTGCCGGGTGAGGGCCGTCGTCGACAACCTCATCGGCCGACCACCTCCCGGCATCGGCAAATGTGAGATCGAACTTTGCGATCACCGCCCCGAGTTCCAGCCGGGCCTCGCGCAGCGGCTTCCCGGTTTCCGAAGCAATCAGCCGCGCGAGATCCTCGCTCCTGGCCTGCAGACTGGCGCGGCAACCTTCCAGCGCCGCCCGCCGCCCGTCCAACGTCAGACTGCGCCACCCCGGAAACGCTGCACGGGATCTCCGGACAGACGCGTCCACATCCCCCGCGTGGGCCTCGGGGAATTCATTGTCCAGATCGCCGGGCGAACGGTTTCTCCATGAGCGGGGTTCGGGCATCCCGGCATTTTGAGACTTCAGCGCTCAGGAGCAATTCGAAAGATGGCGGGCTCCCCGATGAACCCTACCGGACGAAAACATGAACAAGTCGCTTGAAACCGCGCCCGGGCAAACTAACTTGAGTCCCAACAATAACTAAAATTATGTCATTCGAACTTCCGCCCTTGCCCTACGCCGCCACGGCACTTGAACCAAGCATCGATGCCCGCACGATGGAGATCCATCACGACAAGCATCATGCCGCCTACGTCACCAACCTCAACAAGGCTCTCGAGAGCGCGCCGGAGCTCGCTTCAACATCCCTTGATGCCCTGATCACCGACCTCGCTTCCGTCCCTGACGCGATCCGCGGCCCGGTCCGCAATAACGGCGGCGGACACTGGAACCACAGCTTCTTCTGGAACATCCTCGCGCCGAACGCCGGAGGAGCCCCTTCCGGTTCACTGGGTGCGGCCATCGACAGCACGTTCGGCAGCTTCTCGGAGTTTCAGGCCAAGTTCGAAGCCGCCGGCCTTGCAAGGTTCGGCAGCGGATGGGTCTGGCTTTCCGTGAAGCCCGACAAATCGCTCTGCATCTGCTCGACCCCAAATCAGGACAACCCGCTCATGAAGGGCGTGGCCGAATGCACCGGCACTCCGGTGATCGGCGTCGATGTCTGGGAGCATGCCTACTACCTCCACTACCAAAACCGCCGGGCTGATTACCTAAAGGCGGTTTGGGGTGCGATCTCCTGGACGGCCGCCCAGAAAAATTACGACGCGGCTCTCGCTTAAGACTTCCCACACGAAACGCCCGGTGCCACGGTACCGGGCGTTTTCGTTTTTCTATGGCACGCCTTAATTCCAACTACCTCAAACTCAAAGCCGGCTACCTCTTTCCGGAGATCAACCGCCGGGTCAAAGCTTTCACCGATTCGGATCCCGATGGTGCCGCCCGCCTCATACGCTGCGGGATCGGGGATGTCACCGAACCGCTCCCTGCCTCGGTTCGCGGGGCAATGCATGCGGCGGTCGACGAGATGGGTGCCCGCGAGACGTTCCGGGGCTACGGTCCCGAGCAGGGGTATGAATTCCTGCGGGAGGCCATCGCTGCGAATGACTACCGCGCCCGCGGGATCGAAATCGCGAACGATGAAATTTTTGTCTCGGACGGCTCGAAGTGCGATTGCGGAAACATCCTCGATATCTTCGGAAGCGACAACCGGATCGCGGTGATGGATCCCGTCTATCCGGTGTATGTGGATACAAACGTCATGGCCGGGCACACCAGTGAAGGCGATGACTCCGGCCTCTACGGCGGCTTGGTCTACCTCCCATGCACTGCGGAGAACGGATTTGTTCCTTCCGTGCCGGGCGAAAAGGTCGACCTGATCTACCTTTGCTACCCGAACAATCCAACAGGAGCCACCGCCACACGGGCCCAGCTCACGGCCTGGGTCGAATACGCTCTGAAAAATGACGCGGTGATTTTATACGATGCCGCCTACGAAGCCTACATCCGCGATCCGAAAATTCCGCATTCGATCTATGAGATCCCCGGCGCCCGGAAATGCGCGATCGAATTCCGCAGCTTTTCGAAGAACGGTGGATTCACCGGCGTCCGCTGCGCTTTCACTGTCGTTCCAAAGGAACTCGAGTGCTCCACGGATTCCGGCGGGCGCCGCCCGCTTCATCCGCTCTGGAACCGCCGGTTCAGCACGAAGTTCAACGGCGTCGGCTACGTCACCCAGCGTGCTGCAGAGGCTTTGTATTCCGAAGAGGGCCGCAAAGAGGTGGCCGCCCTGATCCACCATTACATGGGGAATGCGGAAATTCTGGTGGCTGCCGCGAAGGACTGTGGCCTCGAAACTTTCGGGGGAACAAATGCCCCTTATATCTGGGTCCGCGGGCCTAAGGGACTCACCAGTTGGGAAATCTTCGACACGGTGCTGAAGAAGGCGAATGTGGTCGTTACGCCGGGCAGTGGATTCGGGCCGGCCGGAGACGGCTACTTCCGCATCTCGTCCTTCAACAGCCGGGCAAATGTGCAGGAAGTGGCGGCGCGGCTCCGCGCCTTGGAGTGGTAGAGCGCATTGTTGTTCGGTCGGCCCCGGTTTCGCTATGAATTGTTCGTCCGGTCCCCGGTCAGGGCAAACGCATTAAAATCGCTCGGATTTCGAGGTTCTGCTCAGGGAGAACTAGGGTGGATTTTGAGCGCGTTTGCCCTGTCCCCGGTTGATAACATAAGCCCAGATGTATATACTAGCGTATATATGGATATTTCCGGCATGACAGGTGACACTGTGAGCATTTTCACCAGCGGAAACAGCCAGGCAATCCGGCTTCCGAAGCAATTCCGCCTGTCCGGCCGGACCGCCCGCATCGAACGCAAGGGAAAGAGCCTCATCATCACGCCGGACGAAGATGTCTGGAAGCGGTTTGAACGCGGTATCGCGGGCATGGCCGGATTGTGGGAAGGGTTCGAGCGCGACCAACCGAAAACACCCGACCGGCGCGGAGCACTTTTCCCGTGACCCGCACGCTTCTGGATACGGATACTGCTATCGCCCTGCTGCGTGGCAATCCGCAGGTCATAAAGCGGGTTCGGTCGTGTCCGGAAAAATCCATCGGAATTTCCATGGTCACGGTATGCGAACTCCAGGTCGGCGTGGTAAAAATCCGCGACCCCGAGAAGAACGCACGGTTTCTTGAGGATGCATTGGCTCCGTTTTCGATCCTGCCATTTGATGACGCGTCCGCAATCCAGGCTGCCAAAGTCCGCTCCCACCTCGAACGCAAGGGGCTCGGCATCGGCCCCTACGACACACTCATTGCCGGTCAATCACTGTCGATTTCCGCAGAACTCGTCACGGCAAATACCCGTGAATTCTCCCGCGTCCCGGGCCTCAAGCTGGCGAACTGGATTTCTCCGGGCTGAGGGATTGGTCCTGTCTGCCAGTTTACAGATCGATGTTAAACAAAGTTACCACCCCGTGGCTGCTAGCTGCCATATTTTGGCTGTCTGGCAATGCCTTTGCGGATTCGAAACCTCCAAACTACCTCCCTCTGAATAAGGGAACATACTGGATCTACCGGGGAGAGACAAAGTATCTGGTTCCCAAAAAGAATGCGACTGATGAAGAAAAACATAAGGGAGTAGCGAACGAGAAGCGGAGCGAGGTGTTGACGTGGAAAATGGAAGTGGTCGACACGCTCCTACGCCCAAACATTTTTGCCGCCCTCATCAAGGGTGGCCCATGGGACCTTGCGTGGTATGAGCCGGGAAAAGCAAGGGGTGACTATCTCATCCTGCGGGTCGGAGATCTCAGATACTATCAATACTCCGGAAAAGCGGCGCTTGAGCTCTGGGCTAAACTGCAAGCATCCGACGAGCGGTTTATTCCATCGGATATCGACGAAGGCGAACTGATGCTCGATTTTCCACTGGTGGCGGGGAAAGTTTTTGGAGGCGACTTTTCAGGGCACATTAGATCCCGCTATTGTTGGGTTGTGGAGGGGGAGAGTGGGAAAACGTTTCCCGGAGCCGATAGGTTTCCGGATTCTGTTGTTTATAACCTGACGTATCGAACAAGCCCGGATCACCAGTTTCTGGATTTTGCGACCGGAGTGGGCATTGTCGCATATTCCTATGGGCATCATGGAACTCTGGCAGAAACCTCACTTCAACTGATTGACTTTGGAACTGCGCACTCGCCGTAAAGCGCAAACAGAC
>CAZRIL010000166.1:0-1406 GCA_964600115.1 uncultured Chthoniobacter sp. | reverse complement strand
GATCCGGATAGCCAACGTCCAACCAGCCGTGGTTTTCCGTCCGGAAGCCCAAGGTCACGGGATTTGCTTTCTCCTCGTTTCCACAAAATGTCCGGGCATTATTGCCGCGATTCCATGAAGACAATCCCTCTCGCAATTGCAGTCCTTCTCCCGGCCCTCTCGACCTCCGCTTTTGCAGCATCGGGAGATGAGCTTCTCCAAAAGGTGAAAGCCAGGTATGCTTCTTGTGCAGGTTTCAAGGCAGAGGGTGAGACGAAGACCACCTCCAATATGATGGGCAAAGAAAACCCCCATCGAAGTGAGAAGCGATTCGGCATTTGGTTTAAACGGCCTGACCTTCTCCGCGTCGATTGGAGCGAACCAAGCATGGCCTCATTCACACCCGTTGTCTGTTCGCTCTACACGGAGAACGGCAAGTATTTCGGCGTTTCCAGTTTCAAACGCACTCCCGAAGAATTTAACTCCCTTGATATGGGTATGGGCGCCTATGCCGGGATATCCGGCGGAACGACGTATCTCATTCCATCCATGCTGCTGGGAAAAACCGGCTATTTCACCGAAGCCGCAGCAGAGATTCTTCCGGATGTGAAGATCAACGGGGAGGATTGTTCGGTGTTGGAATTTACTGACAAACGAACCGGCAAATGGACTGTGACCATAAACAAGGATACGCTTGCCATTGTTGAATGCCGTCAGATCAAGACGATTACCGCCGAACAATCCAAGGCTATGATGGAGGAGGCAAAAGCCAGGATGAAGGATAAGCACATCCCGTTTCCAATGGCGCCTGCGCAGGATTATACGATCGAAACCGTAACCACTTTCAAGAATGCGTCGTTCGATCAGGAGATGGCTGCGGCTGACTTTGTGTTCAACGAAGATAAGAAACCAAACTGAACCGGAGAACTTCAAAACGGGCTGCCTGATCGAATCATCCTGATGCAGGATTGAATGGCCGCTGCAAAAAACATTTGCCCCGCTTCCGTGCGTCTTCCGGTCAAATTGCTAATTTTTGCGGCGGGCGCCTGTGCACCGCTGAATAGATCTAGTTTCTAACCTGATATACGTGCCGGCCCAAGCGACAAGTGGTCCCCGGCATCCTGTATTTCCGGAAAGCGCACGTGTTTCGTTCTACTTGTGAGAAGCCTGCCAGGATTCCCCGATTTGGAGAATTTCATTTCTTCTTTTGAGGAGTTCCTCACCCCTTCTGCAACACCGCCAGCCATTTTGTCACAGTCGGAATATCGGCAGAAATATTTGAATCCAGAACGCCAGACGTATGGGCAGAATATTGGAGAATCAACAAGGCAGTCGGAAGCCTGATCCGAATGGTGATTGACCCGGCAAGCTGCAGGATCGGGCAAGCGCGGGCGTTTTCCTTGGTTGTCGTTTGTCGTCATCCGGGA
>CAZRIL010000165.1:0-10999 GCA_964600115.1 uncultured Chthoniobacter sp. | reverse complement strand
AGTGCTCAAATATCAGCACTTCCCATGCCGAACACTATTGGCGTCCCGCCCGCGACCCGGAACGATGGCGGGCAGGATGCCCGCGCCCCCGTCTTTCTTCCGAGAGGTGGGATAAAATCCGCAACCGGTGCTCCCATCCCGCGACGGTAGGGACGGATCGCCGAGCCGTCCGTCGAAAGAAAAGTCGGCGGGCTCGGCGATCCCGCCCTACCAATGATCGTCTCAGCCAACTGCCTTGCAGGTCAGGATTTCTGAGCCTCAGCCTGTGGGCGGGTTGCCAACTCCCCGCGCGACCCAGATTCCGAGCAGCGCCATGTCTGCCGGAGTGACGCCGCTGATGCGGGCCGCCTGGCCGAGGGTTTCGGGACGGATCTTTGAGAGCTTCTGGACGGCCTCGGTGCGGAGTCCGTTGATTTGATCGTAAGCGACCCAATCGGGGATCCTCTTTCCCTCATGACGCTCCGAGCGGGCGATCTGTTCTTCCTGTCGCAGGATGTAGCCCTCGTATTTGAGGTCGGTTTCGATTTGTTCCCAGATGTCCTTGGAATATGCGTTGCGGACGTCCGGTGGCAGTGCGGGCCAGGAATTCTCAGCCCGTTTGAGCCAGCGCTCCAGGGGGAGGGAATCGATTTTGATTTCGCGGAGCTTCGATCTGAGTTCGGCGAAGTGTGCGAGCTTTTGCTCGAAGCGGGATTTCCGTTCTCCGGCTACCAATCCTGCGGCAATGCCCATAGCGGTGAGGCGGAGGTCGGCGTTGTCTTGCCGGAGGAGGAGCCGGTATTCGGCACGGCTCGTGAACATCCGGTAGGGTTCGGGGGTTCCCCGGGTGACCAGATCATCAACCAGGACGCCGATGTAGGCTTCGTGTCGGGCCAGCGTGAAAGCCGGACGGTTCATGACTTTCAAGGCGGCATTGGCTCCGGCGATGAGCCCTTGTGCGGCCGCTTCCTCGTAGCCCGAGGTTCCGTTGATTTGCCCTGCGAAATACAGTCCGGAAATCCGTTTGGTTTCGAGTGTGGTGTGGAGCTGGGTGGGCGGGCAGTAGTCGTATTCAACCGCGTAGCCCGGACGCAGGATTTCCGCGTTCTCGAGGCCGGCCACGCTGCGGATGAATGCGTATTGGACATCAAACGGCAGGCTGGTGGAGACGCCGTTCACGTAGATCTCGCCGGTATGCCGCCCCTCGGGCTCGAGAAAAAGCTGGTGCTTCGGCTTTTCCGCAAACTTCACGACCTTGTCTTCGATGCTCGGACAATACCGCGGGCCGACGCCTTCGATGACTCCGGCGTAGAGCGGGGATTTGTCGAGGTTCGCGCGGATGATGTCGTGCGTGCGCTCGTTCGTAGAAGTGATGAAGCACGGGATTTGCCGTGCGCGGAACTCGCCGTCCCGCCATTCGTTGAGCGTGAAAATCTCATCTTCTCCACGCCGCAGCGTGTCGGCCAGGTAGCTGAATACCGGGGGCGGTTCATCGCCCGGCTGGACCTCGCATTTCGAGAAATCGATGCTCTTCGCGAGCAGGCGGCAGGGGGTGCCGGTCTTGAACCGCCCGACTTCAAAGCCGAGTTCCTTCAGGCAGTCGCTGAATGTCGAGACCGTGTCGCCAAGGCGTCCGCCAGCCTGGTTCCTGAGACCGACGTGCAGAAGGCCGCGCATGAATGTTCCAGTAGTGACAACAACCGAATTTGCGTGGAACCGGAGCCCGAGGTTTGTTTCGATCCCGGCGACCCCGTCGTTTTCCACGATCAGCCGCGTCACATTCGCCTGCTTGAGATCGAGGTTGGGCTCGTTCTCGAGGACCGCCTTCATGCGGAACTGGTAGGCCTTCTTGTCGCATTGCGCCCGCGGAGCCCGGACGCTTGGTCCCTTCGTGGCGTTGAGCATCCGGAACTGGATGCCTGTCGCATCGGTGTTCAGTCCCATCGCGCCGCCGAGCGCGTCGATCTCCCGGACGATGTGCCCCTTAGCGAGTCCGCCGATGGCCGGATTGCAGGACATCTGGCCGACGGTGTCGGCGTTCTGCGTGAGCAGAAGGGTTGCGCAGCCCAGCCGTGCGGACGCCATCGCAGCCTCGATGCCGGCGTGTCCGGCCCCGATGACCACGACATCGTATCTCTTCGGATACTCGAAGTCGCTCAAACTATTCGGTGGGGATGCCGTGCTCTGCGAGTTTCTTCATGAGCACGGCGGTCTGCAGCTTGTTGCAGTTCTTCAGCACGATGTCGCCGGCAACAAAGTTGTCGAACGTCCCGCGGATCCCCGTGTTTTCACCCTCGACGAGGAACGCGTGTTCTTTAGTGAGGTTGCCTTCCCAGTTGCGGTGGAACACGTCGACTTTGGAACCGTTCGGGTCCACCGAATTGTTCTTCGGCATGTCGTCCGCTCCGAAAACCGCCTTCACGTCCGGGGTCGTCTGGTTCGGAAGCTGCATGAACACCGTCAACGGATCGCCCTGCGAATCGCTGGATTGAGTGACATCACCCACACGCCCATACACGAGAATCCTCATCCCGTTGTATTTCTGCATCGCGGCGTCCTGGGCCGTGGCAAAATCACTCACGATCTGCTGCAGCGTCACAAATCCGTCGGGCGGAAGCGGGGCGAGCGTGGAATTCTGAGCCAGGAGGGAACCCGCAAAAAATGCGGCAAGCGTGCATGCCAAAAGGATGGATTTCATAGCAGCGCCCAATCTGCCCCAACCGCCGCGATTTCACAAACCGAAAAGCATGCCACGGAAATTCCGGAGATCCGTCCCCTGAAGCCAAACGCGCGAGCTTGAAATCTGCAACCGCGCAAAGCGCTTCTGAAGTAAACCCGCAAACAGCTGCTCTGTAGCGGAACATGGTACATGTTTCGCCATCGCCGTTTTCGGGATGAATCGCCTGCTTGCAACCCATCCATTTGGGCTGTCCTGGAAAAAGTCTACTTCTGCTTTGTTGGGTCGAACCAGCTCGGATGCGCCTCCACTTCCTCCTCGGTCGCAAGTTCGATGTGCCAGTCCGCAAACATGAGTCCGGCCTTTTTGCCCGGGTGGCGGTAGGAAATGCTCTCCCCGGTGCCTGGTGCGTTGTTGGGATCGAGCTGCGATCCGGCACTTCCTCCCGCATTGATCCAACCATCGCCCAGCACGACAGTGCCGGCAGGCTTGCGCAGCTTCAGTGTGGTCCAGGTTCCTGTGTCTTTATTTCCGTAGAGCGCGATCATATCGGAAAACCGCTTGTTCATCCCATAGGGAGTCGCGCCAATCCAGATGGCAGTCGATGGTTTGAACTTCTCTTTGGATGTCGCCAATTTGTTCTGGAAAGCAGCGACCCAATCGGAGGGGTCAACGGTGCTTCCAAACTCAGCAGCCACATAATCCGACAGGCGCTTTTGAAAGTTTCCTTTTCCGGAAAACCATCCCACGGGAAGAGTGCTGTTGTTGTCTGCAGCAATGGTCGCCATGATCACTCCGAGCTGGCGCATGGAATTCGTGGCAGAGGCAGAACTTGCGGAATCCCTCATTCTTCCAATCACAGGGAACAACAGAGCTGCCAGCACGCCGATTATGGCGACCACGACCAGCATCTCGACGAGGGTGAAACCGGACTCCCGCTTCACTCGGAGACGGAGCTGACCATTTGAATAATCTGTTTGGGGAGGCATCGTTCCGGGATCGTTAGCCGCAATATGCACGCCGCCCTTATTGGAATGCAAACGGGCATTTGGGAGTTCTGTCTGAATCCGTTGAGTTTGTCGGAGGTTCTCGCGAAGCAGAAGCCCCAAGGAGCAGGGCGACCCGGCTCCTTGGGCTTCTCTGCGGGGACACAAAAACCGCCGCAATGTCCCCGAAAGAAGGATCTCGGCAGTATTTGATCTGAGTTGACTTTGTGGCGATCCGAATCGATCCGGCCGTAAATCAGATCCTTCGGCGGAGAACCATCACGGACGTCATGCTGAAGGCCAAGAGAGCCCAGGTTGTTGGCTCTGGGACGACAGTGAGGTTCACATCGTCGATGAAGTTGGCATATGGCGTTGTCGAGTTTCCAAACTGACTGGCGAAGAAGATGCCAACCGTATCGAAGCTGAAATTCACGCCTGTGGTGTCGGTATAGGAAAGGTTCACGCCATTGAAACTGCTGGTGACAGTAAGGTTTCCACCTGAGCGAGCCAGCGTGAGTGTCGCGGCATAGTTTGTGTTGGCTGCCACTATGTTTGAGCCTGTGGCCGTTGTGCCGGCTGTAAATGTTCCTTGGAACAGATTCTGTGCGTTTGTTCCGGCGGTGCGCTCTTGGATCAAGCCTGCATTCCCTGAGCCGGCATTCGTTTGGTAGCTCCCCAAGTAACCGAGAGCGTCTTGGAAAGCACCGCTTCCGGCGAAACTGTTTGTGTTTGCCGCCAGGGTGGACGTGGTATCAAATAGCCCGATACGGAAAGCTCCTGTTGCGTTACCTGGCGTGCCGGCCACCCGGATGTTCAGCGAAAGGGTCATGGTTTCGCCGTTGGCGAGCGTCGTCGCAGTGAAATATCGTTGCACACTGTATGCCGCGGCGGCATTGATGATTTGATACGAATTGCCGTTGATCCCGGATACCACGTTGGAGGCGTAGTCAGTCGGATTTCCAATAGCCATGTTGTTATTGCCATTTGTCGCAGCAACATAATCATTCGATGTGCCGCCGTCTCGATCCACGCCCGTGACGTTTGGAGGTGTGCCAACACGAACTGCACCGGTGAAATTATCGTTGATCAAGGTCGTGGCCAGAACCTTTGCGCTCGAGAGCGCCAGCATTGCGAAGGAAGCCAGAAGAACGGATGTCGTTATCGTGTGGTATTTTTTCATGGGTTAATATCGGGGATGTCGGTGTTTATGTCGGGAACCAAGGAGTTGAAGAATGGAATCGTGAAAAAATAATGCGCTTGCCGGTCCGCGCTCTCAATGGTTGATTTCGCAGTGTTTACTCAACCCGTTAAGTGACTGCTCCCGCTTCAAATCCCAGCCTTCAAACCATTGCTGACCGGGCAGGCGTTTCCAGGGCAGCGGTTTCGTTGGCGCTGCGCAACCAGCCCGGGATCTCGCTTGTGACTCGGGAGCGGATTCAGAAAATAGCAGAGGAGGAGGGATACCGTCCGAACCCGATGGTTTCGGCGCTGATGGCTCATTTGAAGGGCATTCAGCCATCGAAGGACGTGGCCTCAATCCCGTTTCTGACAGCTCATTCCACGCGGCATGGATGGCGCAGCTACTCGACGTTTTTGAGGTATTTCAAAGGCGCGAGCGAGCGGGCTCAGCAAATGGGATACCATCTGGACGAGATGTGGTTGCGGGAGCCGGGCATCAATGCGCGAAAATTGAAGTCCATTCTCCTCAATCGCGGGATCCAAGGGATTCTGATCGGACCGCTTCCGAAGGGTTTGGGGCATATTTCTTTGGACGTCAGTTTATTCGCGGTGGCCACGGTGGGACATTCGCTCGTTCGTCCGAAGATACACAGCGCCGTTTGCCGTCATCTTGATTCGCTGAGGATGGCGGTCCACAATATGCGTCATCTTGGATACCGCCGGATTGCGCTCGCAATCAGTGAAATGCAGGATCGCCGCAACGATCTCAATTGGTCCACCGCCTATGCGGGACTTCAGCAACGCCAACCACAAAAGGACCGGATTCCCATTTTTTTTCTGGATCACAAAGATGACAGGCAGTTTTCAGATTGGGTGGAAAGGTGGAAACCGGAGGCATTGATTTCCGGGAATCTGGTTATCTTGGAAAAACTGGCCAAAGCTGGGATTTCGGTTCCCGGTGACATGGGGGTTGCGATCCTCGACCGTTCACCGGAGGATCAAGGGGTGGCGGGCATCGACCAGCAATTCGAGGCGGTCGGCGCAGCGGCCGTGGATATCATTGTTGGACAGATCAACCGCAATGAGCGTGGCATCCCGACAAACCCGAAGCTTATTATGACCGAGGGAGTTTGGGTGCCGGGAGAGACGCTCAGAAAGCTTCGCCAAAATTCCCCTTTGCCAGCTGCCGCGAAAGCAGTGAGAAAAAGCAAGACTCGCAAGGCTGGATGAAGCGGCCGGCCATGACCGGGATTCCGGGTCAGCCTATGGTCACCTTAACCTCGTGCGTTTTTCCATCGGCAAAGTCGGGGAGGACGTTCGATGCTTGGGGTTGGCCATCGACGGTGATCGTGAGGCTTCCCTTCTGAAGACCTTTCGGGTTTGCGATCTCAATCGCGTAGGTTGCACCGCGAAACTTCCGGGTTACCTTCGCGCTCTTCCAGTTTGAGGGCATCGAGGGGGCGATGGTCAGGCCGGCGTAGCCGCGCTGAACGCCGAGAATTCCTTCCACGAGGCCCTTAAAGCACCAGACCGAAGTGCCGGTCATCCATGAGAATGACGACCAGCCGTAGCGCAGGGGATTTGTGACGAATGCATTTGTGAAAACGTAGGGCTCCGCACCGGACTTCGACGAGGGGTTATACTCGCTATCGGGCATGATCTTTTTCAGGAGCCGCAAGGCCACGTTGCCCCGGCCGAGCTTCGCGTTGGCCATGATGCCGAATCCGGTTGCGTGGCAGTAGGCCCCTCCGTTCTCGCAGACGCCCCACGGGAACGCGCCCATGCGCCCGATGCTGAAGCTGTGCTTGTCGTAAGGCGGCCAGTTCACCGGGAGGCCGAAGTCGTGCTCGATCTTTTCGTCCATGGATTTGCAGACGATCGGAATCCGGTCCTCCGGCACGACCTCGCCGAGAATGCTCCAGGTCTGGGGATTGATGTAGATTTTGCTGCCCTCGCTGTCCGGGCCGCCGATGATGCCGTCTTTGTGATGGACCATCGTGTAGTATTCGCCGGTCCAAGCGACGGAGTTGATGGTTTCCCTGACCTCCGAGTGCTTCTTGCGGCAGCGGTCGGCGAATTCCTTGTTCCCGATAAAATCGGAAAGCTCTGCCAGCTCCTTGAGCATGTAGCCGAGACCGGCGGTGACAAAAACCGACTCGGCATTGTCGTCGGTGTAGCAGTTGAGCGCATCGTTCCAATCGGCGAAGCGCAGTCTGCAAAGGCCATTCGGACCGAGGTCGTTTTCCTTGAGCGCGAGTCCGGCCAACAGGTGTTCCCAGACTGTGCCTTGGCCGCCATCCTGATAAGCGACGATCTCATTGAGGATTGCGGCATCGCCGGTTTCCTTGATGTAGCCTGCGACGCCCATGACGAGCCAGATCGGCTGATCCGAGTAGTAGGTGTCGTCGTAGGGATGCCACGTCAGAACGGTGTGGCCGTCCTGAAACTGGTGGCTGAGGACTTCGAGGATCTCGGTGCGTCCGCCTTCCGGCCAGATTTGCAGCACGCCATCTGCGATCTGCACGTTGTCACGCACCCCCTTTTTCCCCACGCGGCAGAAGACCATCTGTTTCTTCACCCAGATGTTCATGAGGTTGTTCACCTTTTCATCCGGAGTCTCAATGGCGTAGTGGTCAATGATGTCAGACCAGTGCTTCTCGGACCTGACGATGCTGTCCTCGAAATGACCCTCCGCGAGAGCGGTGTCGATGCTGGCGCTGGCATCTCCCAGCGAACTGCAGAAGCCGGAGACGTAGAAGATGACTTTGGTCTCTCCGGGCTGGAGGGTTATCTTGTTCTGCAGGACCGCAGTGCGGCAGTCGAAAACCGTGGTCGAGTTGGAGCAGTTCCGGCCCTCAAGAACGGTCAAAGGGTGCGAGAAGGAAACATCGCCGCCGGTGAATGCCGTGGTCGAGCAGTCGTAGGCATCGACTTTGTGCGACGACGCGAGGAAGCCTTTGTATTTGTTGTGCGGGGCATAGGGATTGTTCGCCCAGCCGTAGATGCCGTTGAGGGACTCCTCGAAGGTCATCGTGGTGAAACTCCCGTTGTGGTAGTAGCGCGGCTGCGGAAACTCGCCGGTGAGGTCCATGTCCATCGCGGCGAAGAGGCAAAGCTTGCGGGCAGAGTCGCCGGTGTTGGTGACCGTCACCTTCCAGATCTCGTGGAGGCCCTTTTCAGGAACCGCGAAACGCACCGTTGTGGCGATGGCGGCTTTCTTCGAGCGGATCTCGGTGTAGGCCAGCGAGTGCTCGCACACATATTCGTCCAAGGCCACGCATAAGGGGGCAAATCCCGGACACCACGACACATTAGTTTCGTCATCGCGGAGGTAGAGAAAGCGGGTCCGCTTTTCGCTCATCTTCTCCAGCTGCATGTCCTGCGTGAGGTAGCGGCTCTCGCCGGATCCCTGCTGGGAAAAGGCGGCCAGGTAGCCGTCGTCATTCCAGAGGTAGTTCAGCCAGGAACGCGGCGGAATGGCAGTGTGGATTAGTACACTGTTCCCAGCATTTGCGAATTCGTATTGTTTGCTCATCAGGCCCGGCTCCTCCGGATCAATGCGATGCGTTGCTCGGCGCACTTTGCCGTGCGGAGGGCATCCGGCGGTGTGTTAAGCGTGTAATCGAGCATGGCTGCCAGCGTCGAAGTCGCGACGTGGAGACGCGTGTCGGACGACGCATAGTAGAGAAAGAAATTGCCGTTCCCGCGAACAACCGCACCGTTGGCAAACAGCACATCGGAGACATCACCCACGCGCTCCTCGCCCTCCGGTGCTAGCAGATATCCACCGGGACGCGCGATCACTTTCCATGGTTCCTTGAGATCGCACAGAAACGCGTAGAGCACGTATCGCATGCCCGCCGCATTTTCACGCACCCCATGGGCGATGTGCAGCCAGCCGGCCTCGGTTTTGATCGGGGTCGCGCCGGGACCGACTTTGCCTTCCTTGATGGTGTGATAGACGCGTTCCTCCATGACCGTTTCTTCCTTGATGACCGCTCCCTCCATCGTGTCTGCCAGACCCCAGCCGATGCCGCCTTTGCCCCCGGCATGCATAAAGAAATCCATCGGGCGGGTGTAGAGAAGATATTTTCCCTGAACAAACTCGGGATGTAGCACGACATTGCGCTGCTGGGGAGAAGGGGTCACGAGATCCGGAAGGCGGTCCCAATTGATGAAGTCCTTCGTGCGGACGATCCCGCAGGATGCGAGCGCGGAGGATGTGTCGGACTCCGGCGCGGCGGGATCCTTCTTTTCCACGCAGAAAGTGCCGTAGATCCAACCGTCCACGTGACGGGTCAGTCGCATGTCATACCAGTTCGTCTCGTCGTCGGAGTTCTCCGCGAAAAGAAGCGGCTCGTCCTGGAACACGAACCCGTCCACACCGCTCGTGGATTCCGCGATCGCGAAGAACGATTTCCGATCATATCCTTCGATCCGCGTCACAAGCAGGATCTTTCCGTCGTGCTCGATGGCTCCGGAGTTAAGCACAGCGTTGATACCGAGCCGTTCCATCAGGAAGGGGTTACGCGTTTCGTTGAAGTCGATCCGCCAATCCAGTGGAACATGCTGCGCGGTGAGCACCGTGTTCTTGTATCGGTTGAGCACTCCGTTGTCCCATGCGGTGTCGATTTCGTTGGGGAGAGCGACGAGTGCATCGTGGCGGGTGCGGAGGCGGGTTGCGCGGGTGGCGTAGGGTTCAGTTCCGATTTTCATAAGTGTGTTTTCAGGTTAAAATTCAAGGGTTCGAGCCGGCGGTCAGGGACCATGTCCCTGCAGGATCACGGGTGATTGCATAAGACTGACCGGAAACGGACTCTTCGATATTGAGCGAAATTCCATCCGTCTCCGTGCGGAGCATCCAGCGTTGCTCGCAGTCTGTGCCCGAGATCAGATTAGTGTCCCCGTCTCTCGTGGCACTCCATGCGAGGACGGCCGAGGCGCTGTCCAAACAAATGGTGTGAATCACTGTGCGTGCCATTACGGGCGCTGATTCGGTCCAGCGCATGATCAGACCAGACCCGGGAAGCCCCTCGCCGCGTTGCGCGGGCTTGGGATGGTAGGCATCATGCACATTGGCGTAAACCGGGCCGCTCATTTGACCCCCGCCAAAGTGCCTGAGCTTGAGCCCGGCATCCCCGCGCCGGGCGAGCAACCCATCGGGGCGCGTAAATTGCAGATCAAGGAGGCTGTCGCGGTTGTTGAGAAGCCAATGCCACGTCGTGCGCACAGGTTCGTCGCTTTCGATGCGGTCCACGATGAAAACCGCATGCGAACCGCAGAGCAGCCAGAGGCGGGCGAAAGAGCGTAAAGGCTCGCCGTAGAGCGGCGCCGCTTCGGAGCCGATAACTGCGACCGCACCGAGCGTCGTGGAGATGAGCCGCCGGCCGCCAGGACCGATCGGATCGGCTCCGCGCAAGGTCTCCCCGTCGCGAATGATCGGGCGATTTTCACCGCCTCGCTGAGTGAGAATCCGTCCGTCAATCTCGAACGTGCAGGTGTTGTGCGTGGGCGAGGCGACCTCAAGATTGTGGTTGAGATTGCGGTAGCAACTGTGTCCGGGATCAACCAAGAGTCGCTCGTTCCGATGCACGAGAATGAAGCTGTTGGTGTCGCCGTGGATATGCGCTGTGGCGTGGCGCGGCTCCGAAGCCGTGCGGGTGGCCAGCGTTGTCAAGCCGTCCCATGCGTCGCGGGCGAACGCATCACCCCCGGAGAATGCCACTGTCGTTGCGAGGCCGGCCTGAACGGGAGAAAGCGCAGGAGCGGCGTCCGGCAGGAGGATAACGGACAGGAAACCAAACCCCGGCAGGAATCCAAACGAAGCGAGATCATGCGGCGGGGGTTCGTTAGGCGGAAAATACAGCGTATCAAACAGCCATCTTGCCAAGCCAGCTTCGACCGGCAGGGATTCCCGCGCATGCGAAGCGATGTGAATCAGCAGGTCACCGGAGGGTCGAAAAAGTGCGGCGCTGTCGCCGAAATTGGCACTGCGAGCGCGTGGGATCTCGCCCCAGCCTGAGAGCGGCTTGCGATAGAACAGAGCCTGTGATGCCCAGCGAACCATGCGCGCATATGGCTCAAGCGTGAGCGGAGTGGACGGCGAGCACCGCACGATCGCCTCACGTGCGAGAATGATCGAGTAGGCGGCGTAGTTGGCGTATTGCAGGGATTCGCC
>CAZRIL010000164.1:0-11045 GCA_964600115.1 uncultured Chthoniobacter sp. | reverse complement strand
TCATGTCTGGGCCTGCATGCCGGTGATGATGCTGATGAGCGGCAGGAAGAGCGCGATGACGATCGTTCCCACGACCACGGCGAGGAATACGATCATGATTGGCTCGAGGAGCGAGGTGAGACCCGCGACCGCATTGTCCACCTCATCGTCATAGACCTCCGCAACCTTCAGCAACATTTCCGGGAGCTGTCCGGTTTCCTCACCGACGTCGATCATGCTGATCACCATGGGTGGGAAAACCCCGCTCGCCTCGAGCGGCTGGACGATGGACTCACCTTCCTTGACGCTGTCGTGAACCTTGGAGATAGCGTCGGCAATGACAATATTTCCGGCGGTCTCCCGCGTGATGTTGAGCGCCTGCAGAATCGGAACACCGCTGGTGACAAGCGTTCCCAATGTGCGGGTGAACCGCGAAATCGAGCTCTTGCGTGTGAGGTCGCCGAACAGCGGGGCTTTCAGCTTGATGTTATCGATCACCTGGATGCCCTTCGCGGTGCGCCCGATGATTTTGTAGAGGATGATAAAGAGAACGATGGCTCCAACGATGACCAGAGAATTGTTCTTCACCATGTTGCTGGCGCCGATGACAAACTGGGTGAGCGCAGGTAGCGGCTTGCCTCCGAGCATGTCGGCAAAGATCGCCTCGAATTTCGGAACGATGAAGACGAGCAGGAACGCCAGGATCACGATCGCGATCACGAGCACGATGATCGGATAGAACATCGCGGCAACGACCTTGTTCTTGATCTTCTGCGCCTTCTCCTGGAATTCCGCGAGACGCAGGAGCACAAGCTCCAGCACACCGCCGAGCTCGCCGGCCTTCACCATGTTGACATACAGCTTATTGAAAATTTTGGGGTTGCCGGCCAAGCTCTCGGAGAACGTGCCGCCGCCCTGAACGGATTCCGCCAGATTGAGAATGACGCCCTTGAGCACGGGATCCGGCTCCTGCTTGGACAAAACTGTAAGCCCCCGGAGAAGCGGCAGGCCCGCATCGATGAGGGTGGCGAGCTGCCGGGTGAAGATCATCAACGTCCTCGGCTTGATGGTCTTCTTCTGCAGGAACGGAATGTTGATTTTGATGTCCTTCTTGACACCGGATTGAGCCTTCGCAGGAGCCTTGGTTTTCGGCTTTGGCCCCTTCCCCTCCTCCGAGATGCTCTTGGGAAAATACCCGGACTGCCTCAGCTGGCCGACGGCATCATTCTGGGATTCAGCTTCGATCACTCCCGAGGATTCCTGTCCTCGGGCATCAAGTGCAACATAGGAATAGCGCGGCATAAATAGTTGGGCGGGAAGTTAAGCCTGCCTTATAGCTGCACCCGTTGCAGGTGTCGAGCAAAGAAAAGGTCAGGTTCCGACATACGGATTGTGGCCCGTTTCGTAGCCGATTGTGGTTGTGGGACCATGTCCTGGATACACAATCGTCCGGGGGTCCAGGGAAAACAGCTTCTGCCGGATCCCCGTGAAGAGCAGAGGGCCATCGCCACCGGGAAGATCCCACCTTCCAACCCCCTCGCGGAAGAGGACATCCCCCCCGATGAGCGTCAGGTTGTCCGGAAAAAAGAAGCAGAGGCTCCCCGGGCAATGGCCAGGCACCAGGAGGATCCGCATTTTCTGCCCTGCCACCTCGCACTCGTCGCATTCCTCCAGAAGCCGGTCGGCGGTAAACGGCTCGATCTCAAGCTCGAATCCCATCCGCCGGAAAAAATCCGGATCGGTTGTCATGGGTGTGGTATCCGGATGGTAGGCGATCCGGCAGCCGTGACGGCGCTGGAGGGCCGCGGCATCCGCGGTATGGTCGAAATGCCCGTGCGTCAGCAGGAGCCAGTCCACCTTGTCCCCGGCAAACCGTGCGTCGGCCCCCTGCGGGGCGTCAAAAAGGATGTTTCCGGCGGGGGTTTCCAGAAAATAGGCATTGGTGTCGAGAGGGCCGCCGGTAAATGTTTTGAACTGATTCATCTGAGAATGGTCTGAAAGTTGATGACGAAGTTTGATTTTCCTGCCCGCCTCTGCAAGGTTTTCGCGGCACACATGAGTAAATATTTATCCAAGGCCCTGTTGACAGCATTGTTTTTGCTCGGGATTCCGCTTCCGCAGCATTCGACCGCGGCGACGTCCCCGGATTCCGGACAGGTCGCCCTGGCTGTCGCCCGCTGGCTGGAGCAGGCCCACTACACGCGCAAGAAGCTCGACGACGAAATGTCGGCGAAACTGCTCACGACCTATCTCGAAGCTCTCGATTACAACAAGCTCTACTTCACCCAGGAGGATGTGGACGAATTCCAGAAGAAGTATGCCACCGGGCTCGATGATGCCATTTTCCGGGGCGACCTCTCGCCCGCCCACGAGATCTTTGCGCGCTTCAAGGAACGCGTCGAGGCGCGGGTTGCGAGCAACAAGAAGCTCGCCACGAAGAAATGGGATTTCTCCGGCTCGGACTCCGTCGAGTTGAACCGCCAGAAAGCCGCCTGGCCAAAAAACCTCGCCGAGGCGGACAAGCTCTGGAGCCAGCGCGTCGAGGCGGAGCTTCTCCAGGAGAATCTGAATGAGTTCAAACCCCGCCCGCCCGAGCAGACGGTCATCAAGCGCTACGACCAGGCCCTCCGCAATGTGCGGGAGATGGAGACCGACGATGTGGTGAACACGTTTCTCAGCTCGCTCGCGCAGACCTATGACCCGCACTCCGAGTATCTCAGCCCGAGCGAGATGGAAAATTTCAACATCTCCATGAAGCTCTCGCTTGTCGGCGTCGGCGCTGTCCTGCGGAATGATGACGGGTTCGCCAAAGTCATGGAGGTCGTTCCGGGCGGGCCGGCGGACCGCGACGGAAGGCTCAAGGAAAATGACCGGATCGCGGCCGTGGCCCAGGGCGACGGCGAGTTCGAGGATGTCGTGGACATGAAGCTCGACAAGGTCGTTGAAAAAATCCGCGGCAAGAAAGGTTCGCTTGTCCGCCTGCAGGTCATCCCCGGCGATGCAGCGGATCCCTCGAAGCGCCACATCATTGAGATCACCCGCGACGAGGTGAAACTGAAGGATTCCGAAGCGAAAGCCGAGGTCCTCGATGTGCAGGGGGCGAACGGAAAAACCACCCGCATAGGCTGGATCACCCTTCCCTCCTTCTACGCCAACATGAGCGGCGGCGGCCCCTCGAAAAGCACCACCGAGGATGTGGCGGCGCTCCTCGGCAGGCTCAAGCAGGAGGGCATCGAGGGGCTCGTGGTCGATCTCAGAAAAGATGGCGGCGGATCGCTCGAGGAGGCGATCAACCTCACCGGGCTGTTCATTCCAAAAGGACCGGTCGTGCAGGCGAAGGATCCGAATGGCAAAATCACTGTTTCCAGCGACACGAACCCCGGCCTGGCCTACACCGGCCCGATGGTCGTGGTCATGAACCGGCTCAGCGCCTCGGCCAGCGAAATTTTTGCAGCAGCTCTTCAGGATTACGGCCGCGCCGTGATCGTTGGAGACGAGCGCAGCTTCGGCAAGGGAACCGTCCAGACGGTGCTTGATATCGGAAAAGTCATGCCGTTCTTCAGCCTCGGCGCGGCCGATGCCGGCGCCCTCAAGCTGACGATTCAAAAATTCTACCGGGTCAGGGGCGGTTCGACCCAGCTCAACGGCGTGGAATCCGACATCGTTCTTCCATCGCGGACGGACAATATCGAGATCGGCGAAGGTTCGCTGAAAAACCGTCTGGAATATGACGAGGTCGCTCCCCAGAAGCTGACGGAATGGCCAGCCCCGCTCTTCCTGGAGGAACTGCGTGCCAACTCGAAGCTGCGCATCGCGCCGGATCCCGAATTCGCCTACGTGAGCCAGGATATGAAACGCCTGCGTGAAAGAATCGCTGCCAACAGCCTTTCGTTGAACGAAAAAATGCGGCGGGAGGAACTCGCCCAGGACAAGCTCCGGAAGGAGGAGCGGATGAAAGACCGCGCCCAGCGCGGTCCGCTCATCAACGCCCAGGTCTGGCAGCTCACGCTCGACGATGTCCGCTCCAAACGCGAAAAACTCGAATCCGTCGCCTACGAGAGGAACCGCGAAAAACATTACGCGGAGGATCCGGAGGAGGCCGAGGCCGAGAAGAAGGACGGGCCGAAACCGCCCGAGCCGGATCCCATCCGCAATGAAACGCTGCGCATCGTCGAGGATCTGATCAATCTTTCCAAACAGAACCAGACGGCCAGCGTGAGCGGCACCTGAGCCCCGCGGGGCCGGCACGGCCGGCGACCGATTCCTTGCCCAATCCACCAACCGCAGCTAGCCTCGCACCCATATGCCTGAACAACCACTCACCGGCCACAACTGTCCCGGAGATCCCTGCACGATTGTCATCTTCGGTGCCTCGGGCGATCTCACAAAACGCAAGCTCCTCCCCGCCCTATACAACCTGAAAGTTCTGCGCCTGCTTCCACAGAACTTTTCCGTCATCGGAGTGGCGGTGAGCGAGGGGGACGACGAGAGCTATCGGGCAAAGACCACCGAGGAAATCAAGGAGTTCGCCACCCGTCCCGTCGAGGATGACGAGTGGGATGACTTCCGAAAGCGCAGCTACTACCTGCAGGGGGATTTCAACGACATCGAAACCTTCAAGAAGCTGGAGAACAAAATTGCGGAGGCCCAGACGACGTGGAACCTCCCTGGCAACGTGCTCTTCTACCTGGCGATCACGCCCACTCTGTTTGCAAAGGTCGTCGACCAGCTCGGCACCGTCGGGCTTACCACGCAGGCCCCCGAGGCCTGGCGGCGGGTCATCATTGAGAAGCCGTTCGGGCACGACCTCGCAAGCGCCCGGGCCCTCAACGAGAACCTCAGCAAGCACCTTGAGGAATCCCAGATCTACCGGATCGACCATTACCTCGGCAAAGAAACCGTCCAGAACATCATGGTTTTCCGGTTTGCAAATTCCATCTTCGAACCGATCTGGAACCGCAGGTATATCGACTACGTGCAGATCACGGTTGCCGAGGAGCTCGGAGTCGAGCTGCGGGGAGGCTACTACGACCACTCAGGCGTCCTGAGGGATATGGTCCAAAACCATATCCTGTCCGTGCTCTCGCTGATCGCCATGGAGCCGCCGAGTTCGATTTCCGGCGACAGCGTCCGGAATGAAAAAGTCAAGGTGCTGGAAGCGATCCGCCCGATGCAGCCCGAGGATGTCATCTCGAACACCGTGCGCGGACAATACGGGACCGGAATGATCGATGGGAAACATGTTCCGGGCTACCGCTCGGAGCCCGCCGTCGATCCGCACTCGAACACCGAGACATTTGTCGCCATGAAGCTCTTTGTCGAAAACTGGCGGTGGGCGGAGGTGCCTTTTTTCATCCGTTCCGGCAAGCGGCTCAAAGAACACACGACCCAGGTGGTCATCGGATTCCGCCGCACGCCCCTCCTCCTCTTCGGGGAGGATCTCCAGAGCAACGTCAAGCCGAACCGCCTGGTCCTGCATGTCCAGCCCGACGAGGGCATCACGATGGACATCCACGCCAAACGTCCCGGCCCGAATATCAATCTGGTCAATGTTCCACTCGACTTCTCCTACAAGGAATTCGGCGAGGGAATGGCCGCCACCGGCTACGAAACCCTGCTGTACGATTGCATGATCGGCGAAACCACGCTCTTCCACCGCTACGACAGCGTGGATGCCTCCTGGCGGATTGTCACCCCGATCCTGGATGTGTGGCAGGCCCTTCCAGCCCGCGACTTTCCCAACTACGACTCGGGCACATGGGGACCGGCGGCGTCCGATCACCTCCTTGAGAAGAGCGGCCACGAATGGCACCACTATCCCCTCAAACCCTGAGTTAAACCCAAGGCGTGAAGCGGACCTCATTCATGACCGCCCAAACAGTGGCCGTGGCGCAAATGTTTGCAGGAGCCCGGCCACACAATCACAGGGGCGCATGTCCGGAATTGGCAAACAGGGAGAACAGGCGTCCCGCCTGTTTGAACGCTGACCTTCGCGGTCCAACACGCGCCTGCACGGGCGGGACGCCCATGCTCCCCGGGGTCTGGTCGTTCCCGCTGCATTGTTCAGCGACGCGCCCGAATCCCCGTTCCTACCGCACATGACTCCACTCATTCTCCTGGTTGGTTTTCTTGGCTCCGGCAAGACGACCTATCTCCGCCGGCTTCTTCCGGCACTGAAGGATCGCGGGATAGACCCGCACGTGATCATTAACGACTACCAGAATGCGCGGGTGGACGCGGAGTTGCTCCGGGAACTTGCGCACTCCATCGTTCCGATCAGCGGGAGTTGCGTCTGCTGCGGCTCGCGGGACGAACTCCTCGGCGCGCTCGATAAATTCGAGCATGCCCCGGACCGTGTGCTCGTCATTGAAACCAACGGGACAACCGATTCCGAGGAACTCATCGAGCTGCTCTCGCTCGATCCCGCGCTCGCGCGATTCACCCAGCCGGTCCAGCTTTCCATCATCGACGGGCAGCGTTGGCAAAAGCGGTTCTGGCACAACTCGCTGGAGTTCGAACAGGCGCGGACGGCAAACTTCCTCTTCGTCTCACGATGGGATGACATCGACACAAGGCGCAGGGAAAAAGTGGAGGAATCCTTCAACCATCACGGGCTTCACGGGGCACGCGTCGATCCGGCCGGGTTTGCCCGGGAAATCGGGGAGATACTCGCAGAGGTGAGGGACGTTCCCACCCGGCAGGCCGCCGTGCATTCCAGTGCCTGTGGCTGCGACCACCACCATGAGCCCCACACTTCCCATTCGTCCCACCATTTCGCCTCGCTGCAAATCGAACTTCCGGAAACCGTATCGCGCCGCGCCATCACGGAGTTTCTGGACGGACTTCCTCGCGAAGTGATCCGGGTGAAGGGGCTTGCGCGGCTCGCGGAATCACCGGACGAATACCACGTTTTCCAGCGCGTTGACGACGGGGCCACGCAGTGGTTGCCGATCGGCCAAACGACCCGCCTGAGCCACCCGGTGGTCGTGTTGATCGGACCGGGGATCGAGTCCGGGCAGATCGAGGCGCGGGCAGCGGAGATTTTTTCCGGCGCATCGCCCGCATCTGCTCTGTGACAAATGGACGAGGCCTTCAACTTCAGCCTGTCGGATTTCAGCTTTGCCTTTCTGAGCATCCTGCTTGAAGGCCTGCCGTTCCTTTTGCTCGGCACCATGATTTCCGGGCTGATCGACCAGTTCCTTCCAGCACGGCTGATGACACGTCTGCTGCCGCGCAATCCGTATGCCGGCGCGTTCGTGAGCGGGTTGCTGGGCCTGATTTTCCCGATGTGCGAGTGCGGGATCGTCCCGATTATCCGGCGCTTGATGGCCAAGGGCCTGCCCGCCGCAAACGCGATCACCTACATGCTCTCGGCTCCGATTGTGAATCCCATCGTCGCGATCAGCACCTATGCGGCATTCCGCGGGCAGGCACCGCTCGAGGTCACGCTCCTGCGGCTCGGCCTGGGCTATGGCGTCGCGGTCCTTGTCGGCATGGCCGTTCACAACCTGCCCCTGCACCTCGTTCTGCGCAAAAATGTGATCACCGATATCGCCCAGCCTCAAGGCCTCTCCGGTCATGCGGCGGGGGGGGGAATCGCGAACCGCCTGTGGGGGGCGCTCCATGTCTGCGTCGGCGACTTCCTGAACATGACCGTCTATTTCGTTCTCGGTGCCGCGGCGGCGGCGCTCTTCAACACGTCGGTCAATCAGGATGTCATGGTGCCGCTCGCGATGAATGACTGGCTCGCCACCGGATCGATGATGGCCCTCGCTGCAGCACTCTGCCTGTGCAGCACGACCGACGCATTCATCGCCGCAACCTTCTCGATGTTTCCGACCACTGCAAAACTGGCCTTTCTGGTTTTCGGCCCGATGGTCGATCTCAAGCTGATCTTTCTCTACTCGTCAGTGTTCCGCAAACGGTTCGTGCTCGGTCTGGTCGCCGGCCTGTTCGTGCTGATTGGCCTGCTCTGCATCCGGCTTCAGGTAATTGGCCTATGACATCCTTTTCCCATCGTCTGCTGACTGCTGCGGTGCTCGCCGTCTGGGGTGCTGTCCTTCTCACCATCTGTATCACCGGCCGGATTTCCGCTTATCTGCACCCGAATTTCCAGCCCCTCGCGCTGGTCGCGGGCTGCGTGCTTGTCTGCCTGGCCATTCTCGTGCTGATCGCGCCGGCAGGCGGCACTGCGCACAGCTCCCGCTCGTCCGTCTGGGGGATCCTCACTTCTTTGATCCTCGTTGCCCCTCTCCTTCTCGCATTTTCCAACACAAGGGACAGCTTCGGCGCCAGCACTGTTGCCAACCGCCTGTATGTGGAGAATCTGGCCCAGCTTCCCGGTGCCCCGCTGCCAGCGCCGGCTTCGACCAAGGGACCCATTGAAGGGCCGCTGCCAAACGACGGTTCTAATGACCAGTCCGCATATCTCGCCGCCGATGACAGATTCAAGCTTCCGAGAAACGAGGCCGGCCGGGTTCGGGCCGAGGTCGTTGACTTTCTCTACGCCGCGCAACTCCCGGAAGTCCGCGAGCAACTCGAGAACCAGCCGGTGGAAATCATCGGCCAGTTGATGCCCGCAAAAACGAACAACCCGAAAGGCAACCGCCTCGTGGTGATCCGGATGATGATGTCCTGCTGTGCGGCGGATGCCCAGCCGGTCGCGCTCCCCATCGAGCCGCAGCAGATGCCCGACCTCCCCGACATGACCTGGGTGAAAGTTACCGGCAAGGCCGCCTTCCCCATCGAAGGCGGACAGTTCAAGCCCGTCATCCAGAACGTCGTGCTGGAGAAGATCGATCCCCCGGTTGAGCCGTTTCTCTACTGATGCCGCAGCCCTTTGGCTGCGAGCGTCACAAAATAGAATCCCATCGCAACCAGAACGATTGTGGCCCCGCTTGCGGTATCGGAATAGTAGGAGGCCAGAAGACCGCAGACCCCGGAAACAAGAGCGATCAAAACGGCGAAGAGCACATACTGCCGGGTATTGCCCGCCAGATTCCGGGCGGCGGCGGCGGGAAGGATGAGCAGCGAGTTGATGATCAGGATTCCGACCCAGCTCAGGTTCATGGTCACCACCATCACGATGGCTGCCACAAAAACGACCTGGATCCACCACGTGTTCAGCCCCCGGCTCCGCGCCAGCGAGTCGTTGATACCGATTAAAAGAATTCGGTTGTAAAACAGGAGGAGCCCCCCGCCCACAACCACCAGCGTCACGAAGAGCCAGGCGATCTCCTGCGGAGTGATGCTCAACAAGTCCCCGATAAGGTAGCGGCTGAAACGGTTGAAATTCCCTCCCCTCGAAAGCAGCACGACGCCAAGGGCGATGCTGAACGACATGCAAAGCGAAATGATCGTGTCCATCGACGAACGCGTGAGCCGGTGCAGGACAAGGATCCCGATCCCAAGCACCATCGCAAAACCCACAAGCGCGAGCAGTGGATCGGCCAGGCCGAGAAGCACGCCCAGCCCGAGACCTGTGAGGGAGGCGTGCCCGATCGCATCGGAAAAAAAGGCCATCCGGTTGTTGACGACCAGCGTTCCCATGATGGCGAAGAGCGGTGAGACCAGGACCACCGCGACCAGCGCGTTGCGCATGAACTCATACCGCGCCCACTCGAAGGGAAGGTTGGCGAGAAGATCGATCGGGGAATTCATGTTAAATGTCCAATCCGAAGGCATGGCGGAAATCCGGATTGGCAAGCACCTCACGGGGCGACCCGACACAGATCACCCGGCGGTCGAGAAAGACAATCCGGTCGGAAACCTGGGCGATCCCGGCCAGATCGTGCGAGACCATCAGGATCGAAAGATCGAACTTGTGCCGCAGGTCCGAGACGGTCCGGTAGAAAAGCTCGCGGCCGGGCAGATCAATTCCCGAGACCGGCTCGTCGAGAAGCAGCAGATTCGGCAGCGGCGTCAGGGAGAGGGCGAGCAGGACACGCTGGAGTTCCCCCCCGGAGAGCCGGCCCAGTTTGCGGTCCACGAGCTCCTCCGCCTCCACGCTGGCCAACGCTGCAAGGGCGGACTTCCTCACATCCCCGCGGCAGCCGAGTGCCACCGGATACCGGGAGAGTGATGCTGCGAAAAGGTCGCTGACGCTGAACGGCGAGAAACGGTCGAAATCCAGCGTTTGCGGGACATAGCCGATCGCCGGGGCATCTTCACGTCCGGGTCCGAAAACCGGATGAAAGTGGATGGCTCCCGTGTGCGACACCTCGCCGAGCAGGGCGCGGAGCAGGGTGGATTTCCCCGCCCCGTTCGGCCCGACAATCGTGGTCAGTTCTCCGCAATGAAGATGAAGGGACACGTCCTCGATGACCGGATGCCGGTCAAGGGTGACGCTGATCTTGTCGATATGCGTGCAGCACTGGCCGCACTGGTGCGGGGCAATTCCTTTATGGTGATCGGAAGTCACTCCGATTACTCAGACAGTGCCTTCCGGAGCACGTCGAGATTTTTCCGCATGGCGGCCAGATAGGCATCCCGGGCCCTGGCGGGATCCCGCGGCCCCGTGACAACCGGATCGAGAACGCTCACGGGAACCCCGGTCTCCCGCTCGATGACCTTGGCGCTCTTGTCGGAATACTGCGGCTCGGCGAAGAGGGCATGCACCTTCTGCTTCTTGACGAGATCGATGGTGTCCGCCAGTTCCCTGGCATTGGGCTCGGCGCCGGGCTCCCGCTCGATAACTCCAACGATGTTCAGGTTGAACTCGCTGGCAAAATAAGGAAACGCCTCGTGGAACGTGATGATGTCGCGGTTTTTCGACCCGTCGATGGCGGAGTGCATTTCTGCCCGGAGCTTCTCCAGCTTCGCCACGTAGGCGGCCGCGTTTTTCCTGTATTCTCCGGCACGCTCGGGATCGGCCTTCGCCAGCCCGGCGGCGATATTTTTCACCTGCTGGATCGCCCCGGAAATCCCCACCCAGATGTGCGGGTTGTCATCGTAGGCGATCTTGATCCCGTTGCTGGCCTCGACGACCTTCAGGGAGGGAGCCTGCTTCACAGCCTTATCAATGAACGACTCCATGCCCGCACCGTTCGCCACAAAGATGTCCGCGC
>CAZRIL010000163.1:0-11100 GCA_964600115.1 uncultured Chthoniobacter sp. | reverse complement strand
GCATTTGTGAATAATTCCCATGACCTTGGAACCTACAAGAATGGGCGTCCCGCCCCTGTCTGGCACTCGCTCCGACGCGATATTCAGCCTTTCAACAGGCATCCCGCATGTTCCCTGTAGGCTAAGTAAAATCCATGTCGCTCCGCTTCGTTCGAGAATTCTTGAAGTCTCCAGGGATGGTGGGGGCAGTCTGGCCTTCGTCCCCCGCCCTCGCCGCCATGATGGTTCGCGCCGCCCGCGTGCGATCCGCGGACTTCGTGCTCGAGATCGGCCCCGGCAGCGGCGCGTTCACCGGGCCTATCCTTCAGAACCTGCGCCCGGATGCCCGCTTTCTCGCTGTCGAAAAATGCCCTGTGCTTGCAAAGACGGTTTCGGAAAAGTTTCCCGGCGCGCGGATCGTTGCAGGATGCGCCACCAATTTGTCCGCCCACTTGAGTGATCATGGAAATCCTGACTCCATCGTTTCGGGACTTCCCTGGGCGGCATTCGACGATTCGCTCCAGAACTCCATTCTCGGGGAAATCACAACCTCCATCGCGAAAGATGGAATCTTTGCAACGTTCGCATATTTCGGCCCGCACCGGCTGCGCGCGGGCCGCGCATTCCGCCGGAAGCTTGATCACCACTTCGGTGAGGTGGCGAGGACGCCTGTGGTATTGGCGAATCTCCCACCTGCCTTCATCTACTTTTGCCGGCTTTAGGCCTTTCTTTCGTAGCATCCACGGGCGTTTCAGGCTACACAGTCCCGATGCACGAGCTGGATCCATCGAATGACCACCCGGTCCGCGCGGAAATTTTCCGTGCGGCAAGGATGTGCGCGCCGTGCATGGACCGCTTGGGGGTTCTGACCTACCAGGCCTCCCCTCTCAATGATGCCTTGAGGAACCAGTGGTGTGAAGCCGTCCTGCTCAGCCACCTTGTTCCGGCAGTTTCGGCCGCTCATCTCGCAATCGCGGACTTTGGGTTCCGCGAACTCCTCGAAATCGACACCCGGCTTGACTCGGCGCTGGCGGGGCCGATGGCCGGGAGCAGCCGTTCCTCCGGACGGATCGTTGCCGGGGATCTCCGTCCTCCCGCTGCCGAGCGTGCGCTCAAGCGCTATTTGTCCGCCGTGGAATCCGGTGACTCCTCCGGCCACCTCACAACAGTTCTTTCCGCAAGAGCGGCAGTTTTCCATATCCCGCCCCGGATGACGGTTGCGGCGCTGGTGTTCCTGGAGATGCGGGCCGCACCGGTCACGAGCTTCTGGACATGCGTCGAGAGCTGCCTGAAGCTGGTTCCTCAAGGTGCGCACCTCCTCAGAGCCGCTTGATCTCCCATGCCTTCCGTCAATACCCCAGAAGCAGAAACTCACACGAAAACCGGAGTGGCTCCTCCGTGGAATGTGGTCGTTCACAATGATCCCGTGAATCTCATGAGCTATGTGACTCTCGTGTTCAGAAAAGTTCTGGGATTCTCGAAGGATAAAGCCCACAGGCATATGCTTGAGGTCCATCACAAGGGCCGATCCATCGTCTGGACCGGCGGCCGCGAAAAAGCCGAATTCTACGTCCAGCAGCTCCACTCCCACCTTCTGCTCGCCACCCTCGAACCCGCTCCGCAGGATTAGATGAAACTCTCCGCAACCGATGAGGGGGCTCTGGATCTGGAAGAAATCCCGCCGTTTCTGTTCGAACTTCTCGAAGCCATCCCACAACGGGCCGGATCACAGGATCCGCGGGTGGAGAACAGGTTTTATCCAGCCCCCGCCGAAGACGAGCTTCTCCAGGAGGATTGGAAATCACTCGTGCAGCCCGGCCTCCAGGAAACCTTTCTCTCCGCCCGCGAGATCGTGATGTCGGACCTGCGCCGCGTGTCGGAAGGCGAGGGCGGGTGCAAGGTGCGGATCCCATCAAACCACATGGATGCCTGGCTCAATGCCTTGAATCAGGCCCGGCTCGCCATCGCGGAGGAAAACCGCTTCGGAGAAAGCGACCTCTCCGAGGATATTGTTCCCGACTCCTCCGATCCCCGCTCACTGGCCCTCTTCCAAATCAGCTTCTACGGATTCCTTCAGGAATGCCTGGTGAAAATGCAGGACTGAGCTTTCACGCCGGCAGTTTCCGCCAGCAATCGATGGTGTGGTCATCCACCAGTCCCACTGCCTGCATGAATGCGTAGCAGATCGTGCTGCCACGGAACTTGAATCCGCGGGCTCCCATGTCCTTGCTCATCGCATCGGATAGCGCGGAGGTTGCAGGCAGATCCCTGAGCGCTCGCGGTTTGTTTATCACGGGTTTCCCGCCGGTGAAGCCCCAGATATATTTGTCAAAAGAGCCGAACTCGCTCCGGATTTCTTTGAACCGCTTGGCGTTGTTGATCGCCGCCTCGATTTTTAGACGGTTCCGGATGATCCCCGCATCCTGCATCAGCCGTTCGACCTTTTTTTGATCGAACCGCGCCACCTTGTCCGCATCAAATCCGGCGAATGCTTTTCTGAAATTCTCCCGCTTTTTGAGCACCGTGAGCCAGCTCAGTCCCGCTTGAAAACTCTCCAGGATCAGGAATTCGAAAAGCACCCGGTCGTCATGGACCGGCCGCCCCCATTCCTTGTCGTGGTATTCGATGTAGAGCGGATCGCCCAGGCACCATGCACAACGGGTTCTTTCCACAGGTCGCTTCGGCTTTTTGTCAGGCATAGGCAGGTTTCACGAAGTCCGATAACGCAACATATCCCGAAGGTAAAGAACCTTGGCAGGCAATCCTGCGGTGGCTCCCCAAACGAGTTCTGGCCGGCGGTCCCTCCCGCCGCTAGAATCTCACCCGTGCGCAGGATTCTCCCCGCCGTTCTTGGCTTCGCAGCCTTCGGAATTGCGCTCTGGACGCTGCCGGCGATGTGGTGTCGGCAGGGCTCGTCGGATTGGTTCACCGGTAAGGAATCCACGCAATTGCCACTGGCGCGCACTGTGGCAGCTCACGTGAAAAGCAGCCTGTCGACATCGGATTTTCACACCGGGAACGAGCTCTTCAATGGCGAGTGGTTGTTCGGCACGTATCTTATGAGCGGCATCGGTCTCTGCCAGATCGCACAGCAACACCCTGATACGCTCGAACAATGGCGCCCGGAGATTGAAGCATGCATTCTGCAGCTGCTGAAACCGGAAGTCCGTGAGTTCGACCGCAGGTCGTGGCAGGAGGATCCCATCGATTCCTTGTCCGGTTCCAATGGCCATGCGGCCTATCTCGGCTATCTGAATTTTCTCCTCGGACTATATCGACAGCTCGATCCCGCCAACCGGTTCGCCCGGCTCAACGATGGCATCACCTCCGCTCTTGTCCGGCGTTTTGACACCTCTCCCAATGGACTGATCCCGACATATCCCGGGGAATGGTATCCCGTGGATAACACCCCCGGCCTCGCATCAATCGCCTTGCATGCCAGGGCCACCGGATCCGACGCCTCTCTGTTCCTCGCGAAGCAGGAGGCCCTGCTCCGCGCACGCTACGTCGATCGCGCCACTGGTTTGCTCATCCAGTCGGCCAACCCCGATGGCAGCGCCGGTGATCTCCCGCGGGGCTCAGGAAGCGCGCTCGGAGTGTTTTTCCTCAGTCGTGCCTATCCGGAGTTGAGCAGGGAGATTTTTGCCGGCATCCAGAGACACCTGGTCAGCGGAGTTTTCAGCTTCGGAGCCATTCGGGAATTTCCCCGCGGCATACAGGGCCACACGGACATCGATTCAGGCCCCGTCCTGTTCGGATTCGGCTTCAGTGCAACCGGATTCGCCATCGGAGGTGCCCGGGCCTGCGGGGACGCCCGGCTCTTTGGCGACCTCTTTGCCAGTGCTGTTCTTGCAGGAGCGCCGGCTTCCGGCGGGCAACAACTCGATTTCCTTACCGCCGGACCACTTGGAAACGCGATCCTGCTCGCCATGTTCACCACGCCCCCAATCGCCCCGTGAAGCTGCTCTCCTTCCACCCGAAAGCAATGCTGATCGACTGCCTGGCGATTGTGGCCGGCTATGCTGTGCTGTTCCAGATCATGCTCCACACCCGCATGATTGAAAAGGTCATGGCCCTGAACTTTTCGTGGTGGGAACTAATCCTCATCGTCCTGTTCCTCGTTGCCCGCCTGTCAACTTATCTCCTTGTTCCGTCAGTCCTGGTTGCGGTGGCAGTCCGGGCCATTGCAATAAAGCTCCTTCAGCGCTGAGCAAGAAGTGCTGCGAGCGCAAGCCGGTGCGGGGTCGGCATCGGTGGCAGGCTGGCCGGGTCGAAGGACTTCCAACCTGAACGGGGACTGGATGCAAAAACCTCCAGCCGGATTCTGTGGCGTGTCACCGTATAGCTAAGATCGAAGAGAACCTTCCCCTCGAGAAACGCAGGCGGCAAAAGCCATAATCCTTTCCAGCGCGGACCTTCTGATGGCACGAGAAAGACGCGCCCGTTCCTCAGCGCAAACACGCGCAGGTCCCGCTCGCGGATCACCATTTTCCTCGCGGCCTTCAATGGAATCTTTTCGGGAAATTCCGCCCGGCAGAATTTCCTGACCGGACACGATTCACAATCGGGGCGGCCCGCCTTGCAGATCAGGGCACCGAGTTCCATGAGCGACGACGCGTGAAGGCGCCCGCTACGCTCCGGCAGCAGGGATCTTGCTGCTTGCTCGAGGAAAAGCTTCCCCGCCGTATTCGTGACCGGCTTTTGAAAATTCACCAGCCGGGCGATGACCCGGATGATGTTCGCATCCAGCACCGGCACACAGCGGTCAAATGCAAATGCCGCCACCGCTGAGGCGGTGTAGGAACCGATACCGGGCAGCTCTGTCAAACGACGCTGCTCCTCCGGAATCTTTCCGCCATGTCTGGCGACAATCTCCCGGGCAGCCTTCAGGAGGTTCCGTGCACGCGAGTAGTATCCAAGCCCTTCCCAGAGCTTCAGGACCTGCTCCTCCCCGGCCATTGCAAGCGATGCCACATCCGGAAATATCCTCATCCACCGTTCAAAGAACGGGACCACCGCGACAACCGTCGTCTGCTGGAGCATGAATTCGGAAACCAGGATCGCGTAGGGATCACGGGTGCGCCGCCAAGGCAGGTCGCGGCCGTTCTTCCGGAACCACCCGTGCAGCGACCTGTGAAATTTCCCGCGTTCTAGTTTCGATATCATCTGGACACTGCACGGGATTACGAACTGAATTGCCCCATGTCGTCAGCAAAAACTTTGCATACCCACACGGCTCCCCTCACCTCTGACCAGGCGGAACACCTCCGCAAAGTGCTCAAGGAACAAGGCTATGAGTTCGAAGCAAAACCCTACATGCTCTACTCGGCGAGGAAGCTCAAACTCAATATCGCCGTTTACGAAAAAGGACCTAAGGCGGTCATTCAAGGCAAGGGAATCGAGGACTTCATCACGTTTGTGCTGGAGCCGGAAATTCTCGGAGAAGCAAAGCTCGGCTACGAGGAGGTCCACTCGCCCGAGCTTTTCTCACCGCACTTCGGTGTCGACGAAAGCGGGAAAGGCGATTTTTTTGGACCTCTCGTCATTGCCGGCGTCTATGTCGACTCCACACTGGCCAAAACATTCCGCGAAGCAGGAGTCCAGGACAGCAAGGCGATCGGCTCGGACAAAAGGATCCGCGATCTCGCCGCCGCAATCCGGAAGTCCGGCGCCCCGCTGAGCGTGGTCACCGTGGCTCCCCCGCGCTACAACGAACTCTATCGCAAAATCGGAAACCTCAACCGCCTGCTCGCCTGGGGCCACGCGAGGATCATCGAGAACCTCTGCGAACTCCGCCCGGATTGCCCCCGGGCTCTTTCGGACAAATTTGCCGACGCGCGCATCCTTGAACGCGCGCTCATGGACAAGGGGAAAAAAATCGTCATGGAACAGCGGACAAAAGCCGAGTCGGACTTCGCCGTGGCGGCCGCCTCGATCATCGCCCGCGAGAAATTTATCGACTGGCTGCAGGATGCCGAAAAAGCCTCGGGCATCAAACTGCCGCGTGGAGCCTCCGCCGCCGTCAAGGCCGCAGCACGCGCCCTCATCGAAAAACTCGGCCCGGAGGCGCTGGAGCGCCACGCCAAAACACATTTCAAAACCGCCGCCGAGGTCCTCACCAACACCCCCTGAACCAAATCGCGCAACACCCACCCCCGCCACGATCCTGCCTGACTTTTACAAAACTTTGATGCGGCCGCATCAAAGTTTTGCACGTGATCAAGGTGGTTCGCGGGTGGAGTCCTGGGAAATAATCCCGCTTGCTTCGCGGGGGTTTTCATCCACATTCCCCACGCCATGCCAAAACTTGCCATCATTTTCGGAATTGTGCTGGATGCCCTCGGCGTCGCGGCCTTCATCGCCACCGGTGCCACCCACCTCACGGCGCTCATCCCCTCGATTTTCGGGACGGTGATTTTCCTTTGCGGAATCCTGGCCCATATCCGGCCGAATTTGAGGAAGCATGCGATGCACGTGGCTGCCATGTTCGGTCTGTTCGGGACACTTGGCGGCCTTGGCATGGGGCTGCCAAAACTCGGAATGGTGCTCGCGGGGACCGCCCAGCGGCCCGTGGCGGTTGTCATGCAGATCTCGATGGGACTGATTGCACTGGTCTTTGTTGCCCTGTGCGTGAAGTCATTTATCGACGCCCGCCGGGCCAAGCCGGAAAATTACGGAGGATAGAAAGAGGACGGGGGTGCCCCGTCGCCGGAGCACCCCCGCTTTCAGATGGCTGTAAGCCGGATTCTGTCCGGTCCGCGGCTTTCGCCGGAACCTGGACGGCCATTTGTCTTGCTCCGCGCCTTTCGGGCGGAGCAGCCCTTTCGGAGCTGCGACTATTACCCGGAGGTCACCCTTGGCTTTCGCCTCGGGATCGGGCAGGCAACCCGGATCCTCCTGTTCTGTCTTGCACCGCATGGGGTTTTTCGTGCCCCCGGACTTGCGCCCGGGGCGGTGGGCTCTTACCCCGCCTTTTCACCCTTACCCTCCGGCTTGCGCCGGAAGGCGGTTTGTTTTCTGTGACACTTTCCGTCGGCCGGAGTTTTCACTCCAGCCTCCCGCGCGTTTTACGCGGCATGCCGCCTTATGGTGTCCGGACTTTCCTCTCCCCGTCTGCCTTTCGACACCCGGAGAACGGCCGTCCGCCATCGAAAATTAATTTATACCACAAGCGGGTCTCATGCAATAGTGGACGAATGATATCAAAACGATGCGGGGTATTGAGGGCCGGGGTTAGCTGGTTGCTTTTGTTGGTTGCCATGGGCGCTGGAAGCCTGTTCGCGAGGGAGCCGGCTTCAGGCGAAGGCTATGCGAAGCAGATTCAGGTCACACCGCTTTTCAGCACGACGAAAACCGCCTCAGGCCAGCCGATAGCCTATCCAAAAACAGACTCGCCCCAGGTGACGGCTGTCACGGTCGAGATTCCACCCGGGGCCGAGACCGGATGGCACCAGCATCCTTTCCCCTGTTATGCGTATATTTTATCAGGCGAGCTCACGGTTGAGGTGAAAGGAGGCAAGGCTCATAAACTTCAGGCAGGAGAAGCCCTCGTTGAAGTGGTGAACACCACCCACAACGGCATAAACAAAGGGTCAAAACCTGTGCGCCTGGTGATGTTCGCGACCGGCGAGAAGGGCAAGCCGTTCACTGTCCATATCCCCGAATCCGGCCCGATGGATAAATAGCTGTCAGCGGAAACGCTGCCGCAGCCATCCGAGATCGAAGCGGTCGCCAGGGCAGTCTGTCGGCTTGGGATTGATCTCCTTGTGACCTTTGACGATCGCTGACTTCCCTTTGATTTTTCCGACGCGGGAACGCAGATAGGCGATGAGTTCATCGAGGGCAGCAAGCTGCTCCTTGGTCGGCTTGTCGCGGTTTAAATCCCCCACCAGACAGATGCCCAGGGCGATGTTGTTGAGGTAATCGCTGGCGACGTGGCCTCCGTTGATCTGGCGGGTCCACCGGCTCCCGATCTCAATCTCGCCATTGCCCGAGGAATTCCCGTTGCCGATGACAAAGTGATAGGCGAGTCCATTTTGCATCTTTCGCACGCGGCGATGGTAAACATCAAAGATCCGGGCGTTTCCCTGGCGTGTGCCGCTGTTGTGGATGATGATGTATTTCCACCGGCCGCGCTGCACCTTCGCCTGGTCGATCGCCTTGCGGACGGCGGGCGTGAGGTAGCGGTAGCGTTTGAAAAATCCGCCGAACTGCGACTTCGGCGCGGGCTCGATCCCCTGATCTGCCTCAAGCCCGGATTTTTCGACAACAATTGGTGCATCCAGAGGATGTCCCTGCGGTGTTGTCCCTTGGGGAATCTGGGCCGGACTGATCGCGGGTAACGGCTGTGGGGGAGGCGAGCCTGCGGGAGTGGCGGCGGGCTTTTCCGGCTTGGGCAGGTCAGGAAGGTCGATGAAATCCGGCGTGCCCGAGGCTTTTGGTGTCTCCCTTTCCGGACTGGATTCCGGAGTCGGCTTTTTCGGACGCGGGCTTGGCGTCTCTTCGGGTTCGGGTGACGGTTTCCTTGGACGCGGGGTCGGTGTCTCCTCTGGCTCGGGTGTCGGTTGCTTCGGGCGCGGGGTTGGCGTCTCCTCGGGCTCTGGCGTCGGTTTCCTTAGACGCGGTGTCTCCTCGGGCTCTGGCGTCGGTTTCCTTAGACGCGGTGTCTCTTCGGGCTCCGGTTTCTCATCCGGCTGCGGAGTGATTTTTGGAGTGGCCTTTGGCGTTGGCTTCGGGGTGGAAGCAGGTTGGGGCTTCGGGCGGGGAGTTGCGGATGGAGAGGGTTTCGCAACGGGGCGGATGTCTTCACGGGCCTGAAGGAAAAGCCGCTTCTTTTCCTCATCAGTCATCTGGGCACGAACCGTCGGGACGAGCAAAAGAACCCATCCAAACAGAAACATCCAGACCACGATCCGCCGATTCCGCACGCCACAGACTAGCAAACACAGGATCATGATCAAGCTGTGCGACAATCAATACGTCACACGGATCAAACAAAGACCTCCGGCAGGAGCGACGTGGTTGATGCGCGGGCCGGCATTGTCCAGACGGTGTTTCAGTTCCTCAAGCGGGATGCGGCCGGCCGCACACCGGACAGCAGATGCCGTGAGCATGCGGACCATTTTGTAGAGAAACCCTTCTCCATGGAAAGTCATTGTTATTTCAGGCCCCTCCCTTGTGACGCGGATGGCAGGGACTGTCCGGGTCGTCGGTTCCGGCGCCTTCGATCCGCGGGCGCAAAATGCGGCGAAGTCATGGCGGCCGGTGAAACTCATGCAGGCGGACCGCAGGAGGTCCATGTCCAGCTTGCCTGGAACATGCCAGGCCCGGTCGATCAACAAAGGCGGCAGAACCGGACCATTCCAAACCGTGTATCTGTAAACTTTTCCCCGTGCCGAAAACCTCGCGTGAAAATCCGGCGCGGCCTTCTGCAGACGCATCACTCGAACGCCTTGCGGCAGGTGCGCATTGACTGCCCCAAGCCAGCTAGCCAACTCCAGACGTCCGTCAGGAACATCGACATGGGCGCTCTGTCCTACGGCATGGACGCCGGCATCCGTCCGGCCGGCACCATGGACAATGGTCGGTTTCCCGCAGAGCAATTGAAAAGCCTGCTCCAAGGCATCCTGCACGGCTTTTCCATGTGCCTGGCCCTGCCATCCGGAGAACTGCGCACCGTCGTAGGCAACGGTCAGCCTCAGTCTCATGCCTGGGAATCCAGCCAGCTCTGCAGGAGGATCTGCGCGGCGACCTGGTCGATCATCGCCTTCTGATCCCGCGCATTTTTCCCGGCCTCATGGAGGGAGCGTTGAGCAGAGACCGTGGTCAGACGTTCGTCCCAGGGCAAAACCCGGCAGGTGGTTTCCAGTTTCAGCGCCTCGATAAATTCCCGGGCCTTCACGGCAGCCGGGCCAAATGAGCCGTCCATGTTCCGCGGCATCCCCACGACAATCGTCCGGGTTTCCTTTTCCTTCGCAATTTCCAGAATCCGCTGCATCACCCGGCCGGTCTTCACCTGGATCGTTTCCATAGGATGCGCGAGCATTCCGAGGTCGTCGCTGACCGCGACACCCACACGTGCATCCCCGAGATCAATTCCCAATGAGCGATTCATTTGCGATTGAAAATCTCACACCGTCCCCCTAGGTTCAATCACCATGTCACAATTGTCATTGGACAAATTCGGAGAAAACCTCCCGGTTTCGGGAGTTGTAGCATTTTCTCAGGTCGCCGTCGGGTTGGGGGTTGGTCTGCTGGTCGCTGACCGGCTCGGTCGCAACGCGCGGCGGGGTGTGGCCATCGGCCTTCTCAGCGCGGGAGTGGCCACGCTGATCCCGGTTGTCTGGGGAGTCATCTCAAACTTCAGCCACCGTCCGGGTTCCTCCCGCACCATGCAGAAGCGTCTCGATGGAATCCGTCGCGCTGCTGGCGGCGGATAAAGTCCCGGGCCGCTTGAAGATCGTCCTCGCCTCCGCATCTCCGCGACGGAAACAGTTGCTGGAAGATGCGGGATATCACGTCACCTGCATCGTCTCAGGAGCAGACGAAATCGAGGATCACTCATTCGATCCCGCAGGGCTCGCACTCGAAAATGCCGTGCGAAAAGCCGGGGTCGTGGCAGGAAAATTCCCCGATCAAATCGTCATCGCCGCGGATACCGTCGTGTGGAAAGCCGGCCGGTTTTTTGGAAAGCCCTCGGATATGGAGGATGCGTTCCGGATGCTGAAGGAACTTGTCGGCCACACCCACGAAGTCGTCACAGGGGTCGTCATCCACTTTCCCGGCGGAAAAATCATGACATTCTCCGAGTCCTCTCTGGTCACTTTCCACGCCCTGAGCAACGACGGGATCCGCCAGTATCTGGCCTCAATCCATCCGCTGGACAAAGCAGGTGCCTACGCCGCGCAGGACCACGACGGAAGCATCATCAAAAGTATCGAGGGCTCGGTGACCAACGTCATTGGCCTTCCGGTGGAACGGGTTCGGGATATCCTTGCTCTTTAGACGCGGCAACACGATGCAGCAAATAGGGAGAACGGGCGTCTCGCCCGTTTGGGCACTGACTTGGCCAGCGAGGGTTGGTGCCTTTCACAGGCGGGACGCCTGTGCTCCCTGTTTTGG
>CAZRIL010000162.1:0-11133 GCA_964600115.1 uncultured Chthoniobacter sp. | reverse complement strand
CGAATCCTCGTCGGTCTTTCCGAACTGCTCTGCCTGGACGAGATTGAAGACCATTTGCCCGACATCCTCGGAGCAGCGCACCCCCCAGTAGTCGAGAACAGTCATCGCCATGGGACCGAATTCCCCGAGCGCGTGGATCCTGAACCCGTCCAGCAGCTCGGCTGCAGCCACGTGGCCGCCGGCTTCCTTGGTTGCCTTTTTGCGTCGCTTGAGCGTGGCCTCCAGCGAGTCGCGCAGAAATAGATACGCTTCGGCATGGTATCTTTTATCCTCGCGGGAGACCGCTTCGACGGCTTCTTGAAATCCGGTTGTCTGCATGAAATAGGTGATCAGGGAACTTGCGCGGGACGGGAGTCAAACGCCGCGGCATCCCGCCATTGCTTGACTCCAAAGCCAAGCAAAAAAATAAAAACGAATCCAGCGATGAGTCCCTTCTCGCGGCGCGTCAGTTCGAACATCACGTGAGAATAGCTCGATTCCTGCGGCCTGCAAGGGGCTGGTTGAATATCAGCCTGGCCACTTAGCCACTTAAAAACACAGCCGGCGCTGCCATCTCCATTGGAAGGGGCGTCTTTCTCACTCGCACGGGCTGGCTATCCGTGACACAGTCCGCGTTTTCCATGATATTCCACAAATAATGACAGTCCTTGAAGTCCTCACTGCAGCGACGGACTACCTGACCAGGCAGGGAGTAGAAAGCCCGCGCCTGAATGCCGAGCACTTGCTCGCTCATGTCCTTGGAAAGAATAACCGGATCGAACTTTATCTGGAATTCGAGCGTCCGCTGGGAGAGGCCGAGCGGGCCCCCCTGCGCAATCTCGTCCGGCAACGCGGAGAGGGCCGGCCGCTTCAACACCTGCTCGGGACCATCGAATTTCTCGGCTACACTTTTGCCTCGGATCCGCGGGCGCTGATTCCGCGGTCGGAGACCGAGCAACTCGTGGAACTCGTTCTGGCCATGGGCGATTTCCAGAATGCCCTGGACGTGGGCACCGGAAGCGGGGTGATCGCGCTAAGCCTCGCGTTAAAACGTCCGCTTGCCTCGGTCACCGGATGCGATATCTCGCGGGACGCCCTGGCTCTCGCGGGCGAAAATGCGGCTCGGCACAATCTTGCGGATAAGGTCACTTTCGTTGTGTCGGATCTTCTCGCGGACATCCGGGGTCCGATCGACATCGTCGTCGCCAACCTGCCGTATATCCCGGCGGCTGAGATTCCGGGTTTGTCCCGGGAAGTCGGCCACGACCCGGTCCTTGCGCTGGACGGCGGCGCTGACGGCCTTGACCTGATCCGCAGGCTCATTGCAGGAGCCCCTGAGGTATTGGCACCGGGTGGTGTCCTGGCGCTCGAAATCGGGCACGATCAGAGTCCCGCGGTTTGCGAGCTGCTGAAGTCCCATAATTTTCGGGACATCTCACCCCGCCGCGACTATCAGAATATCGAAAGATTCGTCATCGCAAAACATGGATAAAATTCTCGTTCACGGAAACCGCCGCCTCAAGGGGTCGGTTCGCATCAGCGGCTCAAAAAACTCCGCACTTCCGATCCTTGCAGCGACGCTGCTGACAAGGGAGCCATGCGTAATCTCCCGCGTGCCGGATCTCAGCGATATCCATTACATGCTCACGATCCTCAGCGAGCTCGGGTGCGAGGTCGAAAGAGCGAGCGGCGTGGTCACGATCAAAGCAGAAAATGTCACCACCGAGGCGCCCTACGAGATCGTCCGGAAAATGCGCGCATCGGTCTGCATTCTGGGGCCTTTGCTGGGACGCGAAAAGGAAGCGACCGTCTCACTGCCGGGAGGCTGTATCATCGGAGACCGCCCGATTGACCTGCATTTGAAGGGGTTTGAAGCCCTCGGGGCCGCCGTGCGTGTTCAGTCGGGAAATGTGAAGGTCCTCGCCCCCGACCTGCGGGGGGCCACCATCTCGCTCCGCGGAAAATTCGGTTCCACGGTTCTGGGAACCGACAACGTGATGATGGCAGCTGTCCTCGCGGAGGGCACAACCGTCATTGACGGGGCTGCCGAGGAGCCGGAGGTCGTGGACCTCGCGAACTTCCTCATCGCGATGGGTGCGAAAATCGAGGGTGCAGGAACACGACGGATCATCATCGAGGGGGTAAAGGAACTTCATGGGGCCGAGCATGAAGTCATCCCGGACCGCATCGAGGCCGGGACATTCCTTGTCGCTGCGGCCATTTGCGGCGACGGGGTCACGCTTACCAGGGTGGAGCCCGAGCACCTGCGGGCGGTCTCGGATGTCCTTTCCCAGGCAGGCTTTCAGATTGAGACCGGGAAAAATCGGATCACCATCACCCCGAACGGCGCGCGACGCCCGCTCAAACTGGACGCCCTCCCCTACCCGTCCTTCCCCACCGACATGCAGGCGCAGATGTGCGCCCTTCTCGCCACAACGGACGGCATCAGCGTTGTCACCGACAATGTTTTCCCCCAGCGTTTCATGCATGTGTCCGAGCTCAAGCGCATGGGAGCCAATATCGAACTTCAGGGGTCGACAGCGATCATCCATGGCGTGGAGAAGCTCAGCGGAGCCCCGGTGATGGCGAGCGACCTCCGCGCTTCTGCGGCACTCGTGCTGGCAGGCCTCCAGGCCGAGGGGGTGACCGAGGTGAACCGGGTCTATCACATCGACCGGGGGTATGAATCGATCGATGACAAGCTGAACTCCCTGGGCGCAGAGATCGAGCGCATCAAGGTTTGAAGTTGCCCTCCGGTGATTCCAGAGGATACTGACCTCATGCGATTGCACGAGGGAAGCCCGGCCTCCCCGGTCTATAGCGGATCTCCGACGCCGGACCGCCGTCCACAGAGTCCTGTGACATGGGGGAAGATATTCTTTATCATCCTGGCAATCGTATTCTGCGGCGAGGTGCTCGTCATGGGGGTCATCATTCCCTACCTGTGGCCGGAGCCATCGAACCTCTGGCAGGAAGTCGCCTTTGACGCCCTGTTGCTGAGCATGATCACGGCGCTGGCCCTGCTGCCGATCTTCTCAAGGTTCGAGCAAAAGAGTTCCTCTGCGGAAAAACAACTCCGGCTCGAAAATAAACTTTCGGAAGAGATTGTCCGGACGCTGTCCGCCCACAAACTTGCACTCGACCAGCTTGCCATCGTCGCGGAATCCGATTCCGAAGGGATTATTACCTATGTGAACGACCGGTTTTGCGAGATCACCGGCTATTCGCCCGACGAACTGACCGGCAGCCCGTTCCGGAAAATCAATTCCGGCCTGCACTCCCGCGAGTTCTGGGCGGAATTCTGGTCGACCATCCGCAGTATTAAAATCTGGCAGGGGGAGATCTGCAATCGGGCCAAGGATGGCTCGCTCTACTGGGTGGATGCGATTGTCGTCCCGTTCCCGGATTCTCTCGGGATTGTGACGAAGTATGTCTCGATCCAGATCGTGAGCACCCGCCGGAAAATCGCGGAGGAATCCACGGCGCTGCGCATCCGGCTTCTGCACGCCCTCAGCGGGATCGCTGAGCTGCCCGGAACAGACGCCGGGGAAACGCTTGCGCTTGCTCTGGACAGGGGACGCGAGAACCTGCTGTTTGAGAAGGCCACGCTGGGAAGAATCGATGGCGAACATCTGGTCCTGGAGGCCCGGTCTCCGCGCACGGACGCCAAACAGGTCTCCCTTCCGCTATCCTCGAGTTACGGGAAGCTGTCGATTCAGGCGGGCGACGTCCTTGCCATTCCCAGGATGTCGGAATCCCGTTTCGCCTCGGAGCCGTGCCTCCAACGCTATGGATACGAGTCGTTCCTCGGCACAACAGTGGTGGTCGATGGACGCGTCTACGGCACCCTGGAATTTTTTTCCACCCCGGCCCGGGGGAAACCGTTCGACGAGGCGGAAATCGAATTCGTCCGCCTCCTCGCCCGCCTCATCGGCGCTGTGCTCAACCGCAGGAATGCGATCCAGGCGCTCGCAGCGAAGAATTCCGCCCTGGATGAAGCCAAAAAGAATGCGGACCGGCTTGCGAGCGAGGCCTCGGTGGCGGCACGGGCGAAGGCCGATTTTCTGGCCAACATGAGCCACGAAATCCGGACTCCGCTCAATGCCATCATCGGCATGACCGACCTCCTGCTGGATTCCGGACTTCCTCAGAGGGTGCATGAACATCTGGACACGGTGAGAACCAGCAGCGACTCGCTGCTTTCCATCATCAACGACATCCTTGATTTTTCGAAAATAGAAAGCGGCCAGCTCCAATTGGAATCCCAGCCGGTCATTCTACGGGAATGCATAGAGGCCGTCCTCGATCTGAATGCCGCCGTGGCCTCCGGAAAAGATCTCGAGCTGATGTATTGGATTGAACCGGATGTGCCGCAGGTGATCCTCTCAGACAGAACCCGCCTCCAGCAGATCCTACTCAATCTTGCCACCAACGCCGTGAAGTTCACCGAATCGGGCGAAGTCATCATCCGGGTTCGCACCCATGGGGAACCCGGAGGAAAACAATTTCTGCACTTTTCGGTGAAGGACACGGGAATTGGCATACCGGAAGATGTCCGGGACCGGCTTTTCCAGGTCTTCAGCCAGGTGGACAATTCGACCACGAGAAGGTTCGGCGGCACCGGGCTCGGCCTCGCCATCAGCCGGCGGCTGACTGAGATCATGGGCGGTAAGATCTGGGTGGCAAGCGCTGTCGGCAAGGGAGCCGATTTCCAGTTCATCGTACCGCTTCTTCCAGCAAAGGACGCGCCGTCGCCAGTGGCTCAGACTCCGATCCATGACCTTTCAGGGGTCCATGTGATGATCGTCGACGACAATGCCACCAACCGGTGGATTCTCAGTGAACAAACCAGGAACTGGGGCATGGTTCCGCACGAGGTCCGGAGCGGTGCCGACGCCCTCGCCGTGGAGGAATCCGGGGAGCGGATCGACCTTGTCCTGCTCGATGTTCAGATGCCGGGAATGGATGGCTATACGATCGCCGGAGAACTCCGCGCGCGCCGTCCGGACCTCACGATCATCATCCTCACTTCATTGTCTGACCACGACCGATCGAGGCTGAAGCATCTGCGGATCAATAATTTTTTGACGAAGCCTGTCAAAGCCGCGGTCCTTCAGGAGACGATCCGCAGTGCAGTCGCCGGCACCCGGACCGCCGCCCGTCCGAAACCCGGCACGACGGATCCGGAAATGGCCGGAGAATGTCCGCTGCGGATTCTCGTTGCCGAGGACCATCCAACAAACCAAAGGATCATCCGTCTGATGCTGGAGCGGCTCGGTTATCGTCCCGAGATCGTTGGCAACGGCAAGGAAGTGCTCGCTGCCATTCGGCACGAGGTTTTTGACGCGATCATTATGGATGTCCAGATGCCGGTCATGGATGGTCTCACCGCCGCGCGCGAAATCTGCAGGACGCACGCCAAGCGCCCTTGGATCCTCGCCATGACAGCGAACGCGCTCGAAGGGGACCGTGAGAAATGTCTGGAGGCCGGCATGGATGACTACATCAGCAAGCCCGTGAAGACCACCGATCTCGCGGCCGCCCTGAGGAGAGCTTATCACCGACAGGTCCAGCCGCATGGAAGCCTGCGCTGAAAATTGGGGCTTCCTCCCCGCCGCCACGAACTGCTAGGAATACGGGTTCTCATGAGCAGCCCGAATCTTGATGTCCGCGATGTTGCGCGCCTGGCCCGCATCGAACTCACCGACAAGGAAACCGAAACCTTCCAGTCCCAGCTGGGAAGCGTGCTCGAATACGTCGAACAACTCGGCAGACTGGATCTCACCGGCGTCGAGCCGACCGCCCACGCGAATCCGGTTTTCAATGTTTTCCGGGAGGACGAAGCCAAACCCGGGTTGCAGCGGCAAGCCGTGCTGGCCAATGCCCCGCATTCCGCCAACAACCTCGTGCTCGTCACAAAAGTCATCGAATAGCCATGGGCGATCTCATAAACCTCACCATCTCCGAACTTCAGGCCGGTTTCCGGAAAGGGGACTTCACGCCCGCCGATGCCGTGCGGGCGCTTGAGTCGCGAATCCAGGAAGTCGACACGGAAGTCGGTGCCTTTCTCGCCCGGGACTTCGAATCCGCTCTCGCCGCGGCCGAAAAAGCGGATGTCACCCAACCGCTCGGAGGTGTTCCAATCGGCATCAAGGACGTGATCAACGTCCTCGGGGAGCAATGCACCTGCGGCTCAAAAATTCTTGCCGGATACAAGGCCCCTTACGATGCCACCTCGATCGTGAAACTGAGGGCCGCGGGAGCGATTCCGTTCGGGCGCCTCAACATGGATGAATTTGCCATGGGATCCTCCACGGAAAATTCCGCTTATCAGGTCACAAGGAATCCGTGGGATACCAGCCGCATCCCGGGCGGCTCAAGCGGAGGATCCGCGGCGGCGGTTGCGGCGCGCGAGGCGTATGCCACGCTCGGCAGCGATACCGGCGGCTCGATCCGCCAGCCGGCCTCACTTTGCGGCGTTGTCGGGCTGAAGCCCAGCTATGGCCGGGTTTCGAGGTATGGGCTCGTGGCCTTCGCCAGTTCCCTCGACCAGATCGGACCTTTCGCCCGCAGCTCCCGGGACTGCGCCTCGATCCTGAATGCGATCGCGGGAAAGGATCCCCATGACTCCACTTCCCTTGACCTGCCGGCAGAAGATTTCACCTCCCGGATGACCGGTGATCTCAAAGGCGTGAAGCTTGGAATCCCCAAGGAATACTTTGTCGACGGGATGGACTCGCGGGTGAAAACAAAGGTCGAGGAAGCGATCAAGGTCTGCGAAGGCCTCGGGGCCGAACTCGTCGAGGTCTCCCTCCCCCACACAGAATACGCCATCGGGGTTTACTATATCATCGCCACGGCGGAGGCTTCCGCGAACCTTGCCCGCTTCGACGGGGTCCGCTACGGACACCGCGCAAAAAATCCCACCGGCCTTCTGGACCACTACAATCGCTCCCGCGAGGAAGGATTCGGAAGCGAGGTCAAACGCCGGATCATCCTCGGAACCTACGTCCTCTCGAGCGGCTACTACGACGCCTACTACCTCCGCGCACAGAAAGTCCGCACGCTCATCCGGCGGGATTTCACGAGCGCCTTCGAGAAAGTCGATGCCCTCATCTGCCCGACCTCTCCGGATCTCGCCTTCAAAATCGGCGAACGCGTGAACGATCCGCTCCGGATGTATCTTGCGGACATCTTCACGATCGCCGCCAACCTGGCCGGGATCTGTGGCATCAGCGTTCCCTGCGGCCTCGTGGAGGAAGGCGGGAGACCGCTTCCTGTGGGACTTCAATTTCTCGGCAAACCCCTTGATGAGTCCAGACTCCTGGGGATCGCCGACGCCTACGAACAGGCGGGTGCAAAGGAAATTCTCGCGCGGATCCCCTGAGGGCTTACATTCCTCCGTTCCGCATTCCAATAATGAGTCTTCTTTTCTTCAAACGCGTTCTCGCGAATCCGATGCGGGTTGGCTACCTGGTTCCCAGTTCCCCATTCCTCACCCGCCAGACCGCCTCGCGGCTGGATTTTTCTCGTCCGAGAGTTGTCGTTGAACTTGGTCCCGGAGAAGGATGCCATACCCGGCAGATCGTCAAGCGCATGGGCCCGGACTCACGGCTGGTGCTCTTCGAGGTGGATCCGGAGTTCGTCACCCACCTCCGTCACCAGTTCCGAAAAGACAAGCGCGTGACAATTCTGGAGACAGATGCCCTGCACATCCGCGAAGCGCTGACCGAACTCGGTCACTCGCGGTGCGATTACATCCTCTCGGGCATTCCGTTTTCGGTCATCGAAAAATCCGTCCGCAACCGCATGCTGGCACGGATCGCGGGGGCCATGGATGCGGACAGCCGGTTCATCGCCTACCAGCTCGGCACCCAGCTCTGCGAGGAGGACCACCTCTTCGCTCTCGAAGAACAAAAATTCTGCGCCTTGAACCTTCCTCCGATAAACGTGATGGAATTCAGCCGGGCCGCCGGCAGTTAATTGAAACGGGCTCAGGGGTTCCGGCTTGAGACAAACTTCCCGGGATTCAAAATCCCCCGGGGATCCATGGCGGATTTCAAGACGGCATGCAGGTCGCGTGTGCTGCGCGGCACCGCCTGATTCCACCAGGGCTTCTTGGCAAGCCCGATCCCGTGCTCTCCGGTGATCGACCCATTCCATGCAAGAACCTGGCTGAAGAGCTCATCAAGTGCGGCACGTGACTTTTTTTGGACGGCGGGATTATCAGGATCCGCAACCATGATGTTGGTGTGGATGTTGCCGTCGCCGGCATGACCGAAACAGGCGATGGGAAAGCCGGTTTTCTTCTGCAGGCGTTCCGCGAAGCGGACCAGATCCACAAGGCGGCCGCGGGGGACCACGATATCCTCATTGAGCTTTTTGAGCCCAGTCGCCTTGAGCGATTGTGAGTAAACCCTCCTGAGCCCCCAGAGCTTGTCGCAGGCCCCGGGCGTCGTGGCTTTGGCGACGGCAAGTGCTCCGGAGGAGAGCAGAATTTTCTCGAGCGCATTGGCCTCGCTGCGGACGCTGGCGGGCTGACCGTCCACCTCAAGGATGACCTGGGCATTGCCGGGGGGGAAATCCGCTCCGGGGTTGAAGGCGCGCGCCGCGTCCAGCGTGAAGCGATCCGCAACCTCAACGGCGGCCGGCAGGAAGCCGCCGGCAAACACCGCCTGAATCGCGGCGGCGGCCGCATCCATGGTAGCAAACCCTGCGGAAAGCGCTGCATGCGCGGGAGGTAGAGGAATCAGACGAAGCGTGGCCTCTGTGACGATTCCCAGCAATCCTTCCGAGCCCGTGAAGAGGCCGACCAGATCGAACCCGGTTTTGTTTTTGTGGGTGCGGCCGCCACACCGGACGACCGTGCCATCCGCGAGAACGACCTCCAGGCCAAGGATGTAGTTCCTTGTGACTCCATACTTCAGGCACCTGGGCCCCCCCGCATTTGTCGCGATGTTTCCGCCGATGCTGCAATCCTTGAGGCTGGCCGGATCGGGGGGATACGACAGGTTTTTCTTACGGGCAGCGGCTTGAAGGTCCCCGGTGATCACGCCCGGCTGGACAACCGCCACAAAATCCTTCGGGTGGATTTCCAGTATCCGGTTCATCCGGTCCAGCGCGAGGACAATTCCTTTGTTAACCGGAGTGCATCCTCCCACATAGCCGTATCCGGCCCCGCGGGGCGTTACGGGAATTCCGGCCCTGTTGGCCTCGCGAAGCACGAAGGAAACCTCTTCGGTCGAAGAAGGCAAAACGACGAGGTCGGGCCGGGTTTGTGCGAACCATTTGTCACCGGAAAACTCGGGCGGGGGATCGGTTTGCACGGCGGATTTGCCGAGGTGCTTTTGAAGACGTTTGATGAATACAGGTGTCATTGGCAATTTGTGAAAAACCTCCAGGCTTCTGCGATCCCGTCCGCTGCCGTCATGGTGGCGACATATCCGCCTGACGAACGCACAACGGACTTCACTTCATCGATCGCGTTGGAGGGACAGCAGGGAAAAGCGGCGTATTTTCCGTCAAGCATGGAGAGATCATTGAAGTGATCCCCTCCGGCAAATACCTGCTCCCGTCCGATGGAGAGGCTCCGGCAGAGTGCCCCCAGTGCAGCCCCCTTGTGGTAGTCCCGGTGACAAAATCTCAAATAGACGGTGTTTCTTTGAAAGTGAAATTCGGGGATATCGACGGCTTCACGGAGTATGAAGCCGGCCACCTCCTCCATCACCGTTTCGCTCGAGGTGACCAGCCCGACCATAGTGCCATGTTCGTGTATGAGGGTCACGTCAGGCGAGTGCGAAGCCACCTCGGTGATCTTCGAAAAGATTTTGCCAGCCCTCGAAAAAAGTTCCTCGTGACATTGCCGGCAGGTCTCGTTCCAGGCTCTGTCAGGTTCCCATACCCCCTCCCCTGCACGCAAAAAGATCTCCCGTTCATTGGTGAGCAGAAAATCCGGTTCGTAGGGAGCGGCGAAGATTCCGATCCCCTCGATGGCATGCTCCAGACCGCGTCCTGTGTTGACCGCCCAGAGCCCACCGGCTTCGCGGTGCAGATTCAGAACCTCGGCGAATGCCGGAGAACAGCGGCCGTTTGAGGGATGGGCAATCAGGGTGCCGTCAAAATCGGTGCTCAGAAGCCGCAAATATGCCATGGGACCGCCACTAAACACACTCCCGGGCGGACGTGCAATTTTTCTATCGTTCCGCCGGAAACTTTTGCACAATGGAGGCATGAAATCCGCCTACGAACTCGCCATGAGCCGCCTGGAGAAAAATGCGCCTTCCGTTTCCCTGACGGAGAGGCAAAAAACGGCCATCGCCGAAGTGGACAGCGAGATCAATGCCAAACTCGCTGAAAAAAAGCTCCTTCTGGAAGGAGAGTTGGTGAAGGCTGACCCGGCGGAGAAAGACGAAATCCGCCGCCAGCTCGCTTCCGAAATCCAGCGCCTTGAGGAAAAGCGCGAACGGGAGAAGGAAAAGATCCGCGCCGCCAAACCCTGATTCCCCGCCAGACAACGCCGACTGCGGAAATCCCCCGGACGAAATCAACCCATCCAAAGTCTTGACCCTGCCAACACCGGCGTGTCAGGATTTTGAGCTCAGTCAAAAATTACAAGCCTGTGGACCTCAAAGAAATTCGCACATTGGTCGATCTCATGAAAAAAAACGGCATTGCCGTTTTTAAAATGGAGAAAGAAGGATTCAAAATCACCATGAAAACCGGTGAGGCCGGCAATCCGGTCCACTATGTGACATCGGCTCCTGCCACGGCAGTCCCCGCCCCTGCTCAAGCCCAGCCATCCCCAGCCTCTGCGGAGGCCCCTGAGGCAGCACCGGCGGCTGCGGGAGGTATCGAGATCAAGTCTCCGATGGTGGGCACATTCTATGCATCTCCCTCCCCGGAGAATCCTCCGTTCCTCAGTGTCGGCCAGGAAGTCACGCCTGACACCGTCGTTTGTATCATCGAGGCCATGAAGGTGATGAACGAGATCAAGGCCGAGGTTTCCGGCACCGTTGTCGAGATTGCCGCCGAAAACGGCAAGCCGGTTCAATTCGGGCAGACGCTGTTCCGGTTGAAATAGTCCCATGTTCAAAAAAATCCTGATCGCCAACCGGGGCGAGATCGCGCTGCGCATCATCCGGGCCTGCAAGGAAC
>CAZRIL010000161.1:0-11177 GCA_964600115.1 uncultured Chthoniobacter sp. | reverse complement strand
GGGGGCGTACTGGTTTCGACTTGAGGTGTGAAGCCCGGCCCGCATGCCGAGGATGGTTCGTTGGCCTCGTAAAAAATCGGACCAAACAAAATAAATGCAGATTACGAAGATCTCGCTCTCGCGGCCTAATTGACCGCGACGTGTTCCGGCTGACGCCTGCTGGTCCGGAACGCGACTCCAGCAGGCTAACTTCCCGCCGGAGCGACCGCGGCGGTGGTGAATCGTTTCGTGGACGCTCAGGGGCGGGTGGCGTGCCGGTTCGCAGCTTCGCCCTGAATTCAAAGGCCGGATAAGCATGTAGACGGTTGTGCAGATTGCCTGAAGGACAGGGGTTCGACTCCCCTCGCCTCCAGCCTCCGCTCGCAGCGAAGCGAGAAGCGGAGGCTGTCACGCCGGCTTGTCTCGCCGGAGACACGTAGGCGGGAGTCGCCCGCCGGGCGCGGAGGCGGACCCCCTACCGCCGTCAGAACAATCCGCCTGTCACCCGGTCAGGCTGACGCAATGATGTTCCTCTGAAGTTCTGCTGCAAAATACTCCACCTCATCTTCCTCCACCAAGCGGACGTCCTCCGCTGAGCTTAAAATCTTTTTGGCCTTTTCGTATTTCCCGGCATGCGTTTCGAGCGTTGGCTTTCCGAGAAGATAGTGCAATTTGGGCCGGTCCGGGCTCTGAATGAGATGGACACTGCGTCCGAACCAAGTGTGAGCCTTGCGTTCGATCGAATCGGATTCGAGCAAATCGAAGGAAATGGTTTCATAGACATTCCAGACACCGTTCTTCCACGCATGTTTGAAAACATGGTTTGCCAACGGGGCGACAATTTCATGCTCACAGATCCGCGGAGCAACGACGTGGTTCTCGAATGCACTTCTGTAAACTTCGCGGAAGACTTGAGGCTCATCCCGCCGGGCCTTTTCATTCTGACAGTGTCGCCCGATGTAGCGCTCGTAGAGCCGACGCATCTCTGCTCGTGGATCTGCCGTAAAGCCTCCGCGGGCTGGTCCCCAAATCAAGGATCCATCATCTCGGGGCACAACCTGCCGGGCAAGGTCGAGAACGCTTTCCGGTTGGCCATCGAGCGGGAGTCCATTGCCGATCTGTTCCGCCAGAGAATCAAAACGCCGTCCCACGTGGGCGACCAACAATCGGAACCCTTTGTCGTCGATGTCTCCGAAAAAATGCTTGAGCCGCGCATAGCGCTCATTGCCTTGAAAATCGAGAAACCGCTCCTGCGGGCACCACAGGGCGACGCCGATATTCGCAAACTCCCCGGATTCCGGGTCCTGCCGATAGCGGAGGAAGCAATAACTGTAGGGATTCATTTTCATGACTGCAGACTCATTCGAAGGTCGTCGAAAAAATCCGTATTGTTTTTGTGGAGTTTCTCAAAGTAGCTGCCAATGCGATCTAAATCCAGTCTGGCTTCAGGGAATGATTCTGCCGTCACCGCCAGAAGTTGCGCGATCTTTCCATTAAATTCAAAACCAATCAGTTCCGTTTGAAGTCGCTGGCCGAAGGAGTCCGTCTTTTTGGTATTGATCGCCAAGCGGAGGCAGTGCGTGAGGAGTGGACGATTGCCAAAAAGTGGCCTCCATGGCCGCTGATCACTTCCGGAAAGACACAAATGACCAAAGCATTTTTCATGATCCACAACCGCAATCTGGTGATCTTTCCAAAGCAAATTCGGGTTGTCTGCTGCCCGATCGGTGTGCTGAACCAAGGCATCAAAGGTGAGAATGTCTTCGATCATTTCCTCGGGAAAAGCTCTCACCGACATCCCAACGGGCCAAGTCTTCCAATCGGATCCCAACGCAATCGTTCCGAAATTCTTTCCGGCACTTCGGCCCAGCATCTCACGATACTCCGGGGCGTCAAAGATGACCCGTTCGAATCCCGAGGGAATCTCCACAATCACAGGTTCCGGCACAAACAACCCCAGAGCACGCCCCAGCAACGTGGTAAAAAGCTCAACCCCGGCCGCTGTCGGGCGGTCACCGTATCCCGCAGTCGTTTTTACAAAAATCGTCTCCAGGCTGCCATCGACTGTGATCCCCCGCAAAACGACGGGCCGATTGATGCCCCGGTCGGCCGGTTTCAAATACTCGATTGCCTGAAACGTTCTAACCATTGCCAATGTGCGGGCCAACAGTCACCTGGCCGTTCATGAGCATCGGCAGGAGCCAGTCGCGGAGGGTGGTCGCGTTCTCGATTCCATCAACATGCCTGCCTTATTCGTCCTCTGCTACAGGCCATTCAGCCGGTTGAAATCCACAGTGCTCAAGCAAACGTCGGTAGTCTTTGACCAGCTTGCGGAATGACCTCGAGCGTTCATAGACTGCACTGAGCTTCACCCTGCTGGAGTAGCGCGGCTGATCTGTCCTTTCATCATATGGGAACTCCAATTGGAGGTGGCTCTCAAGAGCACACTTTGCTCCTCGCACATCCTCTGGATTATCCGGATAGGGCAGTATGTTGTCTTCCAAGGTTTCCGCCGAGGCCAGGAACCATGCCTCGTATTCACATTTGGCAAAAACTAGGCACGACGGAGCCAATCCCGTCGCGCTGGCAAGCAGAGGGATTAGTGCGTCATGCACTTCCTTCGGACAATCATCATCCAGATCCAGCAGCGTCAGAAGACATGTCGCTCCTTGATTCCGGGCATGTTGACCCGCTTTCGGGAAATCCGGTCCTGTTACCCATGTTCCATTCTCCGTTTTCCGCAGCAGTCGGTCTGCGGGATACCTCCCGGGATGCAAAAGCGGCACATCCCAGACACCAAAGCACTCGACTGCGATCCGTCGCAACAACACCGGGAGAGCTTCCACTTCTCCGTGCCCTTCAACGATGGGTTTGATCATGGCAGTTTTGAGAAAAGCTCGCCTTGATCGGGATTAATGTTTTCGAAGAGCTCCTCCGGTCGCAGGCCTTCTGTTCGCATCATTTCTCCCGCCCCCATGAGATGCTGCTTCAAACTGGCTGCCGCGGCCTCACCCAAGGGAAGAATTTGTGTGACACCCCGGCTCCACGAGGCCACTCGGATATTTTCAGGCTCGATCCACTTGCTTTCCAAAAGGTCGGGGCTGTGTGTCGTTACAATGATCTGGCTTTTGTCAGCAAATCCACGAATCAGATCAAGAAGCGCAGCAAGGGCCTCTGGGTGGATCGTCGATTCGGGTTCTTCAAGAGCGATGACTTTTGGCCGTCCATTTTGAAGAAAGGCCGTCAGAATGCCCAACACACGCATGGTCCCATCCGACATCGCAAAAGCTTCATGGCTGGACTCCTCTTTGTGGTCCGAATCTCCATTCCACGTTTGCTTGAACCGAAGTGTGAGTTTCTTGCCATGCTTCAACGGCGTCACTTCCGACACCCCCGGGACCACCGAGCCCAAGAGCTGGCAGAGACGACGAAGCGCGGGTTCCCGCATGTTTTGGAGCACGCTGGAGAGATTGCTGCCATCCGATTTCAAACTCAACCCGGCATCGGGATCCTGCATTTCCTGGATGATGCGAGGCTCCAGCGAAAACACAGCGATGTCTCCGAGCAGCTCTTTCACTGGCTTGAACTCCGGAGTTCCCCCGAGCAAGGGAAGCAACAGAGAGTCACAGCTGACCCCCGGCGTGATCCCGGCAACGGACAGGGTAATCTCACTGCCTACCCGGGTGAACGAGTGGGCGCCGGCGGAGCACTGCTCTTTCACCACTTCAAACTTGTAACCCGTCATTGCCTTGATCTCGAAGGCATACCAACCCTCCACCCCCGACGGCAGCTTGAAGTCCGCCCGCATTCCGAAGTTCCCAGGCCGGCTGCGACCGCTGGTGCGGAAACGCATCGTCTCCAGACCGCCGTGAAGCTGAAAGACCGACTCCAGCGGCATGGATACGCAACTGGAGAGAAATTCCAGGGCTTTGAGGAAGTTGCTCTTACCCGCCCCATTTTTCCCGACGATAAAAAGGGGGTTGGTCATGGGAGTGTCCGCCCACAAAAGACTCCGGAACCGCTTCAACCGCAGGCGGGTGATTGGGAGAAACTCGGATTTCATAAACTCTTAAGGGCAGTCCCCAGTCTCTTTACTCTGCGACTTCGCCCCTTACAACACATCGGTTCGGATCGTTCACCGCACCGTCACCTGACCATTCATGAGCATGGGCAGGAGCCAGTCGCGCAGGGTGGTGAGTTCTTGGGTTTGTTGTTCCAGCGTGTCCTGCTGGGCTAGGATGGGCTTGAGCACTTTGGCGAATTCGGCCCGGACCGACGCCTCGGGGAGGATGGTTTGAATGCCTTTGAGTGTAGTTGCTGACACTTCTTTGAAGGTGGAGCCGGAGGCGTTTTGCTCGATGACCTTCATCTGATGGTTCAGCGTGTAGTAGATGAACTCAGTGGAGTAGCCTTTGGAAGGAACGAAGGACTTGAAGCCTTGATTGGTCGTCACCGGATTGCGGGCGATGGCCGTGTAGCCAATGGGAGCACGGGAACTCATCAAAACGGTGCCTGCGGGCAGAAGAGTCAAAGAAGCGTTCTTGATGCCCTCAGCGCTGACATCGGTTTCACCTCGGGAGATGAACTTGTTTCCGGTGTTTCGAGACATGTCCTTGGGAGTGATCCACGGTGTGCCTTGAGTCGTGAAGTTCTCTTCTTCCATGGTGCTTGGTGTGCTGCCACCCATGATTTCACCGAGGCAATTCAGACTCCCAACTTCCCACCCCTTCGGAATCCCGCGTTTGAGGGTTTCGTGGTAGGTCATGGGGCCGCCGGAGGCGCGGTAGGGGTGGCCGGTGAGGTGGGGCTTGCCCAGCGCGGCGGCTTGGGCGGCGCTCATCGGGAAGTCATACTGCACGAACCAGTAGTCGTAGAGCAGCTTCGCCATCCCCTCCAACTCCTCGTTCATCCGCTGGTTCAGTTCGATCTTCGCGTCGAGCGTGGAGAGGACGCTTGCTCGTTTATGCTGCTCGTGCTTATCAAGCTTTGGGAACCGCATCTCCTTGGCAGAACCAATGTTGAAGTGCTGCTGAATAGCCCCAACGAGTTGTCCTTTGATGTGGGAATGAGTGACTGAATTGATGTAATAGGAGACAAAAGCCGGGTCTAACTTTTCACCGCACTTTATCACGACCAAATCAGAGCAGTTTGAGTCGGGTAGGTTCTCGGGGATGACGCATGACACTCCCGGATTACCAGTTCTCACGGCTACGACATCTCCTGGTTTCAGAGCCGACTTTTTGATCCTTCGGTGAAACGCCGGACTGATGAACTTCAGGTCTGTTGGGTCAAATCGAAACGGACGCACATTGAGAGACCTCAGAAAAGGTATGCCGTCTTCGACATACTGTTGAGCCATAGGCCCCACATAGCCGACGGTTATATCTTCCGCCACGTCACCAAGCTGAACTGTCTGAGCGGTCGGCATTCAATGGAAAGTCAATTGCTTCAACTTCTCGGCGATGGCGGATTCAATCACCTTTGAATCACCAAACAGGCGAACCAACTTGGCTTTCCTAGCATTAAGTTCCGCCTCAAACTGCGCTGGCGTGATGTCAACGTGGTCGAGTTTCACCTCAAAATACTGCCCGGCGCTGAGTGAGCAGTTTTTCGCGGCGATGTCGTCGTAGCTGACGACGACGGAGAAGTCTTCGACGGCCTCCTTGGCATTGAAGACGCGGATGATCTGCTCCTCGTCTTCATGGGAGAGGAGGGTCTTCTGGTTTTTGCCTTCCTTGACCTTGGTGCCGAGGTTGGAGGCGTCGATGAGGATGACATCGCCCTGGTTGGTGGCATCCAGAAAGAGGATGGAGACATTGGTGCCGGTGGTGGCGAAGATATTGCTGGGCATGGAGACCACGCCAGCCAGCATCTTGTTTTCCACCAGATGCTCGCGGATGCCTTTCTCGATGCCGGACTGGGCGGTGATGAAGCCGGTGGGGACGACGATGGCGGCTTTCCCCTTCTTGCTGAGGGAGGCGATGATGTGCTGGATGAAGAGCAGGTAGATGGCCATCTTGTCCTTGTCCTTGTTCGGCACCTTGGGGATGCCGGCGAAGAAGCGCTGCTTGTTGGCCTTGGTGTCGAGCTGGTCGCGGAAGTCGGAGAAGTCGAGCTTGAAGGGCGGATTGGAGACGATGTAATCGAACCGGCGCAGCGCCGTGCCTTCCTTGTGGTAGGGCTCCAGAACGGTGTTCCCCTGGATGACGTGGGGGATGCTGTGGACGAGGTTGTTCAGGATGAGGTTCAGCCGCAGCAGGCTCGATGACTTTTGCGACACGTCCTGCGTGTAGAGCGTGCAGCGGTCCTCGCCGATGGCGTGGGCGAGGTTCATGAGGAGCGTGCCGGAGCCTGCAGCAGGATCGTAGCAGGTGACGTTCTTCACCGGCTTGGGCACCAGACAGGCGGCCATGATCTTGGCCACGGCGTGCGGGGTGTAATACTCGGCATACTTGCCGCCGCCGTCCTTGTTGTAGTCCTTGATGAGGTATTCAAAGAGCGTGGCGTAGAAGTCGAACTTCTCGGCAAAGAGGCGCTCGAAGCTGAAGGGGATCAGTTTGTTGATGATGGCGCGGGCGAACTCGTCCCGCTTGCTGGCGACAAACTGGGTGACGGGATCAAAGAGGATGATCATCTGCCCGTCGTTCGTCTTCACGGAGAAGATGTCTGTATTCAGCTTCGCGATGTCGAGCAGGGTGGCATCCAGCAGGGCGGAGAAGTTTTCATCGTTCTGCTTGGCCCACAGGCTGGAGAGGAAGTGCTCCGGTTTCAGCCGGGCGGTGCTGGCCCCGAGCTGGAGGAGCAGCATCTCGTAGTCATCCGCTGGCATCTTGCGGAGGGCGTCCTCCCAGGATTTGGCCTTCGCCAGCTTCGGCTCGATGCGCTTCACCTCATGGGCGAACTTGTCATTGAGGAACTTGTAGAGGAAGACCTGGGTGATGATCTTGAATTCGTTGCCATCATTGCCCAGGCCGTAGCTGGCGCAGACGGCTTTGAGGTCATCGATGAGGGTGATGGCTTTTTCTTTAAATTCTTGGGATGTCATGCGGCGGTCTCTTCGCGGAAAGGGTTAATGACTTGGACGGAGCCATAATGCTGGCCGTGGTCGAGGTCTTCGGAATAGAGGATGGGCGTCCGGGCCTGGGTGGCGGCGGCGATGATCATCGCGTCCCAAAGGGAAAGTTGCCATCGAGCACGGGTCTGCAGCCCGCTGAGGAAAAGCTCGTGCGTGTTGGCGATAATCTTCCAAACCGAGAAATCATCCATGAGGGTGGCTGCCGCTTCATCGCTCTGTTCTCGGCGGGTAAAGTTCACAAAGAACTCCTGGAGCACCTGCACACTGATTGCGAAGCGCTCCGGGTTCTTCAAGGCGGCGGAGACCAAAGCGGAGGCCTTGAGACGCTTCTGACCTGCGTCGGTGTCGTAAGCGTAGAGTAGGATGTTCGTGTCAAAGAAGAACTCAGCGGGCATGAATCTCGTCCCGTGAGAGAGGTTTGCCGCCCAGAGCATAGCCAGCCCGGAGACGGGCCAAGGCTGACCGTGAGACGCTGGGGCTGGAGTCGGATTCTGCCTTTAGCACGACTTCCAGGCCTTGAATGACGAGGTTGCGGATGGTGGTTTTCTTTAGCGTCGCGGTGATTTTGACGCGCTCCAGCAAGGGGTCAGGAAGGTCGATGGTCGTTCTCATAACAGATGCATAAATGCATAAAGACGCATTGATGGCAATCTAAGATCAAGCGGCGTGGTGTCCGTGGAACTCCGCGAGATACTCCTTCATCACAAGGGTATTGATGAACTGGGTGTCTCCGGCGGTGAGGGGGAGTTGATGCTTGGTCTTGAACTGCTCGATGATCAGGCGGGTCATCTCGGCCTTGGCAAAGGCTTCGTTGGTCAGAATGGCGGCATTGTGAGCGATGCGGGCGTCTGCCTCGGCCTTGAAGGCGCTGAGGGCCTCGAAGAGCTTCCGTTCGTTGGCGGTGGGCTGCTTCTTCTCCAGCAGGCGCTTGTGCAGGCGGGCGTATTTCTCGTCGTTGGCATACTTGGCGAGGATGAGGCGGTTTTTCCGCTCCAGTTCGCGGGCGCGGGAGTGGATGTCCTTCAGCGCCTTGATGTTCTCAATCATCTCGGCCTGGGTGATCTCGGCGAGGTTCTTCTTCTTGAACAGGCGCTCCAGCTCCTCCTTCAAGCTGACGAAGGCGGGATCGCCCTGATCAAAGTTCCCCGCCAAGCCTTCCCGCGTGCGGCGGAGGTTCTCCCGCAGCTCATCGGCGATGACCATCTCCCCCTCGGCCACCTTGCGGAAGGTGAAGAGCACATTTTCCAGAGCAATGTTCAGGATATTGGTGTTCCCATTCGCGTGCTCCAACGCCTCGCGTTGATTGAGCAGGGCGAGATGGTTGGATGCCTCGGTGGCGAGCTGGCCGAGCTTGCGGAAGTCCAGCTTCTCTAGGAGCGCATACTGGCCGGAGAGGCGGATGAGATTGTAGAGGCTCTTGGCATCGGTGAGCGCCTTCAGGATCTTCCGCATCTCCACGCGGTCGGTGATCTGGGTGATCTGTTGGGAGAAGACCTCGGCATTGGCGGTGTCGAAGTGGAAGAGAGCATCTTTGATGGCCTCGATGTCGGCGGTGATCTCGGCCTCGGTCTTGAAAAGGTCGGAGTAGCTCTGCAGCTCGTCCCCCAGCTCCTCTTGGAGTTCATCGAAGTAGTCTTTGTTGGTCTTGGCGAACTGTTCCTCAATGTCCACGAAATCGACAACGTGGCCGTAACGGAAGCCTTTGTAGGGCCGGTTCACGCGGGTGAGGGCCTGGAGGAGGTTGTGTGCCTTGATGATGCGGCCCAGGTAGAGCTTCTTCAACCGCGCCGAGTCGAAGCCAGTGAGCAGCATGTTGAACACAAAGAGGATGTCGATGCGGCCTTCTTTGAAGGTGTCCACGAGGTCCTTGCGGTCGCCCTTGGTGCCTGCGTCATGCAGGATGAGGGCATGGGTGGTGACGCTGCGCTTCGGCAGGGCGTAGAGCTTGGCAGGCTCTGCGGCCATGGCCGTGGGCACGAACGCGGGCTGCACCGGCTTCACCGGCGCGGCATACTTCCGCTCAAACAGCCGGGCCATCTCCCGCGCCTGCTCGGAAGAGTCGCAGATGACCATGGCCCCGGTGCCGTAGTCGCCGGTCATCGTTCGGTAGTTCTCGAAGTCCTCGATGATGTAATCCAGCATCGGCTCGACGAAGCGGGTGTCAGAGTAAACGAGAACGCGGTTCTTCGGGTCCTTAAGGAGCTTGATCTGCTCCAGCGTTTCCTTGAGCCGGAGCTTGTACTCCGTGGCGATCTCCTCGCGGATCAGGCGCAGCGTGTAGCCGTCGGCGATGGAACGGTTGTAATAGTATTTGTGGATGTAGTCGCCGAAGATCGTCCGCGAGTTGTAGTTCACCTTGGCGGTGGCGTTGCCGTCTTCGCCTTTATTCCCGCTGAGTGAGGCATTCAGCAAGGGCGTGCCGGTGAGACCGAGCTTGATCGCGTCGCGATCCGACTCGTTCAGGTTCGCAAGGAAGCTGCCTTGCGGATTGTAGCTGCGGTGGACCTCATCCAGGAAATAGACGCGCTGGAGGCCGAGGGCGTAATCCGTGCTGCGGACGACATCGGGGTCATTCTCAAAGCGCTGGATGTTCACCACGGTGATCTCGCGCGAGCCTGAGTCGTTATGCACGGCGAGGTTGGATTTGATGTCCTTGGAGAACTCCTCGCGTGAGTTGATCTGATGGACATGCAGGCCACGGCTGCGGAACTCCCGGCAGGCCTGATCCATGAGATCAATGCGGTCCACGATGAAGTAGAACTTCGGCACCACGGCCTTCCTTTGGAAATAGGCGGTGAGGTAGTGGACAAGGTAGAAGGCCAGCGCGGTCTTTCCGCTGCCCTGGGTGTGCCAGATGATGCCTTTGCGAATGCCGGCCTCGATCTTCGTCTCGACCGCCTTGGCCGCGAACATCTGCGGGTAACGCATGATGTGCTTTTCGAGGCCCTTCTCCGTCTTCACATAAGCAAGGCCGAAGCGAAGAATAAACGCCAGCCGTGCCCTCGAGAAGAGAGAGGTGAGGAGGCGGTTCGTCGGCGTGCCCGGGTGCTTGTTCGTCGCAAACTCGGGCGAGTGCTTGATGCTGCCGAGGTTGGTATCGGCGAGGATGAAGTCCTCCACGTTGCTGTCCTCCGGCCGGAGCAACTGCGCGAGGTCCAGCGCCTCCTCCTCCCGGAAGTAGTTGAAACGGGGCTCATCATACGACGTGGAGGCATAGAACGCACCAATGAGCGGCTCCGGGGAGCCATCGTCGTATTCCATGTTGTTCGAGAAAACCATGATCTGCGTGGCATTGATGAAGCGCTTGAACTTGGGGTTCTTGAACCGGGCGGCGAGGCGTTGCCGCTCGGCGAGGATGCCGTCGCGGTTGTTCGGCTTCTTCACTTCGATAAAAACGAGCGGCAGGCCGTTGATAAGGAGGGTGATGTCCGGGCGGAACTCCTCGTCGTCCTTGATGCAGGCGAACTCAGTGACAACGTGGAAGGTGTTACGGCTGAAGTCTTCAAAGTCGATCAGCTTCAGGCCGGAGGTCTCGGTTAGAAGTTCATAAAACGTTTTGCCGAGGTCTTCGTTGTCGAGTGCAAGGTCGAGCTGGCCGAGGGCGGCCGTAATCTCGCCGGCCGCAGCTGCGGGATTGATTGCGCCAACACTGGCCTGAAAAAGAGAAGGAACAATGTTGCTCGATCCGTCCCATTCGAGACTTTTCAGCGACAGATAAGTGTACCCAAGCCGCGTCAGGTGGAGAATGGCCGGGATCTTGACCCTGGAGTCCTCGTTGAATTTCATGAAAAGCCGAAGAGGGAAGTCATCGTGCGTGTTTCTACACCGCGAGATTGGAGATTTGCGAGGGCAGGCTTGGGGAATGATGCGTTCCAGTCATAGGAAGAGTGGCTTCCATGCCCCCGCGCAGTTCATCGCAGGAGGCCCAGATCACGGAGTGGAGGTCGGATTTCTTCATCGCCATCGGCTATCTTGGATTTGAGGACGTTAGCTTTTCGGGACCGGGAGTTGATTGCATCCGGGCGCAACGCGTATCACAGACTGCCAAGCTTTTCCTAGACCCTTTCACTTTCACTCGATCCTCGTGAGCTTGCCGCGGCAGTGTTCGGTCGATTGGCAATGC
>CAZRIL010000160.1:0-11272 GCA_964600115.1 uncultured Chthoniobacter sp. | reverse complement strand
CGTCGGGCAGTCGCGGGTCGCCAGGCCGCAAATGAAAACCGGCTTGCTCGGCGATGACCACATGCTCGGCCCCGGGATCGCTGGAGCGCAGATGTTCCAGGAACAAGGCATTGCAATCCAAATTCACTGTGGGCAGATGCAGGAACTCGGCCCGGCCTTCCACCACTTCCAGCGCGCCATAAAGATAATCCCATTCGTAGCGGGTTTGGCGCTGCACCGTTGGCCTCGCCCCTTTGGTGATCCACACCTTGCGGGTTTCGGTGTGGAGTCCCGAATCGGGCTTCGTCCATCACCCACACGCGCACCAGGCTGCCAACGCCTGTCGCGAGAGCATCGAGCCGGGTCCCCAGTTCATTTTTGAATGCCTGCGCCGCTTCGGGATCTGCTCCGGGGAGTCTGGGCCGCGGCACCCGCAGCACCCCTTCGCATTTTTTTTATCCATTGCCAGACCGTGACATAGGGCCTTTCCACCCCATGTTCCCGCGCAAGCCACTGCCGTGCAACCTGTGCTGTTGTCCACCTTCCGCTCTGGACGCCTTCTCGAAGCTGGCGGCTGACCTTTTCGGCCAGCCCTCGCAGTTCTCCTGCCTGGGGACCGGGCTTTTGCCTCTGCAGGAGGCTTTCAAATCCTCCTTCGCGCAAGGCTTTGATCCATTCAAACACGCTCGCCCTTGAACATCCGCAGATCTCGGCTATCTCTGCCGCGCTGTGCTCGCCAGTCGCGGCCAGCTTCATACACAACAAGCGAACCTTATGCCGTGAATCCTTTTCCTGCCGGTATCTTTGCTCGATCTGAGCGCTCAGCTCCGGCCTCCCAAGCTTGAGTTTTCGTGTGCGCACATCCCTTTCTCTCTCTCTCATAAACTCATAACGTCCAGGTATTTCAAAGAGATGGTATGAGGCAGACGTCCAAGAAATGCGACTTTGGTATTCCGAAGCCCGAAGAAAATGCCATCGGTCGAGTGAAACCGACCGTAGCCGCTGTGGAGTGAGAGGCGTCACCGCCCGGCCAAAACTCTTCTCTCGTAGGTCTGGACGATCGGATACCAGTCGGCCCCTGTCGGAACATTCTGGCGGCGGCAGAATTCGTCCCAAACGGCCCCGAATGGAAGAGTTTTGGTCTCTTCCAAAAGTGCGAGACGGAGCGTGAGGTCGCCGGTCGTTTCCGCCTGACGAAGGCGCTTGGAGGGCTCCAGCAACGCATGGAGAAGCGACTTGATCGTATTCCGGGTTCCGATGACCCAGGCGGCGATGCGATTGATGCTTGCATCAAAGAAATCGAGCCCGATGTGCGTGCGGGAGAGAAATCCCCCTCGGACCACTTCTTCCATGAGAGACCGGGTCGGGTCATCGAATAGCACGACATGGTCACTGTCCCAGCGAACGCCACGGCTCACGTGCAGGAGGATCTCCGGCACAAATTGAAGGACGGATGAAATCTTGTCGGCGATGTTCTCGGTGGGATGGAAATGCCCGGCGTCCAGACAGTAAAGCAGTTGATTTTTCACGGCGTAGCCGAGATAGAACTCATGAGATCCCACGACGTAACTTTCCGATCCGATGCCAAATAGCTTGCTTTCGACGGCGTCCCGGTTGAGCGAAGAGTCGATCGGTTCGGCAAAAATCCGGTTCAGCGACTCGGCGAGGCGTTCGCGGGGGGTGTTTCGATCGACTGGAAGATCCTTCGAGCCGTCAGGGACCCAGACATTGGTGACCGCCGGCGTGCCCAAAATCCGGCCGGCTTCGGCAGCAATCTTCCGGCAGGCAATGCCGTGTTCGACCCAAAAATCGCGAATCGATGCATCGGGGTTTGACAGGGTCAGACCGGACGCGGCCAGGGGATGGGAAAAGAACGATGGATTGAAATCCATTCCCATCTTGCGCTCCGCACACCAAGCGATCCAGCTCTCGAACTGATCGACCGTGTAGGCATTCCGTTCCAGCGTCCTGCCGTCGAGGTCTGCGTAGCAGGCATGGAGATTCAGGCGGTGTTTTCCGGGAATCAAAGCCATGGCTTGGTCAAGATCCTGTCTTAGCTCGGCCAGGGTTCGCGCCTTTCCCGGATAGTTTCCGGTTGCTTGGATTCCTCCTCCGGTGAGCTGTCCGAGCTCGGTTTCAAAACCTCCGACATCATCTCCCTGCCAGCAGTGGATGGAAATCGGGACCGATTCGAGGATCCGAAGGGCAGCCTCGGTATCAACATCCAAGGCAGCGTAGGATTCTCTGGCAAGCAAGTAGTGGGAAGACATTGGAGGAGCCCAAGAACGCCATTTTCCATCGTAGAGCGCAATGCGAAACCTGCGTCCTTCGTAAGTCTGTTTGCGGAAATTGGATTTCCCAAGCGGGTGTCGTCTGTTTGATTCCCGGAATGATATCGGTTTTGGGAGCAGGTGGCGGACGGTTTTTTGGAATACAGATTTATCGAGCCGCCCTGCTTGGATGGGCGATCATTTTCTTGGGGGTAGCGAACACACGGGCCGAGGTGGCGTTTCCCGCCGAGCAGACGTGGATTTTTCTGACCGGGTTGCTGGAATGGGAGGATGCAGAGACGTTTGACAGTTTTCCGCAGGGAAACCGTCAGGATGAGCAAATGTTGGCATTTTTCCGGAAGTTGGGTGTCCCGGCCTCGCAGATTCGGAGTTATCGCGATCGGGAGGCGACGCTGGCAAAGGTCTCGCGGGGATGGAAGGAGTTCGTAGCCGACATCCCGGAGGACGGGGTGCTTCTCTTTTACTATTGCGGGCACGGGTATGACGATGATGGTCGGTCGGCCTTTGCTGCGTGGGATTCCGCACAGGCCGGCGGGTGGGGGATGGCGGATGTGGTGAAAGTGGTGGCGAGCGAATTCCGAGGTCGGCGCGCATTGTTGCTGGCGGATTGCTGTCAGTCGGGAGCCTTGGTGAAAGCCGTTCGTGCGGTCGGGAGTCGGGCGAAGAGCGGAGCTCCCCTCGCTGCTGTGAGTTCGTCGTCGGCGCGGGAGTCATCAACGGGTGATTGGACGTTCACGGAGAGTTTTTTGGATGCGTTGAACGGCCGCGTTTGGGCTGACCGGGATGGGAATGGAAAGGTGACGCTGGAGGAATTTGCCGTGCTGGCGCGGGACGAGATGGCGATCTTCCAATCGCAGCGGGCGTCGGCCGATGTTCCGGAGCCGTGGACGCCGGAGGCGGTGTTGGCGTCCACCTCGGGGGCACGTGGCGGCCGGATGGGGGAGCGTGTTTTGGCCAAGGCGGAAGGGGAATGGTGGAAGGGACGCATTGTGGACGCGCGAGATGGGGAGGAACGCGTGCGATTTGTGGGCTACTTCGAGGAGGACGATCTTTGGCTCGGACCAAAAAACATCAAACCACTGGCGGCTCCCAAACGCTATGCGGTTGGCACGGAGGTCGATGTGAAGTGGCAGGGCGAATGGTGGCCGGCCCGTGTATTGGAGGAAAAGGATGGCACCCACTTGATCCGATACGATGGCTACGGCTCGGAATGGGATGAATGGGCCCCGCCCGCCCGACTTCGCCTACGGAAGTAGGTGACGCGTTTCGCGAAGAAGCTCCGGCGGGCGAGATGCCGGTTGAATCCCGGCGGATTTCCGGCAAAATGCCCGACCAATGTCCGAACTCGCGAAAGCCTACGAACCCCAACTGGTGGAAGACAAATGGTATGCCTGGTGGCAGAACGAGGGCCTTTTCACCGCCGATCCGGCCTCGGCCAAGCCGGCCTATTCGATTGTCATCCCGCCGCCGAATGTGACGGGTGTGTTGACCCTCGGCCATGTCTTGAACAACACGATTCAAGACATCCTCTGCCGTCGGGCGCGGCAGACGGGGCATGAAGTCCTCTGGCTCCCTGGGACCGATCATGCGGGAATCGCGACTCAGACGGTGGTCGAACGCAAACTTCGCAAGGAGGAAAAGAAGACCCGCCATGATCTCGGACGGGAGGAGTTTCTGAAGCGCGTCTGGGAGTGGAAGGACAAACACGGCGGCATCATCATCAATCAGCTCAAAAAGCTCGGCTGTTCCTGTGATTGGGGCCGGGAGCGTTTCACGATGGATGAGGCCTACGCGCGCAAGGTGCAGGAGGTTTTTGTCGATCTGCATGCCAAGGGGCTCATCTATCGCGGAAAGCGGATGGTGAATTGGTGTCCGGTGTCACTCACGGCGCTCAGCGATGAGGAGGTGATCCCGAAACCGCAGAAGGGCTATCTTTATCATTTCCAAGTCGAGATCGTGGAAAAACCGGGGACGTTTCTGGAGATCGCGACGACGCGTCCGGAGACGATCATGGGCGACACGGCGGTCGCGGTGAATCCCAAGGATCCGCGCTATGCCGCGTATATTGGATTGCACGTGAAGCGGCCGCTGCCCCTGGAGGATCAGGCGATCCTGCCGATTGTGGGGGATGAGGCGGTGGATTTTGAATTCGGAACCGGCGTCCTGAAGGTTACGCCCGCGCACGACAAGGTCGACTATGAAATCGGCCTCCGGCACAACCTGCCGGTGATCGATGTGATGAACCCCGACGGCACGATGAACGAGCTGGCGGGTGAGGATTTTCAGGGATTGGACCGTTTCGAGGCGCGCGTGGAGGCGGTAGACAAATTACGGGAGCTGGGCGCACTGGTCAAAGAAGTGCCGCACGAGAATAACGTGGGATTCAGCGAGCGGGCGGATGTGCCGGTCGAGCCGCGCTTGTCCGAGCAATGGTTTCTCAAGTATCCCAAGACCGCCGAGGCCCGCGACGCGGTGCGCAATCGCCTCATCCGCTTTTTCCCCGAGCGGTGGGAAAAGGTCTACGATCACTGGCTCGAAAACATTCAGGATTGGTGTATTTCGCGTCAGCTTTGGTGGGGGCATCGGATCCCGGTGTGGACGAACCCGTCGACGTCGGAGGTGCGTTGTCAGGTGGATGCACCTGGTGCGGAATGGGTGCAGGATCCCGACGTGTTGGACACGTGGTTCTCGTCGTGGCTGTGGGCCCACGACACAATGGACGAGGTAACGCGGACGAAATTCTACCCCACGAGCGCGTTGGTCACCGGTCCCGACATCATCTTCTTCTGGGTGGCGCGGATGATCATGGCCGGGCTCGAATACATGGGCGATGTGCCGTTCCGCGAGGTGTACTTCACGGGCATTATCCGCGACCGCCAGGGCCGCAAGATGTCCAAGAGTCTGGGAAATTCGCCGGACCCGCTGGATCTCATCGCGAAGTATGGAGCCGATGGGTTGCGGTTCGGTTTGCTCCGCATTGCTCCGCAGGGGCAGGACATCAAGTTCGATGAGCAGCAGATCGTGGAGGGACGGAATTTTTGCAACAAGTTCTGGAATGCGTGTCGGTTCCGCCTGTTGCACGGAGCGGTGGACCCGGCGGCGGACCCGGCGAAGCACGACCTGTCGCCATTTGCGCGCGATCTTCTGGCGAAACTGGACATCACGATTCGGCGGATCGATGACGGCTATGCTGCCTATCGGTTCAGCGACATTGCGCAGGCGCTTTATGAATTTGTCTGGCGGGATTTTTGCGACAGTTTCATCGAGGCGGCAAAATCGGACTTCACCGAGAACGGGCCGCGGAAGGATGGCACGCTGGCGACGATGGACTACGTCATTCGGCGGGTGTTGCAACTGCTGCATCCGTATGCGCCGTTTCTCACGGAGGAGCTCTGGCAGGGGTTGGGCTTCGGACCTCTGAGTGTCATGCAAACGCCGGTGCCGGTGGTCGCGGGGTGGGCCGAAGACGCGGCGGCTGGTGCCGTCTATGAAGCGGTCGCTCATGCGCGGAACCTGCGGGCCACTTACAATATTCCATCGAACAAACGGCTTCCGTGGATGGTGGAGCCGTCGGCCGAGTGGGTTCGTGGCGAGGCGGCGGCCCTCGCGGTCTTGCTGCATGCCGAGCGGCTCGAGTTCGTTGAGTCCACACCGGCCGGGGCAGCGGCCTGTCCGACGGGCATCGGGACGATTTTCCTGCCACTGGCAGGGGTGATTGATGCGGCGTCGGAGATCAAACGTCTCGAGACCGAAATCAAAAAAGTGGGCGGCGAAATCGAAAAGGTCGCGAAGAAGCTGGAGAGCTCGGCGTTTGTTGACAATGCACCACCCGAGGTGGTCGCCGAGCATCGTCAGCGTCAGCGGGATTGGATCAGCCGGTTGGCGGATCTGGAGCGGGCGCGCGAAGCGTTGGGGTGACAATCTATAAGCCGTGCCACCGTGACTGTCGTTGTTCCGACCTGCAATCGGCCGTATCAACTCGCGCGGTGTCTCGCGGTCGTTCGCGCGTAGGCGGAGGCTTTCGACGGCGTTGAGATTTGTGTTTGTGACGACAGTGCGGATGAAATGACCCGCGCCATGGTGGTCGGGGATTTTTCAGGTGTCCGGTGGGTGAGGGGACCCAGTCGCGGACCCGGGCCGAACCGCAATGCCGGGGCTCGGACGTCGTCGGCTCCGTGGTTGGTCTTTGTGGACGACGACTGCATTCCACAACCCGGCTGGCTGGGTGGCTATGTCGCGGTTTTTGGAGGCGGGGGGACGGACGATGTGCTGGTGGGGCCGACTCTTTGGAATGTTGAGCACGCGTCGTCGACTTTGTGGGAGGCTCCGGAGAATTTGGAGGCACGCGATTTGCCGCCGTCGTGCAACTTTGCAATCCGCCGGGCGGTTTTTGAGCGGACCGGTGGGTTCGACGAACGGTTTCGCTATTCTTTCGAGGATATCGAGTTGTTTGCGCGTCTGAAACACTCCGGGGTGACCTTTGGCTTCGTGCCGGCTGCTGCGGTGGAGCATCCTTCGCGACCGGTGGGTCGCCCGATCGATCCGGCCAAACGCTGGGAGTCGCGCGCGGTCAGCACACGGGACTTGGGTGCGACGCGGTGGCAGTTGCTGGTTGGGCTCCCAAGGCACGTTCCGGCGGCGTGGGTGGTTTCGATGCCGTACCCGATGGATTTGTGGATGTTCCGGCCGGGCCCGCGCAAGGCGGGGCCGGGACTGTTGCAATGTCTTTGGTTCGGGCGGATTGTGCCGCGGAAGCGGTTGGATCTATTTTTGAATGGCGCGGCCGAAGCGGTGCGTCGCGGAACGGATGTTCGTCTGACGGTGGTGGGTTCTGTCGGTTTTGTTCCGGGATATGAAGAGTTGATCGAAGGCTTTCCGTATCGGGAGCGACTGGAATGGATTCGCTCGGTTCCTCGGTCGGAGGTAGCGGGTTTGATGTTGCGGCACTATGTTCTCATCCAACCGAGCGAGGAGGAGGATTTCGGATCCTCTTTCGCCGAGGCACAGGCGTGCGGGCTTCGCGTGGTGGTAGGGCGGACGAATGGAAACGCCGACTACTTAACGTCGCGAGATGTGCGGTTGGCGAACGATGATCCGCTGGCGCTGGCTTATGTGTTGGGTCATTACGCCGAGATGAAGCGTGCGGGCACGCTTTTCAATGTGGCGGAATCCGAGCACCATACCCGCGAGTGGTTCTTGCCCGAGCGTGCGGTGGAGCGCCTGGACGCCGTGCTCCGCGAGGTGGCTGGATCAGACGCCGCGAAGTCCGGTAAGGAGAAGTTCGGCGTTTGAGTTGGTGTGATCGAGATTGGTGGAGAGGATTTCCATGGCCTCCGCCGAGGGGAGTTCCGAGAGCTGGCGTCGAAGCTGCACGACGCGCTCGTATTCGTCCGGGTGCAGGAGAAGTTCCTCGCGGCGGGTTCCCGACTTGACGATATGGATGGCCGGAAAGATGCGGAGTTCAGCGATGGAGCGGTCGAGGTGGAGCTCCATGTTGCCGGTGCCCTTGAATTCCTCGAAAATGAGGTCATCCATGCGGCTGTGCGTCTCGATGAGGGCGGTGGCGACAATCGTGAGGCTGCCGCCTTCTTCGACGTTACGGGCGGAGCCGAAGAACTTCCGCGGGCGGGCGAGGGCCTTGGCATCGACACCGCCACTCATTGTCCGACCCTTTTTGGGTTGGAGGTTGTTGTAGGCGCGTGACATGCGGGTGATGGAGTCGAGAAGAACGACGACGTCTTTGCCGAGTTCGACAAGGCGCTGCGAGCGGTCCGAGACCGCCTCGCAAATCTGGACGTGGCGGGTGACCGGCTCGTCAAAGGTGGAGGCGTAAATCTCGCAATCGAGGGCGCGGCGCATATCCGTGACCTCTTCCGGCCGTTCGTCGACCAGGAGGAGGATGAGCACGACATCCGGGTGATTCGCCCGGATCGAGCGGGCCAGGGACTGGAGCATGATGGTTTTTCCGGCTCGTGGTGGTGCGGCGATGAGTCCGCGCTGGCCCATTCCCAGCGGGGTGACGAGGTCCACGGCCCGTGAGGCTTTTTCCGGTTTGACGGCGGTTTCGAGAAGGATGCGGCGATTGGGAAAAAGCGGTGTGAGCTTGTCAAACGGCGTCGGGACTTTCCATTCGGCCGCGGGAATGCCCTCAATGGTTGAGATGGCATCCAAGACGAGCCCGCGCTCGCGGTCGCGCGGGAGTCGAATCGTGCCCGCAATCATCACACCGGGTTCCATTCCGAACGGCCGGATGATCTGGGACGGGACAAAGACATCGTCGGGGCCCGGGCGAAGGTCAAACTCGGTCCAGCGGAGGACGCCGGTGTCGCCGGTGCGTTCCAAAAGACCGCGGCCGGTGAGAATGCCGCCCCGGGAGAGGTGAAGCCGGGCTTGGTCGAGAACGAGGTGGTGGCGCGTGGAGTCCGGTCGCAGGCGCACGCCCTTTTCCTCGGCGAGGTGGACCAGTGCCGGAAGGGAGAGTTTCAGGAGGTCATTCAGGACCAAAGCATCGGGAGCGGCGGCGGGGGCGGATGAAGACGGAACGTCGGAAGACATGGAAACAAAACGGGAGTGCGGTTTCGCAGGGATGCACCGAATGGGTGCGAAAAGCTGCTCTTTTCATACGGCGGCCATCTCCGGGGGCAAGCCGAAAGTTTTGTCGTCCGGACGATGCGGCTCAGAAAAGGGCCGGCAGAACGGGCACGAACATGATGCGAAAAAGGTGTTCCGGCTGCCAGCGCGAGTCGTTGACGACGTAGAATTCGTATTCGAGAACCACCTTGATCGGGAGTTTGCCCACGCGGAAGACGCGGCCGACGTCGACTCCGACCGGCAAGTCCCACGATCCCGAGCCCGCGGAATCCCATTCGTAGACAATGCGCGGGCGACCGAATCCCGCCTGCATGCCATTGCCGAAGAAGTATTGGGCATTGTATTGGATTTCGAGCGAGCCCGCCTGGCCGTCTGCGTGCGACGTGGTCCAGAGGGCTTTGGTGAGGGTGGAAAAAACCATATTTTCCGAACGGTAGGATACGACGCTCCCGACGCCGGCCTGCCAGACTGCGGGAGCGAGGGCGGAATCGGTCGAGACGGGAAAGGCGACGGTGGGACCGACCGCCACCACGCAGCCGAGGAATCTTTGCGTCGGGCCGAGTGCGGACATCCAGGAAAAGCTCTCGATTCCCGTGACTTGGATTCCCGAGGCCGTGCCCTGGGTGGCGAGGATGAGGTCGGGAAAATTCATCAACCGCCAGTCCCGACCGAGGGAGACCGGGAGTGAGGGCTGGAGCTCGATGGAGAAGGTGTTCGATTCCCGGAACGGTTGAGCGGGTTCGGTGGTGAAGGTGAATTCGGTATTGAGATACCAAAGTTCGGATGCCGGGTCTCCCTCCTCGCGGCATTGCTGTTTGGCGCTGCGGTATCGCAGGCGCCGAACCGGCACCGGCATCGCCAAAGTCGAACCCCGCCCCGCGGCAAATACCCCAAACCCTCCCGTCGCAAACGCGGATAGACGTTCACCGTCCAGCCACATCCGCCCTGATCAGCGACTCTCCAACAAAGCAGCTGTTCCCATTCAATGAGACGAACCAGCGCTGTTGACACGCCTCGTTTCGACGTCCGCATCGTAGAGCCGCAGTTTGATGCGTTCGTCCAGCCGCCGGGCTAAGGGTTGACAAACGTCTGCCGGCGTCCTCATCCCCAGCCCCTCGTGCGGGCGCTCCTCGTTGAACACCTTGCGCCAGCGGTCAAATCTCTGCTGCTGCGCCCACCGGTTCACACTTCCTGGCTGGCAGCATTCCGCCTTCATCGTGCGGTGCATTCGTTCGTGGCAGCCGTTCCACCGCCTCCGCTGTCCTGCCGGTCACCCCCTTTGGCGCCCGACTCCACTCCGCCAACCCTGCCATCCCATGCGCTTCATACCGCCCCTTCCTCTTTTACCCCGTTTTGCGCGATATCCCGAAGCTCTCGCACAACTCCACCATCGTAAAGCGCTCGTTCAATAGCAGACTCACAAATCGTTGTTTTTGTTCCATCGGTGACTCGTTCTTCCAGGGCATATCCACCCCTTCTTCTGTCACCCATCTCCTCGGTCAATCTGTTACCGATGTTCCCGGTTCATACCTCAGCAGCCTCCCTCTGCGAGTTCATTCACGCCATCATTAAAGCGGCTTTCGTTGGCTGCGGTTGATTGTCTGCGCACCGCATTCTGGGCGTGAGTGCGGGACAAGCTGGAAGCATGTTTTACTGGGCGGACGATAGGCGTCATCGACTTTTTTGAGCAAAATGACGAATCCACTCGCCCAGTCTGGAAAATAAATTTTTGCGAACGCTGGGCAGGAGTTTGTCCCTGCTCGGACCATGCAACAGGCGATCAAATCGATCAAAAGGTTCCATTGCTCACGGGGCGCTCGATAGAGGAACAAAAGCAACATCCTGTTGCATGTGTATGCAACGTTCTGTCGTGCGCTATGATGGACTTTTGCAAAACCGTCGGCAGAGCGCCGTGTTTCAATGTCGTCACAAGGAAAAATAGTCATTGACGTGTCGCGCCTGTCGAATACAACCCGCGTTCATGAGCACGCGAGACCTTTTATGGGAAGTCCGGATGATTTCCGGCTTGGTGCACCAACTTCCGCATGCTCGAACGAACGCCGCGATCACTGCTTTCGGGAGACGGAGAGTTATTCATAGCAAGGCGCCACCCGCCCCAAACCTAATTTTCCTCAACTCAACCCAACCACAAATAAAACCATGAAGACCATCCATGTCGCTTTGGCGGTCATTCTCCTCAGCGCCGTCCACCACGCGGTTGCCGGAATCACCCACATCAAGGGCGTGCCCGTCCCGCCGATCCAAACGGTCGAACAGGCCCGCGCTGAAACCGACAAGCGCTTGGCGGCTATCAAGGCTCGCGAGGCCGAGGAGGTGGCCTGGGCAGCCGCATCTCAGGCCACCTCCCGCAAGGATACGTTCTTCACCGGCAAGCCCCTCGTCGAGGAAAC
>CAZRIL010000159.1:0-11373 GCA_964600115.1 uncultured Chthoniobacter sp. | reverse complement strand
CGCCAACCCGCATGGTTGCCATATCGGCCTCTTCAAACTGCGGAACTCGGGTTAGTGATCATTCGGACGGGTCAAGATTTCCGAGGCCTACCCGGCACGTTGCCACGTCTCGCGTAGGTCGACTATGCTTCCCGTGCGGGCGGATTGATCAATCGCGAGGGCCACAAATGCCGACTCGATCCCTTCGCGTACCCCGGCGAGGGGAGGGAGAACCGGGTCTTTGATACACCGAAGAAACTCCCTCATGATCACCTCATCGCCGCCAGCATGCGCACCCAGGGAAGACATATCCCAGACCTCGCTCTTTCGATGTGGACCGATGCGGGCCAATTCGACTTTTCCGGTGTAAATGTCTGCGCGGAGCGCCCCTTCCGTTCCACAGTTATAGAAACGACGTTCCGGGAGACCCGCGTTGCAGTTGCCCCAAGATGAGCAATCCTTTCTCGGGATGAACAATCAAGCGGGGTCCAATGTTTGCGCGTTTCCCTTCCGGGAAAAAATTTTCCGGCCGTCCCACATATGCCCATGTTTCTCCGGAGTCTTTCGAATGAAACAATCCACGGTTGTAGGCGACCCATACGTCTTTGTCCCGGACACCGATCCCGACACCAAAATCGATGGAGGAACCGGTGATGTCGAGACCCAAGGGATGCAAATCGAACGGTTGGCTCCACGTTCTCCCGCCGTCGAGGGATCTAATGACCACCGCATCGCTGCTGCCTTTGACGCGACGGGGCCCCATTTCTGCCCCCACATGATGCCGGGTTCTATGAAAGACACAGACAATGGCCGACCCGGCTTTCACTGCCACCGGCCAACCAAAGTGGAAATTTTCTCCGACGAGCGCCTCTCCCTCCGGCAGGATCACCGGCTGCACATCCAACACGCCCTCTTGTTGCAGCGCGTAAAGCCTCAGGTGCTCGGTCTCCGTAATGGGAAAGATCGGAGCTGGTGCGGGTATGGGGGCTGTTCGCCCCTGCACGAGTGCGGTGCCGAAGAAGAAGGCCAGCAAACCGTGAAGAAAACTTCCCGTCATGGTGCGCTGCACCGCGTCTTTGCTCCGAGATACTCGCGGAGACCCCTCTTCACCGGAGGCTGCCTGGTCGAGGAAAAACGTGCCGAACATCGATCGAATCATGGGTTTGCGTTTTTCGAAGAAGACACGGTCCGCTGAAACGGCACAGCGGGCAGACCGTTTTTATTAAACAGGTTGGCCCACAATCGGCTCTGACTCCCGGCAGGAAGCCGTTAACCTGCTGCTCAGCAGCGGACGCCCGCTCAAGCGGGTGGCCGCCGAGCTGGGAGTATCAGCAAACTCATTACGAAGCTGGCGGGACAAGGCTCTCGGCAACGGGGGCGGAACGCAGGCTCGTTCGGCGGAGCCGAATGGCCGGAGCGCAGCCCCCTTTGCCGACCCGGCGGCAAAGATCCGCCGTCTCCAGCGCGAAAACGACTGCCTCCGCCGCCAGCGTGAAATCTTAAAAAAAGCCATGAGCATACTCTCCGAAGACCCGCAGAGCAGTATGCGCTGATTGACACCATGCGGAAGAACCACCCGATCACCGCGCTTTGCGAAGCGCTGGGAGTTTCCCCCCAGCGGCCATCATGCCTCCAACAAGCGCCCCAAGAGCCGACTCACGTCCGAAAAAGCACTCCTCTTGAAAACCATGACTTCCATCCATGAACACCGTCACACCCGCTCTTACGGCAGCCCACGCATGACGGCCGAATTGCAGGCTCAAGGCTATCGCGTCTCGGAAAATCGCGTGGCCCGGCTTATGCGCCGTTGCGGCCTCCGGGCGCGACCGCGACGGCCCTATCGCCCCAAGACCACCCGTCCCGACCATGCCGCTCATCCTTCACCCGACCTGCTGGCCAAGGCCGATCCTCCTGTCTCACCAGGAACACACCTCTTGGGCGACATTTGACGGCTTCGCCGCCCTCCGGGCTGCCTTCGGCAGTCTGTCTCCGCAGGTGACGCAGCGCGCGGGCAGCATCGATGTTCTGGTGGACAACGCGGGATACGACCTCTATGGATCGCTCGAAAACACTTCCTTCGAGGAATCTTATGATCAGGTCGATACCAACTCTCTCGGGGTTGTCCGGATGACCAAGGCACTTCTCCCGCTTATGCGGATCCGCGGTCGGGGGAGGATTGTGTCGATCTGCTCTCTTGGCGGTCGGGTTGGACTTCCGCTGAACGGAGCGTATGCGGCCAGCAAGTTTGCACTGGAGGGCCTGATGGAGTCGCTGCGTCTGAGATGAAACCCTTTGGGATGCATGCGAGCACGATTGTGCCCGGCGCGGTCGCCACGGAAACGCTTGGAATGTCCGTGTGGCTGGTTGAGAGGGTCTCGCATCCCTACCGAGACCACCTCGAAAGACTGATCGCCAAGATGCGCTCCGATCGAAGACAAAGCGCCGTGCGACCGGAGGATGTCGCGGCCGCGGTACGCCGTGCCGTGGAGGATCCGAAGCCCAAGCGATTCTATTCTGTCGGAAAAGAAGCCAACTTGGTCCCTCGTATGAAAGCTCCCCTGCCTCAAGGAGTGTTCGGAGCGATCATGGTCGGGCTTTTCTCCAATCTCAAAAAACCGGCCAATGGGCAAAAGGCGACTCAATTTGGAATTCACCCCCCGGATGGCGCGATCCGGAAATCCGGCTCGTTTTCTTGCGGTTGCGTTGCGCGCGGCGGGCCTGATTCTTTGGCTTGCCGCTGGGATGAGTGGGCAATCTCACCACCTTTGACTCCCCTATCGTTTACAGCCCGTCCCGGTTCTGACGGCATCCGGCCCGGTCGGTTTTGTGTTGAGGAAAGCGGGGCACTCCGACACGCTTGCCGTAATGGAACTGGTCAACCTCACGCGGCGAGTCGAGATCGGATCGAATTCCTATTGGCTCCGAGTGGGCGGAAAATCGATCATCCTTGACGCCGGGCTTCACCCGAAGATCGAGGGACTCGCCTCGGCTCCCGATTACTCGCTTGTGCCGGAAGGCACCGTCGATGCCATCATCGTCACCCACGCGCACCAAGACCACTTGGGCTCCCTCCCGCTTCTGACACGTCGCGAGCCGCAGGCAAGGGTCTTCATGACGGAGCCCACCGCGCGCATAGCCGAAATCATGCTCCACAATGGCGTGAACGTCATGATGCGTCAGCGGGAGGACGATGGCATCCTGGAGTACCCTCTTTTCACGCACCGGGGTGTGGATCTGAGCGCCCAGGCGTGGCACCGGAGACCGATCCGCCAGCGTTTCAACATCGCAGGCGACCGCAGCCACGACGATGACGAGGTGACGTTTGAATTCTTCGACGCCGGCCACATTCTCGGCTCGGTCGGTGTCGTGATCCGCTACAAGGGGCGGTCGATTTTTTACACCGGGGATGTCAATTTCGAAAACCAAACGCTTATGCGCGGGGCGGATTTTCCCGAGGAAGGCGTGGACGTCCTCATCATGGAAACCACACGGGGCGACTCACCCACGCCGACCGGTTTCAGCCGGGCCGATGAAGAGGACCGGCTCGCGAAGGGACTGCGACGAGCCTTCGACCGTGGGGGGAGTGTGACGATTCCGGTCTTCGCCCTCGGCAAGACCCAGGAACTCCTGGCCATTCTCTGGAAAATGCGAATTCGGGGACTGCTGGCCCATGTGCCAATCTATATCGGCGGCCTGAGCACCAAAATCAGCGGCGTTTACGATGCCCTCGCCGCCTCCTCGGTCCGAAGTCATCCGGAGTTTCTTCTGCTCCAGGAGATGGCTCCCTATGTCCTTTCGGGAAACGAGATCCACAGCATCTCGCCGCGCAAGAAGTGTATCTTTGCCCTCTCCAGCGGAATGATGACCGAGCACACGCTCTCGAATATCTTCTGCCGTCGCGTGATCGGAGATCCCAACCAGACGTTGTTCTTTGTCGGCTATTCCGATCCCGAATCCCCCGCCGGTCGCATCCGCTCGGCGGCTCCGGGTGATCCGGTCGTTCTCGACAAGGCCCATCCGCCCATTCCTGTCCGGTGTCATATCGAGGAGTTTAACTTCAGCGCCCACGCCAATCGCGAGACGCTTCGGAATTACGCCCTTCTCCTCAAGCCGGCAAAAATTGTCCTCGTCCATGGTGACCGTCCGGCGATCGACTGGTTCCAGCTTGCTCTCTATCGGGAGTTGCCGGGTACCGAGGTGATTGTCCCGGACCCGGGAAAGCCGGTTTCGTTGAACTGAGCTTTGCTGATGCGCCGTTCCCTTCGCTTCAAAGTCGCCCTTTGGTTTGTTATCGTTGTGGCGGCGGTGGGGTTTGCCGGAGTGGCGGGATTTCAGCGACTGACCAACTACGTCCAGTCCGAGGCGCGCGAGCAAATGGCTGCGAAACTCGACCACGTGATGGATGTGCTCGAGGCGACCAACGAGATTTACCTGCAGCTCGTCGGGTCCTCCCTCCATGTCCTCCGCATGCTCGCTGCTCAGGAAGGCGTGCCTCGTGTGGAACAAGAGGCCTCCGGCCAACCGGTTCTTTTTCTTGGCGAGACGCGCATCAACGAGACAACCGGCCTCGTGGATCGTGTCCGCGAAATCATGGGCGGCACAGCAACGATTTTCGTGCGAAACGGAGACGTCTTCGTCCGCGTCAGCACCAATGTCGAAGACGCGGACGGTTCCCGCGCTGTGGGAACCGTGCTCAACCCGGATGGTGCTCCGGCCGCCGCCCTCCGCGAGGGACGCTCTTATGCCGGCGTGGCAGAGATCCTCGGTAAACCTTATATTACGTCCTACGAACCGTTCCGCAACGCGGCAGGCGAGGTCATCGGAGCCTTTTATGTCGGCTACTCCATCGAGAGCCTCTCCACCATCCGGGAGGCTCTTGAAGAGCGCGGCGTTCTCGAAAGCGGCTTCTTTGTTCTCCTCGACTCCCGCGATCAGGTCCTCTTTCACACCCGGGACTATTCCAACATGGCCCTGCTGGAGAGCCTCGCCGTGGACAGCGATCAAGGACGTCCGATTGACAGCCTTTGGGACATTCGAACTGCGGCATTTCAGCCGTGGGATTACACCGTGGTCGCCGCGCTCTACCTGCCGGACATCCAAGAGATCGCCTGGCAGTTTGTGGCCCAGGTCTACGGCATCGGAAGCGCGGTCATCCTTGCGGTCCTCATTGTCTCGTTCTGGCTTGCCTCGCGTCTGTCGGGAGCCCTCGAGCTGGCCGAGGACGCCCGCGGAGAAGCCATCCGGGCCCGCGATGCCGCCGAATCGGCCAACCGGACCAAAAGCGCGTTTCTGGCAAACATGAGCCACGAACTCCGAACGCCGATGAATGCCATCATCGGATACAGCGAAATGCTCCTCGAGGAGACCGAGGACCGCGGCCTCAACGAGCTTTCCCCGGACCTCCAAAAAATCCGCTCGGCCGGAAAACACCTCCTCAGCCTCATCAACGATGTCCTCGATCTCTCCAAAATTGAAGCGGGCAAAATGACGCTCTACTTGGAGGAGTTTGACGTCCCTAGTGTCACCGCCGACGTCGTCGCCACCATTCGTCCGCTCGTGGAGAAAAACGGGAACCGCATTGAGGTGGACTGTGATCCCGGGGCCGGTCGGATTCATGCCGATCTCACCAAGCTCCGGCAAACCCTTTTCAACCTGCTCAGCAACGCCGCCAAGTTTACAGAGAACGGTCTCATCACCCTCGCGGTTCGCAAACACCACAACCGGATTCATTTCGCCGTATCGGACACCGGCATCGGAATGACGCCCGAGCAATTGGCACGCCTGTTCCAAGCGTTTACCCAAGCGGACGACTCCACCACCCGCAAATACGGCGGAACGGGACTCGGACTCGTGATCAGCAGGAAATTCTGTCAGATGATGGGCGGAGACATCCGGGTCGAAAGCACGCCGGGCCGGGGAACCACGTTTACCGTCGACCTCCCGATTCATGTCGGTCCGGCCCCCGACCCCACTCCCCTCCCGCCCCATACGCAGGTGGAGCCACCCGTTGCTGCATCCCGCCGCCTCGTTCTGGTGATTGATGACGACCCCGACTCCTCCGAAATCCTTCGCCGCAATCTCATCAAAGCCGGCTATGACGTCCTGACCGCCGCATCCGGCCAGCAGGGACTGGACCTGGCGCGAACGCATCGACCCGCCGCGATCACGCTCGATGTCATGATGCCCGGCATGGACGGTTGGACGGTTCTCACGGCGTTGAAGAGTGATGCCGCTACAGCCGCAATCCCCGTTATCATTGTTACGATGATTCAGGACGGGGAACTTGGATTCGCGCTCGGTGCCTCCGAGTTCCTGACCAAGCCGGTTGAAGCAACAAGACTGGCCGAGTTGCTCAACAGGCACGCCATCACGCCCGCGGATCGCATTCTCGTGGTCGATGACGATCCGCAAAATCGCGACCTTCTGATCCGCATTCTGGAGCGCCAGGGCTACCGGACCGATGAAGCGGAAAATGGAAGCCTGGCGCTGGAGAGAGTTGCTTCGGAACGCCCCGCGTTGATTCTCCTCGACCTGATGATGCCCGTGATGGATGGGTTTGCATTCCTTGAAGCACTGAGGAACTCTCCGGCTTTCGCCACGATTCCCGTCATCGTCGTGACCGCCAAAGACCTGACCGAGGCAGATCGCCGACTGCTGAGCGGAAGCGTTGAGCAAATTGTGCAAAAGGGAGGGATGGACCGCGAGAGCCTCCTCGGCGAGATTTCCCACCTCATCTCGCGAACCTTGAACTGATATGGCCCGAATCCTTCTCGTCGAAGACAATGAAATGAACCGCGATATGCTCTCCCGTCGCCTCGTGCGGCGCGGATACGAGATCACAATGGCCTTGGATGGTGCGGAGGGTGTCGTCCGCGCGGCAACGGACGCGCCAGATCTCATTCTCATGGACATGAGCCTTCCAGTCCTCGATGGATGGACCGCAACCCGCCGCATCAAAGAAAATCCCGCCACGGCGCACATCCCGGTGATCGCCCTGACCGCGCACGCCATGGCCGGCGACCGCGAACAGGCCCTGGCCGCAGGATGTGACGACTACGATACGAAGCCGATTGAACTGGACCGTCTGCTCGAGAAAATCTCGACCCAACTTTCTCGAAAGTCCTCATGAGTGATGCGCTCTCTCGCCTGCGCCACGACCTGAAGACGCCGGTCAATCACATCCTTGGCTACTCCGAACTTCTCGAAGAGGAACTTGGCGACCGGGGAGTCTCCGGACTGGATGACCTCCAACGCATCCGGCAGGCAAGCAAAACGCTCCTTGATCTGATTGAAACCCGTCTTTCCGACGCATCGATCCCGGCCATCGAGCCCGCCTCAAGCGCGTCTCAGATCTTTCCTGAGACCGCTCCATCCGAGACGGAGGTGACCATCAAAGGCCGCATTCTCGTGGTTGACGATGACGCCGCCAATCGCGACGTGCTCGGCCGCTACCTCCTGCGCCAAGGCCACTCGACCGCGGATGCCGCCGATGGGTGCGCTGCTTTGAAACGCCTTCGCGAAGAGACCTTCGACGCGGTTTTGTTGGATGTGCTCATGCCCGAACTCGATGGCTTTGCGGCACTGCTGGAGATCAAAGCGGATCCCGCGCTGCGCCATTTGCCGGTGATTATGATTTCGGCACTCGATGAACTCGCCGGGGTCGTCCGATGCATTGAGGCCGGGGCGGAGGATTACCTGCCGAAACCCTTCAACGCCACGCTCCTGCGAGCACGTCTCGGGGCCTGTCTGGAAAAAAAACACCTCCGGGATCAAGAGCAGGAATATCTTAGAACGATTGAGGAAACGCAGGCCCGCCTTTCTTCGGAGCTCACCGAGGCAGCCAATTATGTCCGCTCGATCCTGCCAAAGCCCGAGCGCGAGCCATTCCCCATCGATTGGTCCTACGTGCCTTCGACCGAACTGGGAGGCGACGCCTTCGGCTATCACTGGATCGACGCCGATCACTTTGCCATTTACCTGTTGGATGTTTGCGGTCATGGCGTTGGTGCCTCGTTGCTCTCCGTCTCCGCTATCAACGTCATTCGCGCCGGAGCGCTGATTGGTACCGATTTGCGGGATCCGGCCGCGGTGCTGGAAGCGCTTAACGACGCCTTCCCGATGGAAGAGCAAAACAACATGTATTTCACAGTTTGGTATGGCGTCTTCCGTTGTCCGACCCGCCGCCTCATTCACGCCAGCGCAGGTCATCCTCCGGCCCTTCTGATCGGCCCCGACTCAAAACATGCCGACGAGGTTCTCGAGCCCGGAACCATCATCGGCGTGGTTCCAAAAAAAAAATATACCGCAGGCCGGCTCACGATTCCACCGGGAGCCACACTCATCGTTCTCTGCGACGGCACTTATGAAATCCGAACAGCGGAAGGGCACATGCTGGACTTTGACACATTCCGGGAATTCGTCGGACGGGAAGGTTGCCAACCTGACTTCTTCCAGCGCCTCCTGGACTGGGTTCACCAGCTTCGCGGCGAGGCCTCGCTTGATGATGACTTCTCCGTGTTGCGCATCGTTTTCCCCTGAGAATGACCCTCCAACTCCAACTCGAGAACTCTTACGACGTGATCCCGGAAGCGTCCGAGGCGCTCGCCCGGTTTCTGGAAATCGAGGGAGCCGGGGAATCCGCGCAATACCTGGCCCGGCTCGCCTTGGAAGAGCTCGTCACGAACATCGTCAAATACGGTTACGATGATCACGAGCTCCACATCATTCATTTGGAGGCACGCACAACCGATGGGGTGTTTTCCCTCTCGCTCACCGATGACGGCCATGCCTTCAATCCCTGCGAAGCCCCCACCCCCGACACATCGCTTCCAGCGGATGAACGTCCCATCGGCGGTCTGGGACTGTTTCTTGTTCGAAACATGGCCGACTCGATGAGCTACGAACGCCGGAACGGCCGGAATATCGTCACGGTCACCAAAGCCCTCACGGAACCCCAAACTTAGCTATACTCGGGACTTTTGCGGACTAAACCAATTCTGGAAGAAAGCCGTCAACGCCGGAACGAGAACATAATTCATCAACAAAACCATGGCGATGGATGTCACAAACGCCCCGGTAAATGCCGACATCCATGCCAACAGGGGAGCTCCCCGGAAGGAAATCGCAAGCGACGGAAAATAAACCGCTGCCAACAGCAGGACCGCCATTTTCCACCGGGGCGGGCTGTCGGATGAACACGATGCGGCAAACAGTGCTTCCAGACCACGATCGCGACGGATGTGGTCGGTCTCCGGCGTCACGGCGGATACTGCGGCCCGCCAGTTTCGAAACGCCGCCGACTCCAACCACGTCTTGTGCTCGACCTCACCGGCAAATCGCTGGACCACGCAAATCTCAACGTCCCGCTCCCTGGCTTGTCGAAACACCGCCGATCCGAAAGTCCCCGGAAACGCTTCAAACTCCCCCAAAACCAAACGCAGCTTCTCCAGAAACCCGCCCTCCTCGTCCAACGACACGACACAACGCACCAGCACAGTCAGGGGACCGGCGACCGAGCCGTCACTGGAGTTTGACGCCTTCGAGGTCAACGTCAGGGGCCGGAACATTTCCATGCGCAGATCCTCGCCACAATCGGTGCGCGGGACAATGTCCTCTCTCGGGCCTTCCTCTCTACCGATACCGGGTTGCGAGGAAACCTGGCATGCGCGATGCTTTCCTAGATGTCCCTGATGATTACCGCGAACTCCCGGATCAGGCTGACGGCGGACGATTTCGATTTCATCGTCCGGGCCCTTGCAATCAAATCCACCGACCGCATCTCGCTGGAAAAGCTTCTCACCGACGAGGAAATGCGCGACGAGATTCTCGACCTCGATGCGCTTGCCGATGCAATTCTCAGCGCGCCGGGCCGTCTTTCCATATCCCCGCACCTGCTTTTCTACGTGCTCTGCCGAAGGGTTCTGCGGGAGACAGCGGTGCAAAGCCGGGAGGCGGCGGATTATGTCGCATCTCTGCTGGAGGGATTTTCGCGAACGACGCGGCTTTACGATGCCGAGGGGACGGGAAGTCATCATGTCGAGTATCTCTCAGACATGCTTCAATTGCTTGCCAAGGCCGGTGAGCGGGAATCGTTCCTCCTCCGTTCCCACATGGCAAACTACTCCCTCTTTGTGAGCGGAATGTTCGTCGAGAACGTCGGCCGCCGCAGCGAACGCGGAGCGCCGGATATCTCGTTTTACGAGAAGATGGGCGGCATGAACTACCGCGTGGCCGCCGAATACCGTGACGCCCGCAGATTCAACCTTCAATCCATCTACGAGGAACTCTCACGGGGGTTTCACGAAGCCCGACTGGCTTTGAACGACCTCGCCGGGCGTCTCCTCCATCTCGATACACCCACCGTCCCGATCATCGCTTCATGAGCACGCTTTTCTCGGAGATCCAGAGACTCTTCGAGCGAACTTACGCAAGTGTCGGAATCAACCTCGAAGAGTGTCTGATTGATCGCCGTCGCAACGCCCAACTCGAGGCGCTCGCCGGGGCACAGGCCCGCGAACTCAGTTCCCTCGCGCGAACCTTTCTTCGCGCAACAGATGGACGGCTTCGCGTCGGAATTTATTACTCCCGGTGGCTGATTGAGCAGCTCGAAGCCAATGATCCCCGCGCCGGTTTGAACGACTCCAACATCCGCGCCCTCATTCCTTTTGTGGAGGAGATCAACCACGCCCTCCACGCCGCTCTCCGGTTTCATCAAGGCGAACACCCGGCGACCGACGAGAGCTACGCCCGCAATCTTGAACTCCAGGCACAGGTCGACACCTACCTGGTTCTCCTGCTCTTCGTGGCGTTCTTCCGGAAGCCGGGCAAGATCACTCGAACTGACCGGCGCTGGCTTCGCTTTCACATGTTCGAGTGCCAGACCGGCCATCCCTATCGGCATGCCGGTCTGAAAGCACGCTACCGGGAAACCACACTCCTCGCGGCACGCTATACCCGCTTCCTCGAGAGCCTCGCCGCGGCCCGGCGGATCGACGAAATTCGCACATTCCATGCTCTCGGATATGATGAGAAGCGCACCAGGATTCTTGCCCTCCCCGACCGCCAGCGACATCAGCCAAAGACGTCAGGGTGACAAAGGGGAGCGGGTAGGATTTTCCGTAATCGGAACCGGAGACCAGAATTCCCGGGTCGGAGAAAAAGGTGGAGCAAATCCCTGCATCCGCTCGTTCTTTTCTTCCTCCACCATCTCGAAAAACGGAAGAATCGGCTGGCCGGCCGGATCCCTTGCATAGTGCTCTCCGAGACGTTCCAAGAAGAGAAATGCATAGAATTCCCCACCCGGATTTTCCCCGACAAGAATTTCGATATCATAGATCTCATCACTCTTGTCCAAAACAGCTATTTGAAAAGTTGAACGGGGAGCCCGCCTTTGGC
>CAZRIL010000158.1:0-11488 GCA_964600115.1 uncultured Chthoniobacter sp. | reverse complement strand
CAGCGAGGGTGCCCCGCGAGCCATCGCCAGGTGGGATTTTTCCTGGCTCGAGCGGCGTTGGCAGGGCGGCGGGTATGAGGACTGGGATCGCGCGCTCGATGAACTGGCAGAGCGCGGGTATGACTCGGTCCGGATTGATCCATACCCCCATCTGTGGGCCGCAGGCATCGGGCAAAAGCACACGGTCCTTCCGATTTGGGCCGAGCAGCGATGGGGGACCCCGGAAGAACTGGATGTCGAGGTGCTGCCTGCCTTGCTGGAGTTTTTCGCTCGTTGTGCCGACCGCAACGTGAAGGTTGCGTTGTCCAGTTGGTATCGGGATGACAAGAATGAATCTGCCAATCTTCTGTCCACGCCGGAGACGATGGCCGCCGCCTGGCTGCAGATCCTTACCCGGCTGAAGGAAGCGGGGTTTTCAGAGCAGATTCTTTACGTCGATCTCTGCAATGAATTCAACAATGGCTGGGCGCGCTTCATTAGTCCGCGGGTTGAAATTCCGTCTCCGGAAGCCTGCGAATGGATGACCCGTGCGCTGGCTCCGATTCGGGAGGCCTATCCACAGCTGCCCTGCACCTTTTCCATGTCCGAGGACCTGGCGAAGTGGCAGGAGCATGAGCTTGGCATGCTGGATTTTCTTGAGGTGCATCTTTGGATGACTCACCACCTGTCCAGTTTCCTAAAAGAGGCGGGCGACAGCTACGACTCGCTGCTGGTGAACGCAGTTCCGGTCTATCAAAGAAACCGGGAGCACTGGCTCTCCTGCCTGGCAGCCGGAATTGACAACGCTGCCGAATGGTCGCGCCGGACCGGGCTGCCACTGGCGACAACGGAATGCTGGGCCATCATGTTCTATCGGGATCAGCCGGGGCTCGATTGGGGATGGGTCAAGGAACTCTGTGACTTCGGCGCGCGGAGGGCTGCGGCTTCCGGCCGGTGGGAAGCCATTGCCACCAGCAATTTCTGCGGTCCCCAGTTTCCAGGGATGTGGAAGGATGTTGCCTGGCACCAATCTCTGACCCGCACGATTCGCAGCTCACGAACCCTCCTATAAATCCAATGACCGCACCACTTCCCGCCACCATTGCTTACGAAGATCCCGAATACTGGAGCTGGTGTCCGTCCATCCTGCAGGATGACGCCGGACGCTGGCATCTCTTTGTATCGCGCTGGCCAAAATCCATCCCCTTTCACCCGGGATGGCTGCTTGCCAGCGAGATCATCCGCGCGGAGTCTGATCGCCCGGAGGGGCCTTATACATTTTGTGAAGTGGTGATGAGGGGACGCGGGGCCGACTGGTGGGATGGGCGGAGCGTGCATAACCCGTCGGTCGTTCGCGACGGGGATCGCTGGTTGATGTTTTACATGGGCTCTACCCATCCGTTTGAGGATCCGGTGCCCGGACTGGAGCTGCCGGTTAGCGATCCGCGTGTCGTGGTGGCGCGATGGCACGAGAGGGTGGGGGTCGCAGTCGCGGAGAGCCTGCGCGGGCCATGGCTACGTCCCGACCGGCCAACATTGGAAGCGCGTCCCGGGAAATTCGACAGCTGGATCACCTCGAATCCGACAGCCTGCCGCTCGCATGACGGCGGATGGTTTATGGTTTACAAAGCACGCACTACAGTGGGGGAAGCAGGAAATCCGAAACACGGGGATATGACTCTTGGTATTGCGGAAGCAGTCTGTGCGGAAGGCCCCTGGACAAGACTGGATCAGCCGGTTTTCCAAACCGGAGGCCTGGGCATTGAAGATCCGTTTGTGTGGCGCAGCGAGCGGGGCTACGAACTGTTGTTCAAAGATATGAAGGACACTCTCACGGGGTGCCTTCACGCGCTTGTGCGCGCATGGTCCGCGGACGGGCGAAACTGGCAACTCGATGAGCAGCCTCTCTTCAGCGACCGGCGGGTGCAATGGCCGGATGGAAGCGAGCAAACATTGGGATCGCTGGAACGTCCGAATTTGTTCTTTGAAAATGGCAGGGCGCTCTACCTTGTGGCTGCCGCAGCAGACGGGCCTGGCTGGTTTCAGGGAATCACCACCACATTCATTGTGGTTGCGCGCGTCGGGCGGGAGGAGCATTGCCTGTGAAGGGCCAGGCCGTGATTTGCATGCTTCCGGGGATCAGGGAGGATTTTCTTCCGCCCGATTTGTTCGGGGCTTTGAAGGAATTGCTCCCGGACCTTTTGGAGTTGCCACCGACTTCCGCGTGGGGTGGGGATACGGAATTTTTCGCACGGGAGGAACCAGAGATCCTCATCACCGGCTGGGGTGCCCCCAGGTTGCCTGCGTCGCGTGCGGCGATGCCGTCCGTGCAATATGTCTGCCATCTTCCGGGCTCTGTGCGCGGGCTGGTCCCCCGGTCTCTGCTGGAGGAAGGATTGCTGGTGACAAACTGGGGGAGCTGCCATGCCGGCACCGTGGCGGAGTGTGCCCTGATGCTCATTCTGTGCACGCTCCGTCGAACCGCGGAATCAAACCTGGTCATGCATGTGGACAAGGGCTGGAAATGGCCGAATGATCTGCGGCCGCAGAGTCTCTTCCACCGGCGGGTTGGGTTGCATGGCTTCGGCGCGGTCGCCCGCAGCCTCCTTCCCTTGTTGAAGCCGTTTGGGGTGTCTGTTCAGGCCTACTCCGCAGGGGTGCCCGCCGAAATATTTGCGGCTTCGGGAGTGCGTCAGGCAGCGTCGCTGGAGGAGCTCTTTTCGACATCGGATGTTCTCGTCGAGGTCGAAGCCGCGAGCAGTTTTAACATCGGGAGTGTGACTGAAAATCATTTTCGTCTCCTTCCGCCCGGTGCGGTTTTTGTCAATGTGGGGAGAGCGGCGGTCGTCGAGGAAGCGGCGCTGATGCGTGTTGCCGGCGAAGGGTGGCTGCCCATGGGGTTGGACGTCTATCACCAGGAGCCGCTCCCCGCCGATTCCCCGCTGCGGGGATTGCCGCATGTCTGTCTGCTCGGACATCAGGCCGGGCCGACTCCGGATCGCCGGTGCGATTGCGGTCGGTTTGCACTCGAAAATCTCCGCGCCTATCGGGCCGGCCAGCCGCTTCGCGGGGTGGTGACGGCGGAGGCATTCGATCTCATGACCTGAAAACTCAATTATAAAAAATGAAATCACTTAAGATATGTATCATCGGAGCCGGACAATTTTCGGGCTGCTTCATTCCGATATTCCGTGCCCATCCCGGCGTTTTGGAGGTCTCCCTCTGCGAGATTGTGCCGGAGCGCCTGAAGCTGGTTGCGGATGAGTCGGGGATCGAACGACGCTTTTCGTCGTTTGCCGAAGTATTGAAGAGCGATGTGGATGCTGTGGCGATCTTCACGCAGCGGCACACCCATGCCCCGCTCGCACTGGAAGCACTGCGGTCCGGGAAGCATGTCTATTCCGCGGTGCCCGCCGCAACCACGCTTGACGAGTTAGACGAACTTGTCGCAACGGTAAAATCAACAGGCCTCACGTATATGATGGCTGAGACGAGCCAGTATTACGGGGCCACTGTCTTCTGCCGTGAAAAGTGGGAGGCCGGTGCCTTTGGTGATTTTGTGTATGGGGAGGGAGAATACTACCACGATATGTCACACGGGTTTTACAGCGCCTATCAATTCAGCGGTGGCAAGGATTGGAAGCGGATCGCGAGCTATCCACCGATGCTTTATCCCACCCATTCTGTCGCCATGGTCCTCGCCGTCACAGGGGCCCGGATGACGGGGGGCTCGTGCCTGGGATACCGCGATCGCGCCGGTGACGGGGTCTTCCTCAAGGACGTGAGCGCATGGGGCAACACGTTCAGTAACCAGACGGCGATTTTCCGCACCAGCGATGGAGGAATGGCCAGGATCAACGAGTTCCGGCGGATCGGTATTTCCAAAGGCCGGTCGGTGCGGGCCAGCCTCTATGGCACCCTTGGCAGTTTTGAGGAGCAGACGAATGCGGCGCTTTGGACCGACCTTCACGGAAACGTCGAGGATGTTGAGGCGAAAATCCGCTGCGGAGCTGAGCCAACGCAGGCTCATTTGGAGATGATCCGGGTGGATCCAGCACTGCGAGGCGAATTCGTGAGCGATTATGCGGAGGTGCATCAGAAACTCCGCGGGCGGCTGCCACGGGAGTTTGCCTCGTGCCACACCGGCCACGAAGGCTCGCACCAGTTCCTGGTCGATGACTTCGTCACCGCAGTCCGCAATGGATCCCTGCCCCCCGTTCATATCTGGCAGGCCGCGCGCTACAACGCGCCAGGCATTGTGGCACATGAATCCTCGCTGAGGGAGGGCGAGCACCTGGCCATTCCGGATTTCGGGTGGCCGGTTTAACCCCGAAAACGTCCTGCCCTGTAGCGGAACACGGAACGTGTTTCGAGATCGTGGTTTTTGGCTTAATCGTTAACGCGGCGTGCTTAGGCGAGTAGGATGTTGTCCTGAGAAGAATCGCTGGTTTCCAGAATCGCGCATGCGTGGCGGGCAAAATGTCCCCTGAGATCTTTGGAATAGCTTTCCAGGATGCCGCGGATGGATGGATCCGAGTCGCCGGCAAGAAATACCCCCCTTGCGACGTAGATTTCGCGGAGAGAAAGGTTGCGCGACGATGTCGATGTCGGCTCCGGGTCGTTGTCCGCCAGAATGTCCTGTGGCCCCTGAAACGCATGCCCGCTGAATCCCGGCAAATCAAGGAGGCGCTTCAGGCTCCCGGTCAGCACTGGATCCTTGAGGCTGGCAGTTGCGAGCGCCAGGGCCCGGCAGTGCGAAAACGCGGCGTCTGCATGGAGTGTCGAGGCCAGCTTCGCGAGGGCCGGGGCCGCTTCCGCGCATCGAGCGCGTCCCAGCGCGATGATCGCTGCGTCGAGCTGGCTCATGCTGCGTCCGAACTGCCCCATTCCGCGGTAGTTCCAGCCTTCGTCCCACGTAGAGGTCGAAACCCATTCCAGCAGCGCGGGACCGGCTTCGCTGTCTCCCATAAGCCCGAGAATCAGTGCTGCCGCGCGGCGCTTCACAGGATCGGAGGACGCAACGATCTTTTTGAGTAGCGGCTTTGAAATCTCCGGATGGGCAAACAGAATGGCGACATCTTTGGCCGGAGAGAGGTCGCCGGCTGCTGCCGCCGCGATCGCTTCGGGAGCCAAGGGAAAGGAATCGACCTGTGCGGCAGTGGCCTCATCCAGTATCCCGGCCTTGACCAGTTCCCGCTGGAACGCTTTCTCGTCCACCGCCCGGAATGTTTCTCCCGAACGCGCGCAGCGTGCGGCAAGCAACCCCGCGGCATAGCCCTGGTTCTGGACGTCCGCCTGCATGCGAATGACCGGCAGAGCATCACGGTGGGCGCTCATGCCGAGGCCGGTGACGAGCACTCCTTCAAGCCCCTGCGGAAGCATGCACCGCAGAGGCACATGGGCGTGGAGCGGCGCATGGTCCGGAGGTGACACCATGAAGACCGGATGGATGATGAACCCGTGCGTGTCGAAATTGCTCTTCGCGGTGAAGACCGTGTCCGGGAATGTCCTTTCGGTGAGGATGTCGAGTGGAGAAACTTCAAAGTCCCCGACGATTTGGCGCCGCTCGCGCGAGTTCACAAATGGCATCGTCTCGAAGTCGTTGGGATACTTTTCGCGGGCCTGAACGTGTGCCATCGTGATGCCCTCCGGATCATTTTCCTCAATGAAGGTATGGTCGGAGTTTTGGTGGGCAACCGAGGGATGGACCCGCGGCGAAATTCCGGTGCCCTGCACGGCAGCATGGTGCCGGTCCATGAGTCGGCATCTGGCACCAGCGGCAGCAGCGAGGTCTGCATTTCCGGTGGCGTCAACGAACGACTTGGCCGGCACAAATCCGCACCCATGCGGGGTTGTGACCAGGACACCTTCCGGCCGGTTCCCGCGCCGCAGCACGCCACAGACAGAACTTCCCATCCACGCGGTGCCACCGGCATCCCGGAGCAGCCGGTGATACATCGCGGATTTGACCCCCGGGTGCCAGGAATTTCCCTTTTTTGCCCGGCTGATTTCATCGGCCTCGCACATCAGATCGGTCAATTCCGCGGTGAAGCCGCATTTGTTGCCGAACCAATAGGAGCTGATCAACCCGAGCGTGCCCACGCCACCGAGCCCGTGTCCTGTTTCCAGGCAGAGGGTTTTGGCTCCTGCCCGAGCGGATGCAATCGCAGCGGGCGCTCCGCCGGTCCCACCGCCGGCAACGAGCACATCGAAGCTTTCCCAAACCGGAAATTCCGGGTTGTCCAAAATGATCCCGCCGGATCCGGCACGGAGGAAAACCCCGGTGAAAGAAATGCCGGAAACTCCGCTGCCTCCGGTTTGAAGAGTGCAAGGGCCGGGTCCGGTTTTGTAGTTCTGCCTTGCCGCCAGACGGCCAACCCGGCGTCCCACGGAAACCATTTGTGAGGGATCGCTCAACGAGCCTGCATCCGCCACGGCAAGAAGCCGGTTTGCGAGCCAGAGCCCCTCGCTGAGTTGAAGGTTGCCATCTTCCAGGTCATGCACGGTTGCAGCCTCGCGTGTCGCCTGGAGCGAAAGTCCTCCGCAATCGATCAGATGGTCCGCGGTCACCCACACGTGTTCATCAAGCAGCCTTGAGCGCGCCGCGTGTTCCATGGCGAGAGGCCCGTCACACAATTCATTGCGTTCGATTTCCAACTCGTAGGCCCGATATTCCTTCGGGCCGTCTTTCAGGTGCTGGTGGTAGGCCGGTTTGAGCTCGCGTATGGATCCGGCCCAAGACGAGGGTTCCTGCGACGCGAGGACCCTCCATCGCACGGGGGAGGGGGAAGGTCGGGAGACGGTTTTTGCGGATGCGAGCCTTGCGGCCAACCCGTAGGTTGTTGCGTCGATGACGCAGGGAGCCATTACCGCGAAGAGCGCGGTTCTGGCTGCAAAGACTGCTCCTTGAAGTTCGCCGGATTTTCCGCGAAGCAGTCCCACGGGACGGACCCCGAAGAGGAACGGGATACGCGCTTCGAGGAGACGCTTTTCCAAAGCGCGCTTGAGCGCGGCTGGCCTTGCCGGGTTTTCGGAGCAGGAAGAGAAGGCTTCGGAGATCAGGGGATCGTTTCCGCCCGGCCAAAGTTGGCATGCGCCCGCGAGATCGGTGCCGAGGTAAGTCCCGTCAGCGAGAAGTGCGACCCGCCGTCCGGCGGCGTTTGCCTCCAACGCGGCTGCCACGGCGGCGCAGGTTCCACCTATGACAAGGATATCCACGTCTTTCCATACTGTGGTTGTGATCGGAGAGAATGAGCTCATCGGGCCAGTTCAACGCCGTCGCGGGAACATGGCAATTCCAGCGGCTTGTGTTTCGTGATCCTTGCTTGTATATATTTATCATTGTATGGCAGAGAGCGCCCCAAATCCGGCCGTGAGAATTCAGGTTGAACCCGTGATCGCCTACCGGGGAGCGGTCGCGGAATGGGCGCGTGATTTGGAGACGCGGAATCCGTATTTCTCCTTCTGGTTTGTTGAGTCCGGCCACGTGCGGATTGACTGGGACGGTGGCGGGCGCCGGATACCGGCTGGCCGGGCCGTCCTGATTCCGGCGGGCCTGCGCCGCCATCACCGGTTTTCCACCGACGCCCGGCTGCTTTCGTTGAGTTTCCGCGTCTGGTGGGGTAATGGTCCTCTGATTCTCCGGACCCAAGTGCCCGCGGTTGCCCCGACCTCGGCCGGGCCGCGGCTTCGTATGGCGGCCCGGAAGGCGATTGAACTAAGCCGCACAGCCGGGACTGAACCGTCGCCTGGCAAGCACCTGGCATCTCACGGGGCGCTGGAAGTCTTTGTCGCGGAAGTTCTCCGATGGTTAACTGGAGCAGGCATCCTCCCGGTGAGAACAGCCCCCTCTGACCCCCGCCTCTCCAAGGTTCTCCAATCTCTCGGAGATCGTGTCCTGGCGGGCCCATTGCCTTTTGGGCAGTGGAAGAGGGAGACGGGATTGAGCCGCGTTCACATCGAGCGGATTGCCCGGAGGGAACTGGGTCACTCGTTGCGGGTACACCGCGATGGGCTTCTCCTCTCCGAGGTGCGCAGGAGTCTCAATCACGGCGTCGAATCCTTCAAAGAAACCGCCGCGCGTTTCGGCTTTTTTGATGCCGCCCATTTTACGCGCTGGGTCAGGAAGCAGACGGGCAGGAATCCGAGTGATCTCCGGGGATCCTGGGTGTGAGGGCTACCTGATCCCGTCCAATGCAGCAAATCGGGTAGCCCGGTTGGCCTCGGATTGCCTCTCAATCCAGGCAGGCTCCGTCTGCAAGCAGGCGTTGCCTGAGCATTCCATAGGGAAATATGTTAGGGGGTAATTCCTCCGGGGACAGCGCCGCCAACGCCGCAAGGGTTCCTCCGGCCTGGCCGATTGCCATGGCGATCGGCGTCACCCGGAATGCAGCGGCCGCCTCATGAGTTGCGCTGATGCCGCGGCCCACGAAGACCACGTTTTCCGGAGTGGCTGTAACCAATGCCCGCATCGGGATCGCATAGGCGATATCATCCCGGAGGTGGACCGACTCTGTGCTGTCGCCGGTCGGCGAGTGGATATCGATCGGATACCCACCCACCGCGATCGGATCCGGGAAGCGGGTTTCGCCTGCAAGGTCATCGCCCGTGAGCGTGTAAAGCCCCTCCACGTGGCGGGTTTCACGGACACCGATTTGAGGGCCGGTTCCAATGCAGATCGCATTTTCAAATCCGGGACAATGCGCGCGCAAAAATGTGAAGATCTGGCGGCATTGGCGGCGGCCCTCGGTTTCCGCCCTGCTCAAATCGTAAGGATCGGTTGCGTCGAGTCCCTGGATGCGTGACGTGTTTACGATGTAGACCCCCGGCGTTGCGGTTTCAAAGAACAGGACATCCCCCCGCGGCACATCGACCTCGCCTCTGCGCTTTGCCTCATTCCACAGGCTGACGAAGCCCCCAAGGCTCACCCGGCCCGACCGCCTGAGCGTCGCCAGCCCTGCCTCCGGTCCGTCGCGGAACCAGAATTCCCCGGGATTTGCCTCCGCGTAGGCCCGGACTTTCCCGCTGTCGACGTTTGCAACTTTGAGGTTCATCGTCATCGGCTGCATGGCGGAATCCGCCTCCCGTCCCTTGCGGAAGGGGACGCCTGCCTGCGCCGCAAAATCCGCGTCGCCCGTGGCATCGACAAACACCTGCGCCGACTCGCGGCTCAGGCCCGCCTTGTGGCAGAGGATCACTGAGGAAACGCGCCCGTCTGCGGATTCCACTCCGGCAAGCTGGGTGTGGAAAAGGATCGTGCCACCGGCCTCCAAAACCATTTCCTCAAGGACCTGCTTGAGGGCTTCGCTGTCAAACGGGGTGACCGTCGAGCAATAGGTGATCGAATCCTCCACATGGCCGGGGCTCGCTCCACGCTCCATCAGGCGATCCACCACTTGCTGCGGGTATCCCATCACCAACTGGCGGCCCGACTTATTGTGAAAACTCATCATTGGCCCCACTCCCATCGCGGTCAAAGATCCCCCCAGAAATGGGGCCTTTTCAACCAGCAAGGTCTTCGCGCCGCACTTCGCGCTCGCAATCGCGGCCAAGGACCCGGAGGGACCACCGCCAAGCACGATCACGTCCCAAACTTTACCGCTGTTTACGTTTAATTCCATGCGTAAACCTAAACGCAATATCGTGGAGCTGTCGAGAAAGACAGGGGAGCTCACCACTTCATCGAAAAACCGCATTCAGAGGAAAAGTCGGCACCCACGGCGTGGTTGATTCGCGCCTTCCCGGCGTCTTACCCTTCGGGCTGCCTATCGGCAGTCTACCGAGCGGCCTCCCGGGCCGCCTGGTTGCCCTGCCAATTGGAACGACACGCTGTCGCGCAGGGCGCGTTTCCCTTGCTTTCCTGCAGGCACAAAGAGTAATACATCAACGCAATCCATGCGAAGCACTTTACCGTTTGAACTCCCGAAGCACACCGGCTTGGAGGAATTGGCTCCTGAGGTGTTCCTGTTGAGCGGATCACGGGGTGAGGCCATTCAATCGGCCACATGGGAGGGGCTGAAGATCAACGGCCTGTCCAGATACCTCGCCTTTTCGCTGACAAGCCACTTTGTCACCTCTCCATTTTTCGGGACGAATTTGGCGGCGATCCCGCCGCGCTGCCAGTTCGTGCTGTGGGAGGAGACCGACGGAATGTTCGGTGTCCTCCTGCCTGTTCTGGACGCGGACTTTCGAACAGAGGCCGCAGGATGTGCTGGCGGCATTGCCTTCGCCGCTTCTTGTGGCTCAGTCGGGCAGGCTGCATCCAAGGTTGCCCTTGCGGTCTTGTGCCGGGCCGCTGATCCGTTCCGGGCGATCGATTTGGCGGTGAAACAAGCAGTGGCGTGGATGGGGCGCGGCCGGTTGCGAGCAGAAAAGAAGACCCCGCAGTGGATCGATTGGTTGGGATGGTGCACGTGGGATGCGTTCTACACAGATGTGGACGAACAAAAAATCCTCGAAGGGCTGCAGGCCTTCCGCGAAGGAGGGATAATCCCCGGGCAGATAATCATTGATGAGGGGTGGCAGGATTGTTCCAAGGCCAAATACCTGCTGAGCCTCGGGCTTAAGGAGGGGGGGTTTACTGATGGTCGGTTTTTGTCGCTGATCGCCAGTGCCAAGCGCGAATTCGGGGTGAAGATGGTCGGTTGCTGGAGAACCCTCTTCGGGCAGCTGCGCGGCGTGGATGTCAGATCACCCGGACTGTCCGGATACAGCCGGCAGTTGGTTCACGAACCGGGGACTGAGAAGGACACATTCGGAGTGGTCGAACCCGGGGACGTGACGAGGTTTCATGACGACTACGCCGCGCGTCTGGCTGCGGACGGCGTGGATTTTGTCAAAGTGGATTTTCAGAGCGCCCTGCACCTTATGACCCACGGGCAGCTCGGACGCGCCGAAGCGGCGAGACTCTGGCAACACAGCTTGCAGGACTCTGTGGAAAAGCATTTTGGAGGCGAAATGCTGAACTGCATGTCACTGGGCTCCGATGAGGTTTTTCACACCCGGACCAGCAACGTGGCGCGCTCGTCGGACGACTATTTTCCCACGAAGGATGAATCGCACCCGGCCCATATCCGGCAAAATATCTACAACGCTCTCTGGCTTTCGCAATTCGAGTGGCCGGACTGGGACATGTTCCATTCCAAGCACCCCTGGGCTTGGTATCATGCGGTCGGCCGTGCGATTTCCGGCGGACCGGTTTACGTGAGCGACAAGCCTGGCGAGAGCGATTTTTCGCTGCTCACGCGATTTGTGGCCGCGGATGGAAAAGCTCTACGTTGCCCTCAACCGGCGTTGCCTACACGCGAGATGCTGTTTTCCGATCCCGCAGCCGGGCACCGGTTGATCAAGGCCTTCAATCGCTGCGGAGACATCGGTTTGCTTGCGGTGTTTCATCCGGATCCAAATCCCGAAAGTCCGGCGGTCGAGGAGGAGATCTCCGTGGGCCAGGTCGACGGACTCGGTTCCGCATCTTTCGCTGTGTTTTCGTTGAGGGACGGCTTTCTTGGGA
>CAZRIL010000157.1:0-11726 GCA_964600115.1 uncultured Chthoniobacter sp. | reverse complement strand
GTCACGGGAAATCCCAGGGCAGTGATCTTTTTGGTCACGGCGGCCGGTTCTCCCTTCATGTTGATGGCAAAATATTCTCCCGGGGGCATCGTGCAGGCGGCGATGAGCGCCATGATGCCGACCAGCATCTCCGTGATCATAGCGCCATATCCGACCACCCGGATGTCCTTTTCGCGGGCGAGTAGTTTCGGCGTGGTGCCCGAAGAAATGATGGCGTGAAATCCCGAGATCGCCGCACAGGCGATCGTAATGAAACAAAACGGAAACACCGCCCCCGCAAAAACCGGACCGCTGCCGTCGACAAATTTGGTAAGCGCCGGCATTTGCAGCACCGGAGCGATCACGATGATGGCCACGGCCAGGAAACCCACCGCGCCAATCTTTAAAAACGAGCTCAGGTAGTCGCGCGGTGCCAGCAGCAGCCACACCGGGAGCACCGAGGCCAGCAGGCCATAACCCATGATGGAAAATGCCAGTGTGACTTCCCGCAGGTGGAAACACTGTTCGAGGAATGTGCCTTGTATCCAGCTCCCGCCGAGCACCGATAGGATGAGTCCGATCACCCCGAAAATGCTGATCGCCTTCATGCCGGCCCAGCGGTTTTTCATTCCGACGCCCATAACCATGGCCAGAGGGATCGTGGCCACGATGGTGAAGAGGCCCCAGGAACTCTCCGCCAGCGCCTTCACCACGACGAGAGCCAGCACGGCGAGAATGATGACCATGATGGCCAGAATGCTCACCAGCGCGATGAATCCTGCAAAAGGCCCCACTTCTTCGCGCACCATCTGCGCCAGCGATTTTCCCCCGCGCCGGATCGAGCAGAACATCACGATGCAATCGTGAACCGCACCGCCCAGAGTGGCTCCGACCAGAATCCAGAGCATGCCGGGCAGGAAGCCGAACTGCGCCGCCAGCACCGGCCCGACGAGCGGGCCCGGCCCAGCGATGGCCGCGAAGTGATGGCCGAAGACCACCCACCTGTTCGTCGGCACATAATCCTTCCCGTCGTCCTGCACCACGGCCGGAGTTGCGCGTTCGTCATTCAGCGTCAGCACCTTTGCCATCAGCCAGGCGGAATGAAATCGCCAGGCAATCGCGAAGACACAGAGCGAGGCGACTACCATCCAGAGCGCGTTCACCTGCTCGCCGCGACTGAAGGCGAGCACGGCTATGGATCCGCTGCCCGCCAATATGACCAGCGACCAGATCAGAATCCTGAGGACGGGAAAGGAAGTTGACTTTATTGACATGGTGGTGGACGTGGGGATTAACGGCGAGGGTTGGAGCCAATTGCTGTCAGACGGTTGCTTTTCACCAATCGGGGTTCAGGATTGGCGAAAGTGATATAGGCAATTAGTGCTGCCCTGCAAAACCAAATGACCATGCACGGTGGGTTCGGTCCTTTTATTGCACAACAAATGGGGCTTGGTGAGGGCGGATCCAGTGGGTTCTTAATGTTCCCGCTTCGCGGAAAAAATGGGCAGGACTGGATTATCGCCGGACATGAGGTCCGGCGCTCTGCGGAAGTGGCTTCGCTGGGGTGGGGCGCTATCGCGCTGGGCAGTCGAACGGAGTTCTCATCCAGTGGATTTCTTTTTGGTTTCCCGCTTCGCGGAAAAAATGGGCAGGACTGGATTCGAACCAGTGAAGGCGTAAGCCAGCGGATTTACAGTCCGCCCCGTTTGGCCACTTCGGTACCTACCCTTGAAAAATCGCGCGTGGAGTCAGTGAAGCTACTGGTTCGCCGGTGGGGCGACGCGCGGTTCAATGACAATGGATTTTATCACAATTTTTGGCAATGGAAAATCGTTGCTGTTCGTCGGTTGATTGCTGATGTATTCCAAAACGTCCAAGCCCTCGAGAATTTCTCCGAAGACCGTGTATTGGCCATCCAGCTTGGGAAGTGGTTTCAGGCAGGCATAAAACTGGCTGCCGTTGGAATTTTTTGCCGGGTTGATCTGGTCGGGCAGGCGGGCCATTGCCACCGAGCCTTTCAGATGGTTGAGTTTGATTTCGGCCGGGAGCGTGTAGCCCGGACCACCTGTTCCTGTGCGATCGCCCTGCCCGTTCCGGTTGGATGGATCCCCGGTCTGCACGAGCGCTCCCGGCAGCGCCCGCTGAAAGCGCTGGCCGTTATAGAATTTTTTCCGGATGAGTTCCTTGAAATTTGCGACCGTGGCTGGAGTCGTCTCGTCGTAGAGCCCGATCACGACTCTCTGGAGTTCTTTGGCTTTTCCAACGCGGATATTGAGAACCGCCACGTCCGGCCCCAGAGGCGCGGCGTATGCTCCGAGGAGGCTTGAGGCGACAAGCAGGAAAAGTGTGAGGTAGGATTTCATTTCAGGTCAGGATGGGACGTTTGTCGAATATTCCAAGCGCGCTGCCATCCGCATCCGCGACAACAAACGAGCTGAGATCTTCGAACTCACGGTTGAGATAACCAAGTGCAATGGATTGCGCCAACTCTAAATCATCACATTTGCTTGTAATGGTGCCTGCAACTTTCCCGGGCTGGTCGGGCAACCTGAGGGAAAGCGGCTCCCGCTCAGTCCGGGCGAGTTGGCCGGCGAATGCCTGCAGGCGCCGGTTTACCCTGCCAACGCTTTTCAGCCTTGAGACGACCTCCTGGCCGACGTAGCAGCCTTTGTCAAAATCCACCGAAGTGACATCGAGTCCGGCTTCCTGCGGGAGGATGGATGAGTCGAGCTCGAAGCCCCAACGGGGCAGGGCGCGTGAGATCCGCAGGAATTCCAGCTCCTCCGGACCAGCCATCAGCATTGCGTCCGGCACATGAGTGGTGTCAAATCCTTCGACTCCAAGGCGCGGGATTTTCAGGCAGCCATCTGGGGATGCTCCGGTGCCGAAAACATGGAAAACCGGGGCAGAGGGCGAGATGACTGTGAGTGAGACGTCATCCGAGATGATGTATTTCTCCAGCCGGTCCAATACCTCTTGTAGCAGGCACTCATCGACTTCGAGGAGGAGAGCGTCATCGTCCTTCCAGATCCAAAGCGCCGCGCAGAGTTTGCCCTTCGCAGTCAGGAGGAGGGCGGATCGTGCCCGGCCTGCGGGAAGTCTGAGGACGTCAATCGTGAGTTGGCCGTTGAGATACCTGACACAGTCCGACCCGCTGACGCGGATCAGGGATTTTTTTTCAACAGGAAAAGCTCCCCCGGAGTCGAGCAATGTCCGCAGTCGCGCGCGGCGGTCTTCGCTCACTTCTTGCCCCGAAAAAGGCTCCAGCCGCGGGCAGACTTGGTTTCTGATGCGGCGGGTTGGGGGGAGATCTGGTCCGGTGCCACATCAGGCAGAGCGTGGCCCTGACCGGGGAATCCGTAGAATCTGGAAACCACCGAGAAGTCGGAATCTCCCCAGCCTTGCTGGATGCCCGCCATTGCTGCGCCCGCGAAGGCCGAAGCCGCAGGCAGGTCGATTTCCTTCTCGGCCGCAAGGCCCAGCGCAAGCTGGACGTCCTTAAACATGTGCTTAAGGGAAAAGCGCGGCTCAAAATCCCCGGATAGCATGACAGGAATCTTCAAGTCCATGAGAGGAGAGCGGACCGCGTGGGATTGGAGGGCCAGCGACAGCTTGCGCAGATCGATTCCGCTCTTGTCCAACAAGGCGTGAGCCTCGGCAAGGGCCTCAACAGCAGCCGCAGCCATCAGATTTGTCGCGATCTTAACGACGGATGCCTGGCCGATTTCCCCGATTTCCAGAATCTGCTTCGAGGAAGCCTGCAGAAGCGGTCGGACTTGCGCCAGAACGTCGGAGTCGCCTCCGATGAAATAAATGAGTTCTCCCCGCTCCGCCGCATCGCGACTGCCCGTGAAGGGGGCGTCGAGAAATTTTGCGTGCCTGGAACTGACGATTTCGGCCGCTTCTCTGGTTTCGTGAGGAGAGATGGTCGCGTGGTTCATCACCACATGCTCGGGAGTGAGGGCCGGGGCAAGGTTTTTGACCACAGCCAGCAGAGCGGGTCCGTCCGAGACAAAAATTTGAATATGCCGGGCGACCTCGGCCACTTCGGCCGGGGAGCACAGAAAATTCGGTTCGGGTCGCGGGGAGCGATTATGGATCCAGACCTGGTATCCGCTTTTTCTCAGAGCGGATACCACCCTGCTGCCGATGATGCCGAGTCCGATGACGCCGGCTGTAGGTTTTGACTGGCGTCCCACTCCCGTTCAGTTCCCCGGTGGCAGTGTGGATTCGATCTGGGCCGAGTCCTTGAGTTTCTTGAGAACGGCCTGGACGGCTTCGCGCTGCTTGGCGCTCTTGAGGTAGGCGGTGATCTGATCCTTGACCTCCTCAAAAGGAACTGTGCCTGCGGGCTTTTTCTCGGTGACTTTGATCACATGCCACCCGAACTGGGTTTTGACAGGCGCGCTGATGTCTCCCGGTTTCTGGCTGAACGCGGCATCGGCGAATTCGGGAACCATGCGGTCCTTGGCAAAGAATCCCAGATCTCCACCCGACTCCTTGGCGCCGGGCTCCTCGGAGAGTTCCTTGGCGAGTTTGGTGAAGTCCTCACCCTTCTTTGCCCGGGCTGCGGCTTTTTTGGCAGCTGCCTCCTTTTGTTTGACGACCTCCTCGGAGTCATCCTTGTTCACCATGAAGAGGATGTGGCTGGCTTTCACGGTTTCAGGATTCTTGAATTCCTCGGTGTTCGTGTCGTAAAACTTTTTGGCATCCGCATCGGCCACCTTGTCTCCGTCCTTGATCTGGCTCTGCATCCAGCGCTGCTGCTGGAGCATGGTGCGGATCGCCGTGTTCAGTTTTTCCGGTGACTGGCCTGCTTCTTTGAGCTGGGTTTCAAAGGCTTCTTCCGAAGGGAACTGTTTTTTGAGTTTGGCGATTTCGGCGGTGATGTCGGCGTCGGAGACGGCCTCGGCGGCTGCGGCTTTTGCGACGAGCTTGTCCATGATCAACTCGTCGAGGATCTGGCGGTAGCCGTTCAATTTTTGCTCAGGAGTCAGGTCATTTGCTTTCACTCCGGAGGCCTGCACAGCGGCATTGAACGCCTCCTCGACCTGCGCTTTGGAAATCTCCTCGCCATTGACCTTGGCAACCGGATCTTTCAATTCGAGAGAAGGTGCGGCTGCCTCAGGGGCGGCGGGAGTGTTGGTGTCTGCCGCCGAAGGCGCTGCTGCCGCGGAAGGCGAGGCGACAGGTGCCGGTGTCGCTGCCGGGGCGGGAGTGCCGGGAGCCTCCTGCGGTGACGGGGCAGGTTTGCAGGCCGGCAACAAGGCGAGCGCGGCAGCTGCGACCGGGGAGAGGATGAGGGTGTGGAGATGGGATTTTGTCATTGGAATAGGAGACACAGAATGTGCAGGAATGTTCACCAAAGACCAGTGGAAAAAACGCGGAAATCAGTTCCCGGCCATGCGGGATCCGGGGAGCCGCTGGCCGGCACTTCTTGGAATTCTGATGATAAACGCTGAAAGACGTGTATTTTTGCGTTGGACGACCAGTCTTTTTCCGCATGCCATTTTCAGAACTATTCGAGCAATCCCAAACCGATAAATCCCCGATACTGCGGGCATTTGAAGGCCTCCTTGAGCCCGTCAGCAACCAGGGGTTGGAGCGACTGGCCGGCCGGGCATCCGCGCTGACAAGGCGGCATTTTGGAAGGACGATGCGGCTTTTCGCGCCGCTTTATCTCTCGAACGAATGTATCAATTCCTGCGCCTATTGCGGATTCTCCCGGGAAAATGCGATCCAGCGGGTGACGCTCGAGATCGACCAGGTCGAGCGGGAGGCCAGTCACCTCATTGCGGAGGGGTTCCGGAATATCCTGCTGGTAGCAGGAGAGCATCCAAAGTTTGTAAGCGGCGAATACCTCGCCCAATGCATCGGGCGGTTGCGGGCTTTCGTTCCGGGAATATCCGTCGAGGTGGCACCGATGGAAAGCGATGCTTACCGCCCGCTGGTCGCCGCAGGGGCCGAAGGGCTGGTTGTCTATCAGGAAACCTATCACCGGGAGACCTACCGTGCGATGCATCGGCACGGGCCCAAGAAGGACTTTGACTGGCGGCTTGATACAGCCGAGCGCGGCCATGAGGCAGGGTTCCGGAGAATCGGGATCGGGGCGCTTTTCGGGCTGTGGAGTTGGCGGGACGAGGCGCTGGCGCTGGCTGCCCACCTGGAGCATTTGCAGCGGGTCTGTTGGAGGTCGCAAATCACGGTGAGCCTGCCCCGGCTGAGACCCGCTGCCGGAGAATTCGAACCAAGGCATCCGCTTCCCGATCGCGAGTTTATCCAGCTTCTGTGCGCTTTGCGGGTGACGTTTCCCACCGTCGGGATTGTCCTCAGCACGCGGGAATCGCGGAACCTCCGGGATATTGTAGCCCCGCTCGGCGTGACAATGATGAGCGCAGGAAGCCACACGGAGCCGGGTGGATACACTGGGCAAGGGAAGGAAGCTCTCCACCTCACGGTCCGCGGCAAGGCTGTGAGCGGAAGCGGTGGAACTGCCGCGACCGAGCAGTTTGCAATCTCCGATGATCGGGACGCAAAAACCATGAGCAACACGCTGGCCGGGATGGGGCTCGAGCCGGTGTGGAAAGACTGGGATGCGGGGATCCTTGCCGGAACGTGAAGAATCTCACGATCAATGGAGCCGAGCGGAGCGCGGATGCCGACACTGTGGCCGCACTTGTGGAGGAGCTTCAGCTTTCGGGCCCGCTTGTTCTTGTCGAACTCAATGGCCTGGCCTTGCTCAAATCTGAGTGGGCCGGCAGCAGTTTGCGCGATGGGGACAGAATCGAAATCCTTAAGGTCTCTGCCGGCGGGTAGCTGTTTGGCTTGAGAAGCGGGCAAGGGCATACTGCCCGCCATCGTTCTCTATCGCGCCCGGCCTGCCTGCGCTCCTGTTTGGCGCAGAGCGAACGCAGATCCCTACAAAGAGGAAGCGGTGCGGGTTTTGTTCTCCCAGCGGGTGAGAAGGTGGATGACCAGGTTGGTTCCGAACTTGTAGGTGGTGGCGAGGGATTCGGGGCTGATGTTGCGGAGGTAAACCGCGCGGTTGTCCCAGATCACCGGATTAATTGCGACATAGGCATCTCTTTCGTTTTTTCGCATGTCAATCTGGCCCTGCTCGTTGAGGCCGATCTGCCACATGTCCCCGTAGTCGTTCGGGGTGTAGATGATGGCGACTTCGCCGTAGATTTTCAGCGCATACACCGGTTCGCGATAGTAGTTCAGTCCTGGCGGAACCTCCTTAACCTCCGGATAGTAGGTCTGGGTATAGATCGGATGATTGAGCGGCAGTGCTTCCCAGTCCTTGTCCACGTCGGGAATCACGCGTTTCATCTCACGCCGGAAAGCAATATCGAAACGGGAGTTTCTTCCCGGGACCGAGCTGTCTCCCCAGACGGCTCCGCCAAGGCGGATGTATTTCTGAAGATTTTCGACTTCCTTGTCGCTGAGCCGGAAATCGCGGGTTCCCGTGAGAAAGATGAACGGTGGCTTGACCGAAAAAATCGCGTCGCTGTCGAGTTTGATGGCAATTACATTGGTCCAGTTGGTCTTGACCTTGTTTTTTGAACGCGACTGCATGAAGTAGAGAAGATTCGGAAGACTGCCCATCTCGATTTTGTTGTTCACGACCCGGATTGTGGAATTCCAATTCCCGCCGGCATATTGCCCGATGTAGGCGGTGAATTCGAACTCCCTGCTGCGTGTGCCGGTGCCGCTGCCGCTGCCTTTGCCCCAGCCACCTGTGAATGCCTTGATGGCCGATGCCTGGGCGCTGGTCATTCCATCGGCCCCGATGCTTGAAGGCTTGGGGGCGGTGATGGAGTTTGCTGTCGGTGCCGTCGGATTCACGGGGGCGATGACCATTGGAGCCATCGTGAAGTTGACCGGTGAAGCGGCGACGGTTGTAATTGTGTTCACCGAGTTGCTGGTCGGCGTGACGGTGATGTTCGGCGTTGTGGGAACCGGAGGTGTGGTTGTGGGGGGCGGAGCGCTGACCGCGGTCTCCCCGCCGGTAAACCCACCGGACTCGCCTTCAAAATCCGGCGGTTCCTGAACGGCTTGGAAAAGCACGGTTGTTCCAAAAATTGCCACGAGGATAACGTGGAGAACAAAGGAAATTGTGAAATCCCTGGAATTGCTGAATTTGTCGATCAGTTTTTGAAGCAACGGGCTCTTATCGGAGGGCATGTAACCACCCTAGGGCAGTCAGGCTCCCCATGCGAGAAAAAATCGCCGGGTAAGAACGCGTTTTTCATCCGGGCGGCACGGAAATTATCCGCGCCACGAAGCTCTCAGAGATCAGCTGCCTGCCGCGAGGCGATCAGAGATGGCTCCCCGAACTGAGGTTCTCCCAGCGGTTGAGGAGATGGATGACAATGTTTGTGCCGAATTTGTAGGTCTGCTTCAGGGAATCCTCCGACAGGTTCCTCAGATAGATGTCCCGGTTTCCCCAGATCTTGTCATTGGTGGCGACGTAAGCGCCGTGTTCGTTTCTGCGAAGGTCGATCTGGCCGGATTTGTCGAGTCCGACCTGCCACATATTGCCGTAGTCATTCGCGGTGTAGACAACTGCAATCTGCCCGTGGAGTGTGAGGACTTCCACCGGTTCGCGGTAGGAGTTGAGGCCGGCCGGGACATCGCGGACTTCAGGGAAGAAAGCCTTGGTGAAAATCGGATGCTGCGCTGGGATGCGTTCCCAGGTTTTGTCCACATCAGGAATCACCCGTTTCATCTCCCGCCGGAAGGCGATGTCGAAGCGGGAATTTTTGCCCGGGACCGAACTGTCTCCCCAGATGGCGCCGCCGATCAGGAGGTATTTCCGCAGGTTGTCGATCTCCTGCGCGGTGAGTTCAAAGTCGCGGGTGCCGGTGAGGAAAATAAAGGGCGGCTTCTCCGTGAACAACGCGTCGCTGTCGAGGCGGATGGCCTTCACGTTCTGATAATTGGTTTTCACCTTGTCCTTGGAGAAGGCGCTCATGAAATACAGGAGATTGGGAAGGCTGCCGCTCTCCACCTTGTTGTTGGTGATTAGGTTTGTTGAATTCCAGTCACCTTTGCCGTATTGGCCGAGATAGGCGGTGAACTGGTATTCAGGCGGCCTGCCACCTGAGGAGGGTTTCACCCAACTCTCGCGGAATCTCTGCATTGCCTCCGCTTCACCGCTGGACAGTTTTCCAGCATCCGGGGCGGGAAGCGGGCGGGAGATCCCCGGGTCCAATCCCGGCGGATTTTTCAAAGCGACGTCGCCGATGACAGGCGGAGCGATCTCCCGTGGCTGGGGCAGACGGCTCAGCACGGTTTCCAGCGGGATCTGCTGGGAAGGCTGCTGGAATTGCTCCGGCATTTGCGGCGATGGGGCCACTTCGTCCCGGGGACTTTGTTTGGCGGTTTCCCGTGGCTGGACAAAATTTTCTTCTCCCGTGGAGATCTCCGGCGGTTCCTTTGCCACATCGATCAGGATTTTAGTCCCGAACGAAAGGACGAGGATGAGGTGAAGGACCAGTGAGATGGAGAAATCACGCGAGCGGGCAAGCCTGCCAATGAGATTCCGCCGGACTTCGGAGGTGGTGTGTCGGGGAGACATGCTGCCAGCATACGTTCCGACCCCGCTTGAGGCGAGAAAAATCAATCGGGCATCAGCCCAGGATTTTTTGCAGGTTGACGACCGCATCAAAGCAGTCTTTCGCGCAGTGGCGGGCTGCTTTCGACAATGCCTTCCAATCGTAGCGCACTCTTCGGACGGCATCGGACGCTTCCTCCAGATTGCTGACGAACAGGAAGCCGGAGCGGTCGGGCAGGTAGGCCTCCGCCCCGGTGGATTCGGTAATCACCGGCCGGCCCAAAGCCAGGTAGACGGCCGACCTGTCGCTGAGCCAGCCGGATCGCGTAAAGCTTTCCAGCTTGATGCCGGTGAATTCCGCTGTCGAGCGCCGGAGGTAGCGGTAGTAAAGGTGAGGGGTGCGCGCGATCGAGTGCGGGACGATGTGATGCCAGCCGAGTTCCCTGATACGAGTCCGTTCGGGATCATCGGCTGCAAGATTCATGGCCAACTCGAAGCGCGATTCCGGGTGTAAGCCGGGAAGGTGCTCGAACTTTTTAAACGCCGCTTTTTTGGAGAAATCGCGCCACTCGCCATCCCATTCAATGTTCCCGTCCCAATACCATTGGCCGATCGTGGTGAAACGGTCCACCGGCGGGCGCGGTGCGGCTTCAAAATTTGTGGAATCCACCAGCGGGAAATAGGTATTCCATCTCACCCCGCTCTCTGGAACGCGTGACCCGGGGCCGTAAATGTTCAATCCGATCGACCAGAACTCGTCATGCTCGGACTGGCCCATCTCCATCCGCTGCATCCAGAAACAAACTTCCGTCGGGTCTAGGCTGCAGAGTTTCCGCATGCTGAATTTTCCGAGCAGCGGGTTTCTGATCGAGTAGCTCAGATTCAGGAGCACGCAAGGGCCCTTGATGAGGTCTTCCAGCTTCCGGCGACTCATTCCAAAAAAGCGGCAGCCGGCAAAGTCGTGGGTTGTGGACCCCTTCGGAAAGATGATCAAGCAGTAGCTGTGATCCAGATCGAATTCCTGCAGGCGTCTCCGGAACGTGGCCGCGACTCGCCGGTCAAGCTGTGCATCGCCGGTCGAATGCATGGTTTCCAGCCAGAGCGCCGGGCGGCGCATGCGCCGGAGCCCGAGCAGATACTGCAGCGGAACGGAAAAATTCCCGCCGCCCTCCGGGTATTTTGCCGCAAACCCGCAGCCGACGACAACGAGCTCTTTGCGGTTCGCGGTCATATTGGGAAATTCATGCGCCCCGAACTCGTCCCAACGCGCTCCATTGAATAACGGAGCGCGGGCATCCTGCCCGCCATCGAACCCGCCCGCAGGCTGAAATCCACAAAGAGCGCTGGCCCAAAGCCAACACAGCGAAACACGCCCAGTGTTGTTCCGCTACCTTCGAAGCCGTTTTCGGTTGTGGTCAGAGCCGCTCAGATTTTGTTGATCGCTTTTCTCAGGAGCGAGGTGCTTCCACCCAGAATGTCGGACAGGGAAGAAGAGGCTTTATTGAGGAGGGAGTGGGCTTTCGCCTTGGCCTCCAGGCGGGCCTTCTCGGTGGTATCCGCACTGGTGGAAATCCCCTTGCGCAAAAGCGCGGCGGCCTCGTTGACAAGCTGGAGAGCGCCTTCGGCAACTGCATGCTCTCGGGGTTTCGGAGACGCTTTCGGTGATGACTTTTTGGCAGGTTTCCCCGCCGCCTTTTTGGTCGTTTTCTTGGCGGCTGGCTGGGATGTTTTTTTCTTTGTTGCAGGCATGACCCCAACCTAATCCGATTTCCTGCGCTTGCCAAGCGGCGACTGGGTTTTCATGATGCGGGATTCTATGGACGCGATCATTGATCTTCTGCAACAAAACGCACTGATGCCGCGTGCCGACATGGCACGGCTGCTGGATATGGAACTCGAGGAAGTCGAGTCGGCCATCGCAAAGCTCGAGGCGGAAGGCATCGTCCTCGGATATCAGGCGATCATCAACCGGGAGAAATGGGACACGGAAAAGGTCACGGCGATCATCGAGGTCAAGATCACGCCCGAGCGGGACGGCGGCTTCGACCGCATCGCCGCGCGCATCGCAAAGTTCGAGGAGGTGCAGAGCTGCTACCTCGTGAGCGGCGGATACGATCTGCTCATCATCGTCGAGGCGGCGAACCTGAGGAACGCGGCGGCATTCGTCGCCCAGAAGCTCAGCACGATC
>CAZRIL010000156.1:0-11926 GCA_964600115.1 uncultured Chthoniobacter sp. | reverse complement strand
CTCCCTGATCGCAGCGGGAGCCAGTTAATTCCGGGCGGGTTCCTCATTCGCCAAGACCCAGTTCTTTCGCGGTGGGAAAAAGCTTTTTTGCGGCCGTCTCCTCGCGGATCCGGCGGACCATTTCCTCGGTGACCGCGGGTCCGCCGGGATGCCAGCGCGCATTGACATCATTGATCACCGCGGCAATCTGGAGATCTGTCAGATCGAACCTCCAGGAAGGCATGATGCCGTTGAAGCGGGCGCCGTTGCGGAGGATCTCGCCCTTCATTCCCAGCAGGAGGATCCGGATGAAATTGTCCGGTGAACCGCCCAGCAGCGGCGAATTTTCCAAAGGCGGACAGATGGCGGGAATCCCGCTTCCGTCAGCCTGGTGGCAGGCGATGCACCGGGTCATGTAGATTTCCCGCCCGGTGAGTGGCAATGGGGCCGGAGCAGGCTCTGCGACAGGCTTGCAGGACAGGGGAAGAAGTAGAATCAGGAGCCACCTTCGCATTGCAGCTTGCCGCCCTTAAGGTTGCTTTCCGGCACCCGTCACACGAAGGATTCCCTGAACGTCGTCCGCGATTTTTTCGGTCTCCGGGAGCTGCTCGAAACGATACAGAATCCGCAAATTTCCCTCCGGATCGATCAGATGGACATAGGTGGAATGGTCGATCATGTAGTCCGATTTGTCATCGCCAACAGGATCCGCCTTGCGGAAGAACGCCCCGTAGGCGCGGGCGGTCGTTCCGATATCTGCGGGAGGGCCAGTGAGGCCGATGAAGTGCTCGTTGAAAAATGGGACATATTCCTTGAGGGATGCCGGCGTATCCCGTTCGTCGACGCTTACAAAGACGACCTTGGTGTGCTCCTGCGCTTCGGGGGAAAGCTTCCGGTAGGTGGCGGCAAGGTTTCCCAGCGTGGTCGGGCAAATATTCGGGCACCTCGTGAATCCGAAGGCCAGGAGGACGACCTGACCTCGCAGATCCTGGAGCCGCACGGTCTTCCCGTTCTGATCGGTCAGCGAAAAATTATAGGCCGGATGGGTGTCGGCATCGTATTGCCCGAACCAGGGCGAAGAGGATTTTCCGGCCACCGAGAAGAGGACGATCGGCGTCGGTATGGCGATGGCCGCACACGCCGCCGCAATGATCAGACCGATGCGGCGGGACCGGATATCATTCTGTGCGGGGCGGGCCATTCAGCGAACGGGGACCTCGAGTGAAATATTCCCCGCCTTTCCTCCGGCATCGGTGGTCAGCACCAGTTGGACTGTGGCCCCGGCCTTCGGCACTTCCTTGAGCTTCATCATCATGATATGGTCGCCTCCAGGCTCGAGGACGCGCTTCCCTTTTGCCGGGATCGAAAAGCTCTCGACGAATTCCATTCCCATCACCCCGTCCGCTTTTTTTGTCGTGATCATCGGCTTGATCTCCCCGGCAACCGGCGAGGTCCCGCCGGTGATCGAGACCTCATGATCGGAGGAATTCACGATGGTCATGAATGCCGCGGTGGCCTTGGACGAAGGCGGAACCGCACGGATCCATGGATTCTCGATCTTCAGATCCCCGGCGAAGATCAGGCCGGGGGACAGAAGCAGCAAGCAGAGGAGGGGTTTCATAAAGCTTCAACAATGTCGAAGCATGCCGCCTCAAATGCAAGGTTCATCCGCGTGGTGATCAGGTGGCGGAACACGGTCAAAGGCGGGCGGAGAATTTCTGCGGGAGCGCAGGCATCCTTGCCTGCGCTCCCAAATCCAACAAGCCGGACGGATCGCCGTGCTCTGCGGCGGGCGCCGGACCCGGGCTAATGTCCCGCCACCACGGGCAGTCCGGAAAGAGCCATGGCAATCTCCCCGGCGGGATAATCGTAGTCCTCAAGTTCTCCTGCCGCATATTTCATATACGCGGTCATGTCGAAATGGCCGTGACCGCAGAGATTGACGAGAATGCTTTTTGAGATTCCCTGCTCGCGGCACCGGACCGCTTCCTCAAAGAGCGCTGCGACCGCGTGGGAGGCCTCGGGAGCGGGGAGGATTCCCTCGGCCTTCGCGAAGGCGACCCCGGCGGCAAAGACGTCCTTCTGACCAACCGACCGGGATTCCATGAGGCCGAGCTCCTGCACGTGGCTTACGAGCGGGGCCATGCCATGGTAGCGCAGGCCGCCGGTGTGGATGGCCGGCGGGATGAACGAGCTGCCCAGCGTGTGCATTTTGACCAGGGGTGTGAGCTTTCCGGTGTCGCCGAAATCGTAGGCGTAGCGGCCTTTTGTGAGCGACGGGCATGCGCTTGGCTCGACGGCGATAATCTGCGCCTTGCGCCCTCCGCGCAGGGATTCCCCGATGAACGGGAAGGCGATCCCTGCAAAATTCGAGCCGCCACCGGTGCAGCCGATAACCATGTCCGGATAGTCGTCCGCGATCTCGAACTGTCGCATCGATTCCAGCCCGATCACCGTCTGGTGCAGGAGCACGTGGTTCAGGACACTGCCGAGGCAATATTTCGTGTCGGGATTTTTTGCGGCGACTTCAACCGCTTCCGAGATCGCGATTCCAAGCGAGCCCGGACACCCGGGATCCATGGCCAGGATTGCCCGGCCGGCCTCGGTTTCCATGCTCGGGCTGGCGATGCAGCGCCCGCCGAATGTTTCCATGAGGGCCTTACGATAGGGTTTCTGCGAAAAGCTCACCTTGACCATGAAGACCTCGCAGGGAATCCCGAACATCGAGCACGCAATCGAAAGCGCCGACCCCCACTGGCCCGCGCCGGTTTCCGTTGTGATCCGCTTGGTCCCCTCGGCCTTGTTGTAATAAACCTGCGGCAGGGCGGTGTTGAACTTGTGCGAGCCGCTGGGGCTGGTGCCCTCGTATTTGTAGTAGATCCTTGCCGGCGTGCCGAGCGCCTTCTCGAGCCTCCGCGCCCGGTAGAGCGGTGACGGACGCCACTGAGCCAGCATCTGGCGGACTTCGCCGGGGATTTCGATCTCCCGCTCGCCGCTCATTTCCTGCGCGATCAGTTCCTTCGCAAAAAGCGGCTCCAGCTCGGCGGCCGTGAGGGGCTCGCCGGTGCCCGGATGCAGGGGCGGCGGTGGTGGCGCCGGAAGGTCGGCGACAATATTATACCAGGCTTTTGGAATTTCGCTGTCCGGGAGAAGATACTTGATCGTGTCCATATTGAGAGCACGTAGAATGCCTCCCAATCATTCTCATGACAAGTGAGGCCTCGCCGTTCGGGCAGACAAAACGAGATTCCTTGCCCTGAATCATTTTTTGGCATCCGCAAAATCGCATCGACTTGGGTGGGACCGCGCATGAAGATGGGTGGTTCGATGGCGCTGCTGAAAGAGAACGCACTGGAACGGTTGAAGTCCGCATGGAATGCGGGGCGGTTTGCGCATGCCTACCTTCTGGACGGGCCCGGCGGATCCGGAAAGGAATGGCTCACCACCGAGCTTGCCGCTCTCGTTCTTGAGGTGCCCGCTGGTGAGGTGCCCGCGCATCCGGATTACCACAGCGTGGGGCCGGAATCGAAATCGCGCCGGATTGTGATCGACCAGATGCGGACGATGGAACAGTCGCTGCAGATGAAGCCGATGCGGGGCCGCACCAAGGTGGCGGTGATCCACGATGCCGACCGGCTCCAGCCCCAGGCCGCAAACGCCTTTCTGAAAACCCTCGAGGAGCCTCCGCCCGGGTGCCACATCTTTCTCCTCACGTCGCTCCCGGATGCGATCATGGACACGATTATTTCCCGCTGCATCGCTGTTCCGCTCCGCTCGGCTGGAACTGTTCCGAAGACCGGAGGCGAGCAGGAAGTGGCCGCTGCCCTGGTCAAGGCTCTGCTGCAGCCCGGCGGGCCGGACACTGCCTCCGGAATGCGTTTCGTCCGGACCTTTCAAAAAACCATTTCCGCAGTCCGGGAAAAAGTCACCGGCGAGTTGGAGGGGGAACTCAAGCAGCAGCTCAAGCACTACCGCGAATCCGCAGATGCCAAATGGGAAGAGTCCCGCGAGGACCAGATCAAGGCGCAAGCCGAGGCGGCCGTGATCCGCGAGCGCGAAAACCTGCTTCACGCCACCGGAGAGATTCTGGCTGCGGCGCTCCGGCATCACCATCTTCCATCTGCCTCATCCCCGGAGCCGGTTGTCGGCCTTGCGAAATCGAATCCCCCCGAGCTCCTCCTCAAGCGTCTCTCTGCCTTGGAACGCACCCGCGATCTGCTGGCGCGGGGGGTGCAGGAAGGGCTTGCTCTGGAAAGCGGATTTTTGGAAATGATCGCCTCGAAATAAATGAAACGACTTGTTATAAAACTGGGAACCGGCGTCCTTTCACGGACCGGACGCGCGCTCGAAACCGCACAGTTCCGCCGCATTGCCCGCGAGGTGGCCGGCCTCCATAAATCCGGCACATCGTGCATTCTCGTGAGCAGCGCGGCGATTGCCGCAGGGGTCCGTGTGCTCGGGCTCCCCCGCCGTCCGGACGAACTCCCCGGCAAGCAGGCCTGCGCTGCTGCAGGTCAGCCGGAATTGATGCGGCTCTACGCGGCTTCCTTCCGCGCGCACGGCATGCATGTCGCCCAGCTCCTCCTCACGCATGGCGATATCGACAGCAGGATCCACCGCTCGAATGCCCGCAACACGCTTGACTGGCTTCTGAAATCCGGGCCCGTGGTTCCGATCATCAATGAGAATGATTCGGTTGCGGTGGAGGAATTGCGATTCGGCGACAATGACCGGCTCTCCGCCGAGGTCGCCCAGCTCGTCCGCGCCGACTATCTTGCCATTCTCACGAGCGTGGACGGAATCCAGGACGCCTGCGGGAAACGCGTTCCTGAAATCCGCGACATGTCCGCGGCAGCGCGCCTCGTCCGGCCGGACAAGGGGGAGGAATCCGTCGGGGGCATGAAAACCAAGCTGGAGGCCGTCCGGCTTGCGGTCGACTCCGGCATTCCCTGCTCGATTCTCGATGGCCGCAAACCCGGCCAGATCGCCGCTGCCCTCGCCGGCAAAGACGTCGGCACGCGGTTCCCGGTGTCCCGGAAAAAGCGCTGAAGAAATTCTGAGGGATGCCTGTGCTCTCCCTCATGCCGGTTCCTCTTTGCTTCGGTAATTTGGCTACTCCACGGTCACGCTCTTGGCGAGGTTCCTGGGCTTGTCCACGTCGCATCCGAGGGCGACGGCGATGTGGTAGGAGAGGAGCTGGAGCGGGATCACGGCGAGGATCGGGGTGAGGAAGTCCGGGGCGTCGGGGATGAGAATCACATCGTCGCAGACTTTTGCCAGCGAGGTGTCGCCCTCTGTGCCAACCGCGATGACCGGGCCTTTGCGGGCTTTGACCTCCTCGATGTTGCTGATGTTCTTGTCGAAGACCGCATCCTGGGGCGCGATGAAGAGCGAGGGCGTCTCCTCGGTGATCAGGGCGATGACCCCGTGCTTGAGCTCGGCGCTGGGATATCCGGACGATGAGATGTAGCTGATCTCTTTAAGCTTGAGGGCGCCCTCGAGGGCGACCGGATAGTTCGCCTGCCTTCCCATGAACAGGAAGTTTTTCGACTGCGCATACTTCCTGGCGATCTTCTCGATTTTTGCATCGAGTTCGAGGGTTCTGGCGATCAGGTCGGGGAGTTTTTCCATTTCGGAAATGATCGTGCGTCCTTCCGCGTGGCTCAGGTGCCGGATCCGGCCGAGGAGGAGGCCGAGAAGGGTCATGATCGTGAGCTGGGAAGTGAAGGATTTTGTGGCGGCGACCCCGATCTCCGGCCCGGCGTGCATGTAGACTCCGCCGTCGCTCTCCCGCGCGATCGTGCTGGCGACGTTGTTGCAGATGCCCAGCGTGCGGTGGCCTTTTCTCTGGCTCTCGCGCATGGCGGCGAGCGTGTCGGCCGTCTCCCCGCTCTGGCTGATTACAAACGCGAGGGTGTCCCGGTCGAGCGGAAGATTCCGGTAGCGGAACTCGCTGGCGAACTCGCACTCGACGGGAACGTGCGCCAGCGATTCGATGAGATACTCGCCTGCAAGGGCCGCATGAAAGGCGGTGCCGCAGCCGATGAGCACGATCCGGTCGACCGAACGAAGCTCGCCGTTCGTCATCTCCAGCCCGCCAAGCTTTGCGGTCGCCTCCTCGGAGGAGAGCCGCCCGCGCATGGCATCGCGCACCGAGTTCGGCTGCTCGTAGATTTCCTTGAGCATGAAGTGAGGGAACTTCCCCTTGTCGGCGGCCTCCGCGCTGAACTCGACCTTGCTGATGTGGAAGTCGGCGCCGGACCCCGAGACGGTGGAGATCTCAAACTGGTCGGCCTGGAGGGCGACGATCTCGTAGTCGTTCAGGTAGACGACCTCCCTGGTGTGGGCCACGATCGCGCTGACATCGCTGGCCAGGAAATGCTCGTGATCCCCGATCCCGAGCACGCGGGGACTGCCCCTGCGGGCCCCGACCATCAGCCCGGGGACATCCGCATGGAGCACGGCGATCCCGTAGGTGCCGATCACGTGCCGGAGGGCCAGGCGGATTGCCTCGATCAGCCCGGCTTTGTCCCGCCGCCCCGCCCGGTCGAACTCGTCGCCGATCAGGTGGGCGAGGACTTCGGTGTCCGTCTGCGAAACAAACGTGTGCCCGTGCTCGATCAACTGTTCCCGGAGCTTCTGGTAGTTTTCGATGACCCCGTTATGGACGAGCGAAAGGCGGCCGCTCTGGTCGCAGTGCGGGTGGGCATTCTCCTGGGTGACCTTGCCATGCGTGGCCCAGCGGGTGTGGCTGATTCCGGTTTGTCCGTGAACGGGACGCTCATCGATGCAGTCGGCGAGATTCGCGATGCGCCCGACCGCCTTGCGGGTCTCGATCGAACCGCCGTTGAGAATGGCGACCCCGGCGGAGTCGTATCCCCGGTATTCCAGGCGGCGCAATCCGTCGAGAAGCACGGGGAGCGCTTCCGAACGGCCGATGTATCCAATAATTCCACACATAAAGATTTTGAACCGTGACAATTTGTGCCCATATGGGCAAGATGCAATTCCCTCTATGAGCCTTCCGTTGAACGCGCTGCCGACCTCCAAGACACTCGCCATCATCATGGGCGGGGGTGCCGGAACCCGGCTCTTCCCACTGACAAAAGAACGCTCGAAGCCCGCGGTTCCCCTAGGCGGAAAGTACCGGCTCGTCGATATTCCGATCAGCAACTGCCTGAACTCCGGGCTCCGCGGGATCTACATCCTCACGCAGTTCAACAGCACGTCCCTGCACCGGCACATCAACTCGAGCTACAAGTTCGACGACTTCACGCCGAGTTTCGTAGAGATCCTGGCCGCACAGCAGACGCCCGAAGGATCCAGATGGTATCAGGGAACCGCCGATGCCGTCCGGCAGAACATGCGGTATTTCCTCGAGCATCCCTACGAGTATTACGTGATCCTCAGCGGGGACCAGCTCTACCGCATGGATTACCGCGACATGCTCCGCCAGCATGTGGAAACCGGGGCCGACCTGACGATCGCCACGATCCCGGTCGCCCGGCAGCCAGCCACCGGATTCGGGATCATGCTCACCGACGAAAACCGGCGCATCGAAAAATTTGTGGAGAAGCCGAAGGACCCCGTGATCCTCGACTCGCTGCGGGTCCCAGCCGACCTGCTCAAAAAGATCGGCCAGCCCGCGGATGCCGATCTCTACCAGGCGTCGATGGGTATCTATATTTTCAAGCGTTCGGTCCTCGAGGCCTGCCTCGACAATGACTACGTCGATTTCGGAAAAAACATCATCCCCTCCGCGATCAGCCAATACAAGGTGATGGCGTTCATTTTCCAGGGGTATTGGGAGGACATCGGAACGATCGACGCATTTTTCGAGGCCAATCTCAATCTCGTGGGAGCGAATCCCCAGTATAGCTTTTTTGTCCCGGGCTCGCCGGTTTTCACCCAGCCCCTGTTCCTGCCGGCAAGCACGCTGAGCTCCGCGAAAGTCACGAATGCCATGATCTCGGACGGCTGCATCATCGGGGATGCCACGATCGAGCGCTGCGTTCTGGGGATCCGGAGCATCATCCAGTCGGGCTCGACATTGAAGAACACGATCATGATGGGCGCCGACTTCTACGAGTCGGAGGTTCACAAGCCGGCCGCCGGAGTCCCCCCCATCGGGATCGGGCGGGATTGCGTGATCAATGGCGCGATCATTGACAAGAACGCCCGCATCGGAAGCCATGTCGTGATCAGCCCCGAGGGAAAATCCCAGGATCTCGATGGCGACGGCTACTACATCCGCGACGGGATTGTCGTTGTGCCGAAAAACAGTGTCATTAAGGACGGAACTTGGATATAGCGGGGGGCATGAAATTTTTCGTTCGTCTGGTCCCGGCCGTTATCCTGCTTCTGACGCTTGCCGGATGCTATTTCGATCACCCTCTCACCGGGGGGCCGAGCAAGGACGTCAACACCTGGCTGCTGGGGGTCTGGGAGTCGAAGGACGAGAAAGGCCGCATCTCGCGGATCATGGTCACGCCGATCGATTCCGACCGCTACTCCATCCAGCTTGCGGTGCCGGGAAAAATGCCGAGGGAGGTCAAAAAGTATGAGTTCGAGGCCTGGCCATCCCGCGTGGGGGATTCGCTGTTCCTCAGCCTTCAGTGCCTGACAAGTCCCGGGGATATCCCAACCGGAGCCCACGTCTTCACGCATGTCCAGCTGCTGGACCAGAACCACGCGAGGACCCGTGGCTTGAAACTTGATTCCGCTCCCTCCACATCCAGTTTTGAACTCCGCAAGGAAGTCCGGAAAAAACTCAAGGACCGCACGATTTTTGAAGGCGCGCCGAGCGTTGCCTGGACGCGTGTCGAGGAAGTCTTCATCAGCACCGATGGATCCAACCCGGCATTCAAGCCGCTCCGCAACCCGACGGGCGTTGTTTCGGATCCCGACGAAACGGATCGGGACAGAAACTTGTTCCGCAAAACGACCAACTGACCGGGCTTCCAACGCGAATGGAGAACTCGGATTATCCCGCCCTCGAAGCGAGGATTGGTCGGGATTTGCTGGCCGCAAGATTGCTCCAGCAGGCCAAAAAGACTGCAAAACTGATCCACCAGGGGGAGGGGATCTTCCGGCTCGAGCGGATTTTTCCGTTTGACCGGCTCGTCACTCTCGGACTGAACCTGACCGGCCTCCGCAGGCGCACGCGCCAGAACTATCTGGATGTCCGGCTCACGACCTGCGAGTGGAGGCTGCCTCACCTGCCGCCCGCATTCGAAGGATTCCGGCTTCTCCACCTGTCGGACCTGCACATCGACCTGGATGTCGGGTTGGCTCCTGTCATCGAACGGCTCGTCCGCTCTGTGCCGCATGATGCAGCCGTCATCACCGGCGACTACCGGAATGCGACCGATGGCGATTATCTTCCCTGCGTGCGGGAGATGGCCGGGATCATTAGTGCCCTCGCGCCGCAGAGGTGGGGGATCCTCGGGAACCATGATTTCATCGAGATGGTCCCGTCGCTGGAAGCCGCCGGACTCCCGATCCTCCTCAACGAGGTCGCGGCGATTGAGCGCGAGGGGCAGAAACTCTGGATCGCGGGTGTCGATGATCCGCATTTTTACAAAACCCATGACCTTGCCAAGGTGCGGTCCAGCATTCCGGAGGGAGCCTGCATCATCCTGCTATCGCATACTCCGGAAACCTATGACGCAGCGGAGCCCTTGGGATTCGACCTTCAGTTGAGCGGTCACACGCATGGCGGCCAGCTCTGCCTGCCGGGAGGAATTCCTGTGGTCCTCCCCTGCAAGGTGGACCGGCAATTTGTCCGCGGCCCATGGCGCTTCGGGAGCCTGCAAGGATATACTTCGCCTGGAGCCGGCGGCTGCGGCGTGGCGGCCCGCCTGAACTGCCCGCCCGAAATCACGCTCCATATCCTCAAACGATAGACGTGGTTTCTCAGCGAAAGCTGGCTGCCCCGCATGGACTCGAACCATGAATAATGCCTCCAAAGGGCACTGTGTTACCATTACACCACAGGGCAGTGGTCGCTTCGGGCACCCGGGAAAGCCGGCCTTCTCAAATCCCGCAGGGGGATTCCTGATGCACGTCCGCGGACTCTGACACACTGGCTCGGGCGGGGGCAAGGGGAAATACAATCGAGAAAATCCTGTTGCCTGCGGGCGGCATCCGGCACAATGATTTTCTGTGAGTAAAAAATTGCGCAATCGCCTGCTTGCCCTTTTCTGCCTGCTGGTCTTTCTGGCTGGCGGCGTCCTTTTCTATGTGAACTGGGTCGTCCAGAAACCGTTCGCGATCATCCTTTTTCTTTCGGAGAATTTGAGCCCGTCGGTCCTGACGTCGGCGAGGATCTATGCGGGGGGGGCGGATTACCGGTTCGAGCTGGAGAAATTCCCGCACCTCGCGCTGCTCACGACCCAGGCGAACGACTTTGCCGTCTCGGATTCCGCAGCTGCGGCGGGCGCGGTGGCCACCGGCCAGAAACCGAACAACCGGACACTCCGCCTCGAGGCCAGCCCGGCCCCGCTTCCCACGCTTCTTGAACTCGCCCGCAAGAGCGGACGGGCGACCGGCATCGTCTCGAACACCTCGCTCACCGATGCGACCGCGGCGGCCTTCTACGCCCGGACCTCGGATCCGCTCGATTTCCAGACCATCGGCCTGCAGCTCGTGGAATCCTCGGACATCAACGTCCTCCTCGGCGGCGGCGCTGCGGATTTTCTCCCGGAAACAAAGGACGGTCGCCGCAAGGACGGGCGCGATCTCATGCTCGAAATGAGGAACAAGGGCTACGACATCGTTCGCAACCAGCAGGAGATGGAGAGCACCCCGCTCTGGCGTGCGCCCAAGGTCCTTGGACTCTTCAATATGGGACAGCTCGCCTACGCGGATCAGGTCCAGGTCTCGGCCTCCCAGCCGACGCTCGCAGACCTCGTCCTTCAGGCAATCCTTCTCCTCCAGTATAACCCGAAAGGCTATCTCCTCGTCGTGGATGCGGGCCTCGCCGGGAAGGCGGCCTCACAAAATGCCGGCGAGCGGACGCTGCGGGAAATCGCCTCGCTCGACCAGGCGGTGGCGGTCGCGAAAAAATTTGCCGGCGAAAATGCGCTCATAGTCGTGGCAGGAAAACAGACCTCCGGCGGCCTGAGGCTCAACGGCTATTCCTTCCGCAATGACAAAGGCGCGGCGATCCTGGGAATCAACGCCCAGGGAGTGCCTTCGCTCACATGGTCCACGGGCCCCGGCTCCGGTCAGACCACCACCCCGACAGGGATCTCGCACTCCGAGCCATCCGCATTTGCCACTGCTTCGTCCGTGGGCACCGCCGAGGACGCCGTGGCCGTCAGCACCGGCCCCGGATCCGAGGAACTCGTCGGATTCCGCGACAACACCGACATCTTCCACGTGATCAAAAAAGGCCTCTGAACACCTACAACGGAGCGCGGGCATCCTGCCCGCCAACGTAAAAGCTCGCGGACTGGCCCCCGCGCTCAGGTTGTCTGCGAATGGGAAGCACACGCCGGCCCGGATCCGGCCCGCGAATAAAGCGATTGAACGCGAATTTGTATACCCGAACCCAGCGATTGAAGATCTGGTGACAGAATTAACGGAATTAACCGAATGACTCACACGGTTTGCAGATCGTACTGAAATGTTCCCAGCCTTCCTGTTGCAAGTCTCTTCCGCTGAATTCCGTTCATTCTGTTAATTCTATCTAAAATCCGTTCTCGGGATTAAGGAAGGTGGGAAAAGTTGACCCGGAAAACACAGCCTCTCGTCCCGTGTTGGACGCTCTTCTCATTCGCGGGTATCTGCATGATCCACGTGCCTCTTCCGCTGCTTTCGGCTTTGGCCACGAAATTCTTGTCGGAAATGCTTGCCCGATGTTCTGCCGGCAGTATTCTGCTCGGTCCGCGGCTGGGTAGCTCAGTTGGCAGAGCAGAGGACTGAAAATCCTCGTGTCGGGGGT
>CAZRIL010000155.1:0-11953 GCA_964600115.1 uncultured Chthoniobacter sp. | reverse complement strand
CCGGAACTCCGGATCCCTGCCGGTCCTTTTTCAACATTGTCATTGGCATGAAAGGTCAACTATCCCGCAATTCGTGACGCCGCGCAACTTCTCGTTGCCCGCTCTTGAGGACAAACGCACAGGCCTGGTGCCCGGTCAGAGGAGATCCTGCCCGTGGGCTTCTCCGACAAGCTTGTGCAACTGCTTGATATTCTCCGCCTGGTCGGCGCGGCAGACGAGGGTGGCATCCGGCGTGTGGATGATAATCAGGTTCTCGCAGCCGATAGTGGTGATCACGTGTTGAGGATCACTGGACGCAACCAGCGTGCCGCGCGTGTCGAGGAGGGTCGTGCGCCCGCCTCCGATGGCATTCCCATCAGCATCGCGGGGACAGGTTTCGGCGAACATCGGCCACGAGCCGACATCCAGCCACTGGAGCGGCATCGGCACCGCCGCCACGCGGATCTGCGGATCGCGCGAAGCCGGTTCCATCACCGCGAAATCAACGCTGATCTTTTTCAGTGTTGGGAAAACACCACCGAGAACCGCATCCCGTTCAGGCGATTTCCATGCAGCGCCGATTTTTTCGATGCCGGCAAAATTCTCGGGCTCATAGCGGCAGATGCAGTCGAGGAGCGTCGAGGCCCGCCAGACGAACATCCCGCTGTTCCAGAGGTAGCGCTCCGGGCCGGCGGCGAAGTAGGTGTTTGCTGTTTCCGCATCCGGTTTTTCGCGGAACTGTCGGACGATGCGGGCCGTGTCGTCGATGGGGTCACCAAGTTCGAGATACCCGTATCCGGTGGCGGCGGCCGTCGGAGTGATTCCGAAAGTGACGAGTGTCGGGGAATCCTCCTCAGCAAGCCGGAAGCCGTGTTCGACAATCTTCAAAAACTCGTCCACCGGCTCGATGATGTGGTCGGCCGTGAAGACGGCGATAACCGCATCCGGATCGTGCGCGGCTATTGCAGCGGCGCTGAAACCGACGGCGTTCAGGGTATCCCGACCAGCCGGCTCACCGAGGAACTGTGCGCTTGAAAAACCGGTGAGCGCCCGCGCGATGACCTCCGCGTGGCCCTGGCCCGCGCAGATGTAACGATTGGGAGCGGGAACAAGGCCGTCCAACCTGTCGAAGGCCAGTTGGAGCAGACTCCTGCCGCCGATGAAAGGGATGAGCTGCTTGGGCAGCTTAGCCCGGCTCATCGGCCAGAGCCGCGTGCCCGATCCGCCGGCGATAATCAGTGCGTGGCGCATGTTCTGTGATCGGGTGCCCCAGTTATTTCGTCGCGCTGGTGAAGGCGACTCCGCGTTTCTGACGCTCGAGAAGTTCATCCGCGAGCGCTTTGTAGGCAGCGGCCCCGGCACCGGCCGGATCGTGCTCGAAAATCGTTCTGCCATGGCTGGGGGCCTCGGCAAACCGGACCGTCCGCGGGATAACTGTCTGATAGACAACCTCCTGAAAATGGTTTCTAACCTCGGCGACAACCGCCGGATTCAGATTGGTGCGTCCATCGAACATCGTGAGGAGGAGGCCGGAAATCGAAAGGCTGGGGTTTGCACCGCTGGCGCGGATGCGCTCGGTGACCTCCATCAGAAGCCCGAGCCCTTCCAGCGCATAATACTCGCACTGGATCGGCACCAGAATTTCGTCAGCGGCGGCAAGGGCGTTCGACATTAGAATCCCGAGCGAAGGCGGGCAATCGAGCAGCGCAAAATCAAAAGCGTTCTGGTCCCGGATGTCCGCAAGCACCTTCCGGAGCTGAAGCATGTGGTCGTCCATCCTTGCGACTTCGATCTCCGCTCCCGCCATATCGAGGTCGGCGGGGATCGCGGAGAGATTCGGGATGCGCGTGGGCAGAATCAACTCCCTGGCGTGGCGGGCCCCGATCAGTGCCTGATAGATGCTCCCCGAGGAGCTTTCTTTCAAGCCCAGCACGCTGGTCGCGCTGGCCTGCGGGTCAAGATCCACGAGGAGAACCCGCTGCCCCGCGGCTGCGAGCGCCGCCGAGAGGTTGACCGTGGTGGTGGTCTTGCCGACGCCGCCTTTTTGATTCGTGATCGCAATGATTTTCATGGTTATCGCTGGGAGTAGTATTTGACGAGGCCGGCCGTGACGGCGTCCGCGTATTCGCGGTAGATGCTCTTTCTTGCCGAACCTCCGAACGTCTTGAGGCCATCGTAGTCTCCCGCCTGAATTCGTGCAAAGGCCGAACGGCTGTTCATCACATACGGCTCAAAATAGACCACCGGGCAAAGGAAAAGCCGGTTCGCGAGAAGATTCCTGCCCCAGACATACGGATTATCGCTGACCCTGATAACACTTCCTCCGCGGTAGACATAGGGCGGAAGGCCGGTGGCTTTGGCCATGACCCCGGACAGCGTGTTGGCGAGAGGCAACTCCTCGCTATATGAGCGGTTGAGCAGTTTTAGCAGCATATCCAGCCGCTGGTCCTCGTAGGAAAGCTCATCTCTGGTCCAGGCTCCGGTGACCAGAAAATGAAGGTGGTTGTCGTTCACCAGCCGTGGTTGCCGCTCGTTTCCCCAGTCCTCCGCATTGAAGTGCAGGCAAAGCACGAGGTCCGGCTTGATCGCCTCGTTGACGAGGCGGCCTCTGCGGCGGATCTCGCTCGCACGATAGAAAAGGCGTTCGCTTTCTTTGATAACCGATTCCTTGGTCACGGGGTCGTTTTTTTGCTGCAGGGATTCCACCGCCGCGTTCCGGAACTGCGAAGGGCGTGCGCTGGTGACCGGCCCCGGCTTTGAGCGCGTCAGGAAGACCTCTGCTCCGAGTGCTGTCAGCCTCGGGACCAAAAGCTTCGCGACTTTCAATGTCATATCCCCCTCAGTCACAGGCGTCGTATTCCCGATTTGGAACCAGCGCTCCTCCATTCTTGCCCAGCTTCCGCCCAGATGCCCGGGATCGATGGCGATCTTGAGCCCTGCGAGCGGTTTGCCCGGCTCGAAGGGTGGAAGCGCACGAAGCGACCGCCAGGAAACCTGCGGCACACGTGCCGATGCCGCGTCCGCGGCGAATTTCAGCACATAGGGCGGCCTGTCGGGCGAAGTCGCAATGACGGCCGAATCCTTGGTGAAGGAAATCGTGTCCGTCCAGGCACCCCCCGGAGCATAAATTTTATCCAGGACGGTCAGGAAGTCGTCCTTCGTGATCGTCTGCTGGAATGCGTCCAGGCTTGACCAGACGGGCTTCGGGGCGAGCGGGCTCAACCGTGCCTGGGCGTGAATGGCAAGGAAAAAGACGGCAAAAATGGAGAAGAGTTTTTTCAACGGGTTCTTTTTTAAATGCGTTCGGGCGTTCTTACGATAAAAAGGATGAATGATCCGACTTCTTTTTCTTGGTGACATCGTGGGAGAACCCGGCCGCAAGGCTGTAACCGCCGCTGTTCCGGTGTTTTTGAAGGAAAGGGGAGTGGATTTTGTCGTTGTCAACGGGGAGAATGCCGCAGGGGGCCGCGGAATCACGGGAAAGATCGCCATCGACCTCCTCCGGGCCGGAGTCGCAGTTATCACGACCGGTGACCATGTGTGGGACCAGAAAGAAACCGCCGGCTACATTTCCTCCGAACCCAGACTCCTGAGGCCGCTGAACTATCCGCCGACAGCCCCGGGACAGGGAAGCATCATTCTGGACACCTCCAAGGGAAAAATTGCGGTTATGAACCTGCAGTGCCGGACATTCATGAACCCTCCGCTCGAAAGCCCGTTTCACTGCGCCGCAGCGGAGGTCGAACGGCTCAGAAAAGAGACTCCAGTGATCTTTGTCGATGTCCACGGCGAGACTACCAGCGAGAAGGTGGCGATCGGCCGTTTCCTCGATGGAAAAGTCTCGGCGGTCGTTGGCACCCACACACATGTGCAGACCGCCGATGAGCGGATCCTGGCGGGAGGAACAGCCTTTCTGTGCGATGCCGGAATGTGCGGGCCTTCGGACTCGATTCTCGGTCGCGACCCGGAAGCGATCATCCGACGGTTTACCCACTCCCTCCCTGTCTCCTTCCCGATCGCGCAAGGTCCTGTCCACATTTGCGGGGCGCTGATCGAAATTGACCAGACCACCGGACGCGCGGAATCCATTCAGAGAATCCGGGAGCTGGCGGTGCACACCAACCATTAAGCCCTCATCCACTCAGACCTATGCAGCCCAGCCCCATGGCCCAACCCGGGAGTTCTCCCGCAATGAAAAAGCACAGCCCGTTGCTTCTGGGCTGCGCCGGCCTGCTCCTGCTGCTTTTCCTGATTGCGACCACGGTTGCGATCACGTTCTGGTGGATCCAGCGCCCGATCCGGCCGGTCGTGCTCAGCGCGCAGGAGAACGCGACCCTGGAAACCAAAGTCAGGGAGCTTGAGAGCAGATCAGTCCCCATTGGAAGGGACTCCACGCCTTCGTTCCATTCCGCTCCTGCGGCAGCCGGCTCACCCGTCCAACAATCAGCGTATGTCCCGGGCTCAACCACGATCAAATTGACCGAAAGAGAAATCAACGGGCTCCTTAACAAGAACACCGACCTCGGGAACAAAGTCCGCCTCGAATTCGACAAAGATGCGGTCAATGCCTACATGGCGATCCCGGTTCCGGAGGATTTCCCCGTCGGGGCAGGAACAACATTCCGGATGCGTGGGCGGTTCCGGATCTCGATCGGCGGGGAGGGCCGGCCGTATGCGGTTCTTGAGGATGTCACGATTTTCGGGTTGAGCCTTCCAAAGGAATGGCTCGGGGGAATCAAAGGAGAGAATCTTCTCGGTGAAGCGCTCGGCGATGGACCGGTTGTTCAAGGGATCAAGAGTTTGAAAGTCGAACCCGGAGCCCTGATCCTCGAGGTCGGGGATTGAAAAGACGGGACCTCACAGGCACAGCCTGCCTGTTCCGCCGGACCCGGACCCGCCAAGCATGAGAATTTCGGTGCAATCGCTACTCTCCGAAAACCGAAGGACGCTGTCCCTGGCGGTCCCGATAATCTCCGGCCACCTTGGCCAGATGCTCATGGGGCTGGTGGATGCGGTCCTGGTCGGATGGGTCGGGGTTGTTCCGCTGGCAGCTTGCGGGTTCGCCAACACCCTGATTTCTGTGCCGATGATATTCGGGTTCGGCGTGCTGTCCGCCGTGAGCGTGCGGGCGGCGCACTCGTATGGAGGCGGTCGCTCCAGCGAGGCGGGCGAAAGCGTCCGGGGCGGTCTCGGCGTGGCGCTGATCCTCTCCGTCCCCGTGCTGCTGGCGCTTTACGGATTCCTTCCCCACATCGGAGTCTTCGGACAACCCCGGGAGGTGAACGAAGCTGTCGTCGGATATTTAATCCTCTGTGGATGGTCGATGGTTCCGGTCTTCTTCACATGCGTGAGTAAGAATTTCTGCGAGGCGCTCGGCCGTCCATGGGAGCCGTTCTGGATCATGATGGGCGGCGTGTTCCTCAACGCCCTCCTGTCCTGGATTTTGATCTTCGGAAAATTGGGGGCGCCCGCCATGGGGCTCACGGGAGCCGGCTTGGCCACGCTGCTCGCAAGGATCGCGGTGATGGCGGCGATGTTCGCCTATCCGGCGATGTCGCGCGCCCTCAGTGCCGGCTGGCCATCGGACTGGTTTGCCAGCGGCACCCGGGCATCCATCCGGCGGATCCTGGCCCTCGGACTTCCCGCGGGGGGCCTGCACCTCTGCGAGGTCAGCGGGTTTGCTTTTGGCTCGCTGATGATGGGATGGATCGGAGTTGTCCCGCTGGCAGCCCACCAGATTGCAATCACCTGTGCGGCCACAACATTCATGGTCCCGCTCGGGCTTTCCCAGGCGGTCTGCGTCCGGGTCGGACAGGCCCGGGGGGCTGAAAAGCTGGAACGCCTCCGCTCGATCATCTTCGGCGCACTGATCCTGGCGGTCGCGTTCATGGGAGTGTTCGTTGTCGTGTTCATGCTCTGCGGAAAATCGATTGCAGGCTGGTTTGTCGGCGACCCTCAAGTCGTATTGCTCACATCCCAACTGCTCCTGGTTGCGGGAATCTTCCAGATTTTTGACGGCATTCAGGTCGTGTCCTCCGGGGCGCTGCGGGGATTTGAGGACACGCGAGTGCCGATGTTCATCGGAATCCTTTCCTACTGGATTGTCGCGCTGCCAGTTTCGTGGTTCGCAGGTTTCGTCCTCGGGTGGGGTGCCCGCGGGGTCTGGTTCGGTTTTGTTGTCGGCCTCGCCGTCGCGGCCGCAACTCTCCTATGGCGGGTAATCTGGAAAATGGATCTCACCTCAAAACGAATCGGACACACCCCGTCCGGAGCAACTGAACAGAGGCGGAACAGGGAACGGAACCAAGGAGAACGGGCGTCTCGCCCGTTTGGAGACTGACTTCCGCCTGCAAGCGCCCTGCGCCATTCACAGGCGGGACGCCTGTGCTCCCTGTTTCTGTGAGTCCCAGCTGAGCTTATTTATGAGTTTGCCCTGAGAAAAAATGGAGTTTTGGTTTTGGAAGTTGCAGCTAGGCTGGCCGGATGTCCTGCCCTTCACCAGATGATCTGCGCCGCCTGCTCTGCTCGCTGGGGATCACGATCCGCGACGCGGTTTTGCACCGGCGAACGGATCTCAGCGCCGCAACCCTATCCATGGTGGCCGGTCATGGAGGCGGTGACACGATCTACGCGGTGGACAAGTTCAGCGAGGAGGCGATTTTCGCCTGGTTTGAAAAATCCTGGCCCGCGGATTGGCCGGTGCAGGTCGTCATGGAAGGCATCGAGCACGACCTTTGCTTTCCGGCAGGAACAAAAAAGGAGGATACCCTCTGGAAGTGCATCCTCGACCCGATCGATGGCACGCGCGGAATCATGTATGACAAGCGCAGCGCCTGGGCTCTCGGCGGAATTGCGCCCCAGAACGGGGATGACACCATGCTCTCGGAAATCGTCGCTTCGGCGATGACCGAAATCCCGACTTCCAAACAATGGCGCGCGGACCAATTCAGCGCGACGTCAGATGGCCTCCTTGTCGGCCATTCCTTCGACGTGAGGATGCAAACGGTCAGCGACCTCTCCCCCACCCCGTCATCCGCCACGGACTTTGCACACGGGTTCTCATCCTTCGTGAAGTTCTTTCCGGAAGGCCGCACGCTGACCGCCCAGATCGAAGAGAGAATCTGGGATGAGTTGGTCGGATTGAATTCCTCCCCCTCGCCCACAGTCTTCGACGACCAGTATATCTCGACCGGCGGACAGTTCTACGAAGTGATTGTCGGCCATGACCGCTTGGTGGGAGACCTTCGCCCGCTCGTGTTCCGCGCTCTCGACATGGAATTCTCCTCTCTGGTCTGCCACCCGTATGATGCCTGCGCCTGGCTGGTTTTGAAGAATGCCGGAGCAGTCTACGAGCACCCGCTGGGCGGATTCCCGGATGCGCCGCTCGACACCACCACCGGGATGACATGGATCGTCTATGCAAACGAATCCCTGGCATCGCTCGCCCGGCCGGTCATCCGGAAAGTTCTGAAGCAATTCCTCCCATGAGCCGCGAACGGACCCTTGCCTTCATCGGCTCAACAATTCTGAAATTGCTCTTCCTGACGATACGGCTGCGCCTGGACGACCGGGAAGGAATCAGCAGGAATGCCTTCTCCGAACCCTGCCTCCTCTGCTTCTGGCACAACCGGATTCTCGGCATCACACACGCGTTTCACCGATTCTACCCGAAAAGAGTGCGCCATGGAGTGACGGTGCTCACCAGCCCCAGCAAGGATGGCGAAATCCTTGCCCAATTTGTGGCCGCCTTTGGAATGGGCTCGGTCCGCGGGTCGAGCTCGCGCCGCGGCTCGCGGGCCCTGCTGGAGCTTGTGCGCATCATCCGCGATGGAGGAGACATCGCGATCACGCCGGATGGCCCCCGCGGCCCCCGCTACTCGCTCGGCCCGGGAGTGATCCTCCTCGCTCAGACGACTGGCACTCCCATCATCCCCATGCATGCCAGCTTCTCGCGTGCGATACGCATGAAGACATGGGACGGGTTCATCATCCCGTTGCCATTTTCCACCATATCGGTCACTGTGGCCGATCGAATCAACATTCCAAAAAACCTGAGCGAAGCGGAATTCGAGCAGGCGAGGAAAAACCTGGAGGATACCCTGAAAAATGCTGCGGATTGATGGTGTCGCGATTGCGGCCAAAGTGCTTGAAGAAACAAAATTGCGCGTGGAACTGCTTCGCGCACGCGGGATCCGTCCGGGCCTCGCTGTCGTGCTTGTCGGTGACGATCCGGCTTCGCGCGCCTACGTCCGATCGAAGGACAAAAAGGCTGCCGACCTCGGACTTCATTCGGTGAAAAAGGAACTTCCCGCCTCGACGACCCAGGCAGAACTGCTCGCGATCGTGGAAGATTTGAACGCCGACCCGGCCGTCCATGGGATTCTGGTCCAGTCACCGCCTCCCCCGCATATCAACGAGGCAGAGATCGTCAGCGCGATCGATCCCCGTAAGGATGTGGATGGCTTCCATCCGGTGAATGTCGGCAAGCTGGCCATGGACGATCCGACCGGATTTGTGCCATGCACCCCGCTGGGATGTATCCGCCTGCTGGCCGAAGCGGGAATCGAAACAGCCGGACGCAAGGCCGTAATCGTCGGGCGGAGCATGATCGTCGGGAAACCCATGGCCCTCCTCCTCATGCGGAAAGGCCCTGGCGGGGATGCGACAGTCACCGTCGCCCATTCGCGAACCAAGGACCTTGCAGCCGTTACCCAGGAGGCGGATATTGTGATCGCCGCCATCGGCCGACCACATTTTCTCGGATCCGATCACATTCGCGAGGGCGCAGTGGTCATCGATGTCGGAATCAACCGGGTGGATGATCCCACAAGCCCGAAAGGCTACCGCCTCGTCGGCGATGTCGATTACGAGGCCGTCGCCGAACGGTGCACCGCAATCACACCCGTCCCCGGCGGCGTCGGCCCGATGACCATTGCCATGCTCCTCTCCAACACCGTGACAGCTGCCGAGCGATCTTGACAATTCAACTAGTCTGACTAGTTTTATTTAATGATCAAAGAAGTCGGAGCTTTCGAGGCAAAGACGCACCTTTCGCGCCTGTTGGACGAGGTGGAAAAAGGTCAGTCGATATTCATCACCCGTCACGGCAGGCGCGTGGCGGAAGTCATCCCGGTCGCACCGAGGAAGACGGCGAAGTTCGGCTGTGCCAAAGGTCCCGGTTTTTATATGTCGCCCGATTTCGACGCGCCGCTGGAAGAGTTCAAGGACTACATGTGAAATATCTGGTTGATACAAACGGTTGGATTGGCTTTCTCAATGGAGATTCGGATTTCGGAAAGAATGCGAAATCCACAATGCTCGACGAATCGTGGGAATGTTGTGTCAGCCTCGCAACCATCTGGGAGGCGGCGATCAAGGTGGGGTTGGGAAAATTGAAGCTCCCCTACGACTTGGACAGCGATTTGCCTGGAATTTTTGAGGAGAATGGATTCGAGGTGCTTGCGATCGAGTTTGCCGATGCCACGGGCGTCAGGGATCTGGAACAGATTCATGGAGACCCTTTCGACCGGATCCAAGCCTTCCAAGCCAAGCGGCGCGGATTTTCCGTGATCAGCCGCGACCCGGTTTTCGAGCGCTATGGAATCCGCCGGATTTGGTAGCGGGTCCGCTTACGTGTATTTGACGACTTCCTCGATGGTGGTGAGCCCATCGTAGATCGAGCGCAATCCGTCCTCGCGCAGTGTGGTCATCCCGAGTTCGATGGCCTTCTGGCGCAAGAGAACGCCCGGGGCCCGCTCGTTGATCATTTCGCGGATGGGATCCGAGATTTTCAGGAGTTCGTAGATGCCTTTGCGTCCTTTGTATCCGGTGTTGTTGCAGGCCTCGCAACCTTTGCCGTAATAAAAATTCTTGTCGCCGATATCGTGAATCCCGAGACCGAGGGAGGCGAGGACGTGCTCGTTCGGCTCATAGGCGGTGCGGCAGGACGTGCAGATTTTCCGGATCAGGCGCTGGGCCAGAATGCACTCGAGCGAGGCGGAGATCAGGAACGGTTCGATGCCCATGTCGACGAGACGGGTGACGGCTCCGGTCGAGTCGTTGGTGTGCAGGGTGGTGAACACCAGGTGACCCGTGAGCGAGGCCTGGATCGCAATCTGCGCGGTCTCGATATCGCGGGTTTCACCGACAAGTATCCGGTCCGGATCCTGTCGCAGGAATGCCCGCAGCACCCGGGCGAAGGTCAGCCCGATGCCTTCGTTAATCGGGACCTGAATGATCCCGTCGATCTCGTATTCGACCGGGTCCTCGGCCGTGAGGAGCTTGGAATCGATCGTGTTGATTTTCCGGAGGCAGGAATAGAGGGTCGTGGTCTTTCCGGAACCGGTGGGGCCGGTCACGATGAAAATCCCGTTGGGCCTTTCGAGAACCTGCAGGATGTAGTTGTAAATATTCTCCGGAACCCCGAGCGATTCCAGGTCGAGGTTCACGCTCGAGCGGTCGAGAACACGCAACACCACGCTCTCTCCGAATGTCGTGGGAAGGGTCGAGACACGGAGATCCACCTGCCTCCCATTGATTGTGCGCTGGATGCGCCCGTCCTGCGGAAGCCGCCGTTCCGCGATATTCAGATTCGACATCACCTTCACGCGCGAGATGACCGGAAGGGCAAGGTGGAGTGGGGGCGGATCCATCTCGTAGAGAGCCCCGTCCACACGGTAACGGATTTTGAACTCCGACTCGAATGGCTCGAAGTGGATGTCACTCGCCCGGGCCGCGATGGCCTTTTCGAGGATCAGATCCACATACTTGATAATCGGCCCGGTATTGGCCTCAGCCGTAACGGCCTGGAGATTGAAGCTGTCGCCCCCGCCTTCGGTGACGACCAGATCCGACCCGGCTCCGAGCTGCGCGATGATGTCGTCAAAGTTGGTGACCTCCGATCCGTAGTGATGGCGGATCAGATCCGCGACGCGCGAGGGAAACGCGACCATCACCTGGATTTCACGGCCCAGAGCGAACCGCAGGTCCTCAATAGTCTGCGGATTGAGCGGATCCGTCAGCGCGACAATGATCGTGTTTCCGGAACCCATGATCGGCATGGCACCATGCAAGCGGGCAAGGCCCGAAGGGATCAGGCCGAGAACCGTGGTGTCGGGAGCGAACTCCTGAAGATTGTAAGCTTCGGCGCCGATGGAATCGGCGATGACCCGGATAAAGCCCTCCTCATCGACGACCTGGTAATCGAGAAGCAACCGCTCGATGGGTTTGTCGCCCGCCGCAGCCAGCTTGACATATTCCTCCGCCTGCTCCGGCGTGAGGAATGCCCGCTCCACAAAAATGTCCGTGACTTGTCGTGCGTCCATACGGGTTAGTCGAGATCGGTCATGGTGGTTGTGAGCACTTCATCGGCGGTGGTCATCCCGGCCAGAACCTTCCGGATGCCGTCCTCGCGCAATGTCCGCATTCCGAGTTCCCTCGCCCGCTGGCGAAGCGCGATTGTGGAGGCGTTGTTGTTGATCATGTTCCGGACCTCGTCATCCACCACGAAGAGTTCAAAAATACCCATGCGGCCTTTGTAGCCTTTCCCTCGGCAGAGTTCGCATCCCACCGGGCGCATGATGTGGGCGCCTTCCAGCTGGCCGGCGTCGATGTGAAGCATGTTCATCTCATACTCGGTGAGATCGGCGGGCGTCTTGCATTTCGGGCACAGCCTTCTGACAAGGCGCTGCGCAAGCACCGACCTCACAGAGGTCGAGACGAGAAATGGCTTAATCCCGATGTCGACAAGGCGGGCGATCGCGCTCGGGGCGTCGTTGGTGTGCAGCGTGGAGAGCACGAGGTGACCGGTCAGCGACGCATTGGTCGCAATGCTCGCGGTTTCCATATCGCGGATCTCACCGATCATGATGATGTTCGGGGCCTGGCGGAGAATCGATCGGAGGGCGGCGGGAAATGACATCCCGATGCTCGCGTTCACAGGCACCTGGTTGATCCCGCTCATCTGATACTCGAC
>CAZRIL010000154.1:0-12044 GCA_964600115.1 uncultured Chthoniobacter sp. | reverse complement strand
CCAGTGTCTCCACGAGCGACACCGCATACGACGGCACCTATAGCGGCACCAGTATGGCCACGCCGAATGCGGTTGGTTCCTCGATCCTCCTGGAGCAGTTGTATGCCCGGGAGTTCTCCGGCCAGCGGCTCCGGGCCAGCACGCTCAAGGCGCTGTTGATCGATACGGCGGACGATGTCGGCCGCGCGGGGCCGGACTACCAGTATGGTTGGGGCTACATCAACGTGAAGGCTGCAGCGGATGTCATCCTCGCCCACAAAGCCAGCCTCGCCAGCCCCAAACTTATTGAGGGAACTATCACGAATGCGGCCAAGACCAAAACCCATGTATTCACATGGAATGGGGCGGGCCCGATCCGCGCCACGCTCTGCTGGACGGATCCCGCCGGTGCCGTCCAATCCGGCGTAGACAGCCGCACGCCCAATCTTGTCCACAACCTCGATCTCAAGATCACTGCGCCTGACGGGACCACAACCAGCTTTCCCTATGTCATGCCGTTCGTCGGCAAATGGACGACTGCCTCGATGAGCGAGAATGCCACGACCGGCGTGAACGCGGTTGACAACGTCGAGCAGGTCTATATCGCGGCACCCTCGCAAGCCGGCACCTACACGATGACCGTTTCCCTGAACGGATCGCTGACCACGGCCAGCCAAATCTACTCACTCGTCGTGACCGGCGGCACCAGCGTGGAGGCCAACCCGCCGCCTGTCGTCGTTCTCGACTCGCCGGTGAACGGGACCGTGCTCCTGCCGAATGCCCCGGTGTCGCTCACTGCGTCCGCGACCGACAAGACCATCGGTGGCGGAACCGGGATAGTGGCCGGCGTCCAGTTTTTCAGCGGCAGCACCTCGCTGGGAATCGACACCACCGCGCCCTATTCGCTGAGTTGGACCCCGCCAACCGCCGGGTCCTATGTTCTCACCGCGGTCGCGACCGACACCGAGGGCGCGTCCACGACGTCTGCCTCCTCCGTCATTTCGGTGCTCTCAGGCGACGGCACGCCGGGAATTTCCTCGTTCTCCCCGACCAGCGGGACCAGCGGCGACAAGATCACAATCACAGGTTCCAATTTTGCCTCCGTTTCGGCGGTGAAATTCAACGGGGTGTCCGCACAGTTCACAGTGGACTCGCTGAATTCCATATCGGCCACCGTTCCCGCTACCGCCACGACAGGGGCAATCACCGTCACAACGATCTATGGCACCGCATCAAGCGCGGGCCAGTTCACAGTCACGCAAAATCCTGTTCTCATCAGCCAGATCTACGGGGCCGGTGGAACTGCAGGAGCCACCTACAATGCCGACTATGTCGAGCTCTACAATCGAGGGGCCACCCCGGTCAGCCTTTCGGGTTGGTCGGTCCAGTATGCAAGCGCTTCAAGAACCAGTTGGTCTACCACGGCGCTCTCAGGATCGATTTTACCCGGCAAATACTACCTGGTGAAATTGAGCGGTGGATCCAGCGGAGCCGCCCTTCCAACAGCGGATGCAACGGGAATCCTCAACTTGAGTGGATCCAGCGGCAAAGTCGCGCTCCGCAACACGTCCGTAGCCTTCACCGCCTCAAGTCCGGTTGGTCAGAGCGGGCTCCAGGACTTTGTGGGCTACGGGTTGGCAAATGCCTATGAGGGAAGCGCCGCGGCTCCATCACCTTCGGCCACAACAGCCATCTTCCGGGCCGGGGGCGGATCCACGGATGCCGGCGACAATTCCGCAGACTTCAGCGCTGCTGCGCCGAATCCGCGGAACTCCACATCCGGATCGCTTTCGGCGCCGGTGATCTCGAGTGCGACAACCGCCAGCGGCGTTGTCGGGCAGGCCTTCAATTACCAGATCGCGGCATCCAACTCCCCGACATCCTTTGCTGCCACAGGCCTTCCGGCAGGCCTCAGCGTCAACACCTCCACAGGAATTATTTCCGGAACACCGACTGCCGCTGGAATCTCCAACGGCACCATCTCCGCCACAAATTCTTCCGGGTCAGGAAATGCCGCGCTCTCGATCTCCGTGACATCTGGTGGCGGGGATCAATTGCTGGCCGAGGATTTTTCCTCTATTGCGACCGGCAACAGCACGTCAAGCGGAGGGTCGGGAACCAGTTGGGCGGGGAATACAAATTTCCCTTCAGCGACCTCAGCCTGGCAGGCAGGCGGGACTGTGAGGCTTGGCGCAAGCGGCGCTCCAGGCTCTATAACCAGCCGGACTCTCAACCTGAGCGCGAATGGCGGGGCGTTCACGGTGAGCTTCAAAGTCAAGGGATGGACGACGGTGGAAGGGAACATCAAGGTGACCGTAACGGGATTAACGCCGCAAACTGTGACCTATGCGGCGGTCATGAGCGGATCGTTTGAGGCGAGGTCGCTCAACTTCACCGGCGGGACATCGAACTCAACCGTGACGATCGAGACCACGGCCAAGCGTGCCTACATCGATGACGTGGTCATCGCCTCCGCCACGCCGGTGATCACCTCCAGCGGCACGCCCGCCGCCGTGGACACGACCTACGGCACAGCTTCGCCCACCCCGGCCACATTCACTGTCTCCGGAGCAAACCTGACGGGTGCGATTCTTGTGACGGCGCCTCCCGGGTTCGAGATTTCGCAGACAGCCGGCGGAGCTTCGGGCTACGCCGCAACCCAATCGATCGGCGCAGCCGGCACGGTCGGCCCGACCACGGTTTACGTGCGTCTCACCGCGACCTCGCCCGCAGATTCCTACGCGGGCAGTGTGGTCTGCTCGAGCCCCGGCGCAGCTTCCGTGAGCGTCCCCGTCTCCACCAGCACAGTCCGGACAAAACCCCTCATCATCGCCGCGCAGGATCGCACGAAGGTCTTTGGCTCAACGCTCTCGCTGGGAAGTTCCGCCTTCACGCCGAACGGTCTTGTGCCTGGAGAGTCCATCGGATCAGTCACTCTTGCCGCAAGCGGGGGCACAGCGGCTGGCGATGCGGTCGGAACCTATGAGATCACCGCATCGAATGCCACCGGTGGAACCTTCGCCGTATCGAATTACGATATTTCCTACCAGCCCGGCGTGCTCACGGTAACCGGCCAGGATTTTGCCTCGTGGATGAATGGAAAATACTCCGGCCAGGATGCCCTGCCCGGAGCTGATCCGGAGGCGGATGGGATCGGTAATCTGGTCGAATTTTTTATGGGGCTCGATCCCGCGATCAATGACGCCCCCGGGGCCACAAGCATCGGTCTTGCGATTGACCAGCTTTCCCTGACCTACCGGAAGAGCAAATCCACAACAGGAATTTCGGGAACGGTGAAATGGAAAAATGACCTGTCGTCTGCGACAGCATGGTCATCCGCGGGGGTGACGGATGTTTTGGTGAGCGATGAGGGAACATACGAAATCCGGCGGGCTTCGGTAACGGTGGGGAGCGGGGAAGTCCGGAAGTTTCTGCGGCTTGAGGTGACGACGCCGTAACCGGCGCAGACCTTACTTCAGCGTCCCGGTGCCCCAGCGGCGGTGCAGAAACCGTTCCCACGGCGCGAAGAGCAGCTTGTCTGCGAGAAGGCCGATCATGATGAGCACGATCATGACCGCCATCACCTGGTCCATGGCATGGAGTTCGCGCCCGTAGTGGAGAAGCTGCCCAAGCCCGAAGCCGGTGAGGATTGTCACAAATATTTCCGCGGCCATGAGCGAGCGCCAGGCGAATGCCCAGCCCTGCTTCATTCCACCGACGAGATAAGGGAGCGACGCTGGAAGGATGACCCGCACCCAGGAGTGAAGTCCGGAGGAGCCCATCGTCTTCGCCGCGCGGAGATAGATCGGAGGCATCGAGCGCACCCCGTCGCTGGTGGCGATGATCACCGACCAAAGCGTGCCCATGACGACGACGAACAACATGGCAGCCTCGGTCTGCCCGAACCACCCGAGCGCGAGTGGAACCCAGCAAACGCTCGGCAGGGCCTGCATTCCCAGCGCAAGGACCCCGACCGTGTCCTGGAAAATTTTGAACTTTGCCGTGAAGAGCCCGAGAGGAATGCCCAGGAGCAGGCCTGCCGCATAGCCGATCAGGAGCCGCTTGACCGTCACAAGCGTCGCGGATTCCAGCGTCCCGTCGGTAATGGCCTGCCACAGATACTCGGCGACATTAGATGGCGGCGGGAACATGACCTGCGAAAATTTTCCCGAACCCGCTGCAAACTGCCAGATCCCGATCAGGAGGGCGAAGAAGATGATCGATGTGAGCGCCCGTTTCATTCCGAAGCCTCCCTTCCCTCGCCCGGGGTGAATCCCTTGAGGGCCGCCGTGATCTCTGTCGAGTAGTGGGCGAGCTCGACGCTGTTGATGTCACGCGGCCGAGGGAGCGTCACGGCGAACTCCCTGCGGATGCGCCCGGGATTCGGCGAAAACAAAATAACGCGGTCGCCGAGGCAGGCGGCTTCGCGGACGTTGTGTGTGACGAAGATAATCGTCTTCCGGCGCGCTTCCCAGATTTTCTGAATGTCCCCGTAGAGCTGCTCGCGGGTGAGGGCATCGAGCGCGGCGAACGGCTCGTCCATGAGGAGGACGCGGGGATTCGGGGCGAGCGCGCGGGCCAGGGCGACGCGCTGCTTCATCCCTCCCGAGAGCTCGTGGATGTTCGAGTGGTGGAGCTTTTCCAGCCCCACGAGTTGGAGATAGTAGCCCGCCACTTCGAGACGCTCCTTGTCGGTGAGCCCAGGCTTGAGCTTCAGGCCGAAAAGCACATTGCCCATCACATCGAGCCAGGGGAAGAGGGCGTGTTCCTGGAACATGACCATCCGGTCGCGGCCGGGGCCGGAAACCGGCTCGCCATTCGCCAGCACCCGTCCGGAATCCGGCAGCTCCAGCCCGGCAATGATATTCAGCAATGTCGATTTTCCGCATCCGCTCTGTCCCACCAGGCAGACGAATTCGCCCTCCGAGATTTTCAGGCTGACGGAATCGAGCGCCTGAACGGTGCGGTGCTTCGTGCTGAAGGATTTTGAGACCCGGTCCACCTCGATCCGCTCCGGCGGCATGTTCTCCAAATGCTGGCCGACGCTCATGGTTTCCAGATCAGCTTGTTGAGGTTCACCTCGGCACGCAGAAATCCCACCTCGCGGGCCTGTGCCAGAAATTTTTCAAACGGGCCGGCGGAGATCTCATCGTTGAAGACCAACCGCGTCCATGCCTCGTTGATCAGGGATGCCGGAATCTGCTTGTGCGCGATGGCGCTGATCTCGTCGCGCACGCGCCGCTGCGCCTCCTCCGGGTTCGCGAGCACCCAGGCTGTGAGCTCGTTGTGCGCCTTCAGGAACTTTGCGGCAAGTGCCGGGTTGTCGTTCAGGAACCCCTCGCGTCCGGCAAGCACCGTTGTCAGCGCATCCTTGTCTGCGAAAAAGATTTTTCCGCCGGCCTCGTTGAGCAGCCGGGTGACCCACGGCTCGACCGTCCAGGCCGCGTCGATTTTTCCCTGCTGAAACAGCGAAAGAATATCGGGGTTGGTGGTCGGGATGACCCGGGCTGCACCGCCGATGAGCGTGACTTTGATCCCATGCCCGATCAGCCAGGCGCGGCAGACCACATCCTGCGTGTTGCCAAGCTGCGGGGTGGCGATCGTCTTTCCCCGGAAGTCGTCGGGCTTGGTGATCGCATCGCCCCGGACCACGAGGGCCTCGCCTCCGCGCATGGATCCACTGAGCACCCGCACCTCGCGCCCGTTCGCCCGCGCATAGGCGTTCACCACCGGGCTGGGGCCGACGTAGGTGAAGTCCACCGACCGGGTGAAGATCCCTTCCATCGCGGACGGGCCGGCGTTGTAGACCATCCATTCGATTTTTGCCGGATCCCCGAGGCGCGACTCGAACCAACCTTTCCCCTCGCGGGTCATGTTCGCCGCCACGAGACCCTGCGCATGGGTGACATTCGGAAACACGCCGACGCGCACCACCTGCTGCGCATGCAGCAAGGAGGCTGAGGCGAGGATCACGTTGACGAGTCTCCAAACCATTTCATCACGAAGGATTGCCGGAAATTCCCGCGAGTCAACGCGGGATATCGGTTTTATGCCCGCGGGCAGCCGGCGGCCGACGGGAAGACGCCGCTAGAGATCGAGAAAATCCCGCACAAATTCGTTTGCAGGATTTTTTCTGACCTCATCCGGAGTGCCGGATTGCTGAATCACTCCCTTGTCGATGATGACCACGCGATCGGCGACTTCAAAGGCTTCGTCCTGATCGTGGGTCACGAAGATTGTGGTGAGGCGGATCCTTTTGTGAAAATCCTTCAGCCAGCGACGGAGGTCCTTGCGGACCCTGGCATCAAGCGCGCCAAATGGCTCGTCGAGCAGGAGCACTTCGGGCTCGATGGCAAGAGCCCTCGCAAAGGCAACCCGCTGGCGCTGGCCGCCAGAGAGCTGGGTGGGAAGGCGCTTTTCAAGTCCATCGAGCTGTACGGCCGCAAGGAGTTCCTGGACGCGGGCACGGATTGCCGGTTCCGGCGGACGCTTGCCCCGCGGCAGAACCCGCAGCGAGAAGGCGATGTTTTCGAAGACATTCATATGAGCGAACAGGGCATAAGCCTGAAAGACGAAACCCGCCTTGCGTTTGTAGGCGGAGAGCCGGGTGACATCGCGTTCCTGGAACAACACGGATCCCTGCGACTCGGGGAACTCGAGCCCTGCGATAACGCGGAGCAGGGTGGTTTTTCCGGATCCGCTGGGGCCCAGAAGAGCAAGCAATTCGCCGGTCTCGATTTCCACGCTCACATCATTGAGCGCCGGATATCGCGAATATCGCTTGGTGACGTGGTGGATTCGTATGCTCATAAAAATTCGGGCGTCCTCAGAGTTGTTTCAACTGCTCCGCGGCGCGCCATTCCGAGTAGGTCTTGAGGAACAGCGTGACGAGCGCCAGCAGGGCCAGCAACGACGCCACGGCAAACGCGGCGGCAAACTGATATTCGTTGTAGAGGATTTCGATATGCAGGGGCATCGTGTTTGTCTTGCCCCGGATATGCCCGGAGACGACGGAGACGGCACCGAATTCGCCCATCGCCCGCGCGTTGCAAAGAATCACCCCGTAGAGCAGACCCCATTTGATTTTTGGAACCGTCACCCGCCAGAAGATCTGCCATCCATTCGCGCCCAGTGTTGCGGCGGCTTCTTCCTCACTGATCCCCTGCGCCTGCATGAGCGGAATGAGCCCTCTTGCCACGAATGGAAAAGTCACGAAAACCGTGGCGAGCACAATGCCTGGAATCGCAAATATGATCCGGATGTTGTGCTCCATGAGCCACGGCCCGAACCAGCCCTTCGACCCGAACACCAAAACGTAGATCAGTCCGCCGATGACCGGGGAAACCCAGAGCGGCAGATCGATGAGTGTGATGATGAACGACCTGCCGGAGAAGCGGAAGCGGGTTAGGCTCCATGCCGCGGCCAGGCCGAAAACCGTGTTCAGCGGAACGGCAATCGCCGCGACAATCAGCGTGAGCCGGATCGCATCCTGAGTATACGGATCCTGGAACGTTTTTACAAAGGCCCCAAGCCCCTTCGAAAAGGCCTCCTGAAAGACAACGAACAGCGGAAGCAGAAGAAACAGGCTGAAGAAAGCCAGGGTGATTCCAATCAGCACGAACTTCGCCACCGGCGACTCCGTGGTTGCCCGGCGTCCGGTCTGCGGCCGCTGGGGAATGGGAAACTGTGTGGCTCCTGCCATGATCAGACGAGACCCTTTCTTTTATTGTCCCACGCCTGCAGCCCATTGCTGGCGAGCAGGACGACGAACGAAACGACGAGCATCACAAACCCGAGCGCGGCGGCCCCGCTGTAGTCGTATTGCTCGAGCTTGCTGATGATCAGCAGCGGGGTGATTTCTGTTTTGAAGGGCAGATTTCCCGCGATGAAAACCACCGATCCGAACTCGCCGACCGCCCGACCATACGCAAGCGTGATGCCGGTGAGAACCGAGGGCAGCAGGGCCGGAAAAATCACCTTCCGGAATGTCTGCCACCGGTTGGCCCCCAGGCAGGCTGCCGCCTCCTCGACATCATCGGTCAAATTCTGGATCACCGGCTGGACAGTCCTCACAACGAACGGGAGACCGATGAAGGTGAGGGCCACAAAAATTCCCAACTGTGTGAAGGCCACCTTGATGCCCATCGGTTTGAGAAGCTCTCCGATCCAGTCATTCGGCGCGTAGATCGCGGTGAGCGCGATTCCCGCCACTGCCGTGGGAAGAGCAAATGGAAGGTCGACCATCGCATCCAGAATCCTCCGGCCTGGAAACCGGTAACGGACCAGCACCCAGGCCCCAATAAATCCGAAAATCCCGTTCACCAGCGCCGCAAGGAAGGAAATTCCGAAACTCACCCAATACGAGGCCACCACCCGCGGAGCGGTCACCGTCGACCAGAAATGCTCCCACCCACCGGAGGATGTCTTCACCAGCAGTGCACTGAACGGGATCAGAACGATCAGGCTCAGGTAGACCAGCGAGTATCCCAGCGTCAGGCCGAATCCCGGAAGGGAATGCCGGAGCGGACGGGTTTTTGCTGGATTCTTTGGTGACATACACGCCATTAATGACGACTAAAGTAAGCGCTATTTATGCGCCGTCAATTCATAAGAATCACATGGAATTTCAGAGTTTTATGACCGAGTTCGTCAATAATACCCGGTAACACCAAGCTTGTTGTTGCCTCAACGGAAGCCTGGCATCAAGAGGCGGAACCGGCTTCCTCAGTAGCTGTTTTTTGCGAGGCGGGTTTTGCCCCGGAAGATCCAGTAGATACTGGCGGTGTATGCCAGGACAAGAGGAACCCCTATGAGCGCGATGATGAGCATGATCCCCAAAGTTTTCTGCGAGGACGCCGCATTGTGAATCGTGAGGCTGTTTGCAACGACCGGATTCGAGAGAACCATGTTCGGAAAATACGTGATCCCGAAGGTCGCCATCATCAGTCCCATGGCGGCACACGAGGAAAGAAATGCGTTGAATTCACGCCCCTTGTGGATCTCGCGGGGGATGTTCAGCACGATGAGCACATTCAAGATGACGACGGCGAACACATACGGTCGTGCGCGCACGGTATCCAGGACCCACGGGACCTCGACGAGTGTGTAGAGGTTGAACAAAAAGTAGGAGGCCAGAAAAAAGCCGATGAGGCGGGGGATCCAGCCACTGATGATTTTGTTCAGCTCGCCGTCTGTCTTCATGGCGAGATAGATCCCCCCATGCATGGCGAAGAGCAGGACCGTCGTCACCCCCATCAGCAGGGCGTAGGGGTTCAGGAGTCCAAGGAACGTTCCCGCGAACTCGTGATCCGCATCCAGCGGGATGCCCCGCACGATATTGCCCATAGCCACGCCGATCAGGAGGGCGGCGAGCAGGCTGCCGGCGCTGAAGGCCACGTCCCAGAACTGCCTCCACCATGTCCATTCCTCCTTGCTGCGGAATTCGATGGCGACCGCCCGGAAGATCAGCGAGCAGAGCAGGAGCATGAACGGGAGATAGAATCCCGAGAACACGGTGGCGTAAGCCTCCGGAAACGCGGCAAACAGGGCGCCGCCGCCGGTGACGAGCCAGACCTCGTTGCCATCCCAGACCGGGCCGATGGAATTCAGGAGCAGACGCCGGTGCTCGTCCTTCCGGACAAACAGCTGCAGCGCTCCGACCCCGAGGTCGAAGCCGTCAAGCATCGCGTAGCCGGTAAAAAGGACGCCGACGAGGATATACCAGATGATGTTGAGATCGGGGAGGTTCATGCGCGTGGGGTGGTGCGGACGAGGGCTTTCCAACTCTCCGGCATTTCCTCGCTCTCATCCTGGCTGTCCGGCCCGTGCTGGATCTTCCGGGTGAGAAGGAAAACAAACATGACGAAGAGGAGCGCGTAAACGAATCCGAAGAGGATGAGTGAAGTAATGATCTGATTGGCGGTGACAACCTTGGACAGCGACTCGGACGTGCGCAGCATTTCATACACAATCCAGGGCTGGCGCCCCATCTCGGCTGCGAACCAGCCGGCCTGGTTTGCAATCTGCGGCCCGAGAACCGAGAGAACCAGGACCACAAGCAGCCACCGCGTCAGAGGAAAGGAGAGGTCGAACAGCCACCCTCGCCACCAGAAAAAGCAGGCGATCAACGATAGGGCCAGCAGGCCCACCCCCACGATGATCATGATATGGTAAAACTGAAAAACAGCCGGAACATTCGGCCAATACTGCTTCCGGATTTCCGGCAGTTCGCCCGCTGCGGCTTGCGGGTGCCTCAATTTCAAGAACTCATCGGTCGGCAGACTGCGGAGTCCGACAACCGGCTTCGCAAATGAACCCCAGGCCAGAAAGCTCAGCAGGCCGGGAACTTTCGGCCCCACGACCTTTTCCTCACGGGCATCGACATAACCGAAAAGCGTCATGGGCGTGTCGGGCCTTGTCTCATAGACCCCCTCCAGGGCGGCGAGCTTGACCGGCTGGTTTCGCACTACCCCTTTGGCCGTGGCGTCCGCGCTGATCATCTGCAGGACGCAGGCTACGGTCGCAAAGGCCAACCCGATTTTCAGCGAGGCCCTTGAAAATTCCAGATGCCGGTTCCGGAGGAGGTAGTAGGCGCTGATGCTCACCACGAGAAATGCCCCCGCCAGCCAAGCGCCGAGAACGACATGGGTCAGCCGGTCAATTGTCGAGGGATTCAGCACCATCGCCCAAAAATCATCCACAACCGCACGGACGCTGGTGAGGTCAGCGGAAGTGACCACGTGATCGGGCGGCAGAATCGCACTCTTCCCGTTGACTGTGCTCTCCAGATGGTAGCCTGCAGGCGTCTGCATCCACGAGTTGGCCACCACGATCCATACCGCGCTGAAATGCGCCCCGAAGGCCACCATGCATGTCGCAAAAAAGTGCAGCCGCGGGCCGACCTTGTTCCAGCCGAACAGCAGGAGGGCCAGAAATCCCGACTCCAGAAAAAATGCAAAAATCCCTTCCGCCGCAAGGGCGCTCCCGAATATATCCCCGACAAACCGCGAATAGGTCGCCCAGTTCGTTCCGAACTCAAACTCCATCACAATCCCGGTCGCCACCCCGATCGCAAACGTCAGCGCAAAGATGCGGGTCCAGAACCTCGCCATGTTATGGAAAAGCGGATTCCCGGTCTTCAGCCAGGCCCCTTCCATCATCACCAGCACAATCCCGAGCCCGATGCTCAGCGGGGGATAGATGTAGTGAAACGCAACCGTGAACGCGAATTGAATGCGGGCCAGAATTTCGACGGTCATATTAAATTAGATGCTCTAATATCACGCAATGGAGTCAATGCCCAATCAAGGCATGTCCTGCGAACAGAGGTAATTGTTCGCCGGAATATTTCCACGGCCGGATGAGGGCGGCCGTCTCCGGCGGGAGCGCAAACTTCCCGGCTTTATTTCCACCCGGCGAGCCGGGCGAAGAGGTGCCATGCGGCGTAGGCCTTGCGGTTGCCGTTGAGCGGCTGGGAGTGGGCCGCGCTGCAGGGATACCACTTCCCGGGATTTGCGGCCTGCCATTCCAGCGCCCAGTTGCCGCCTTCGTAGTCGCAGTTGTCGTTCGCCTTTCTGCCCAGATAGCCTTTGCCGTCCGGGTCAAAGGATTCGATGTCCGCAAAATCGTAGAGTATCTTTCCATTCTTTTTGGCAAATGCACGGATCTGCTCGTTCCTCTGGTTGAGGTTTCCACCGGTGCCGGTCCCATCGAGGTGGCCGGTAAAATACACGAAACGAACGCCGGGAAATTCTTTCTCCAGCGCATCCATGTTGTCGAGGAAGCCGGCGATATCAGCCTCGGTGGAACCGGAGACCTGCCCGCACCACGACCACATGACGACATTCACCTCCGGGTGCTGCTTCAAATAGGCTCGTGTGGCCTTGACCCATGCGGTGCGGTCGGGATTCCCGAGGTCGTTGGCTCCGGAGAAGGGCGTGTCACGAAGCACGAGCCCGCCGGGTTGCGATCCGCCGCGCAATGTGTAGGGCGCCCCCTTCCACTCCTCCAGCCCTTTGAGCCCGTCAACGAGTTGGCTGCCGTGCGACGTGTGGCCGTAGGCGATC
>CAZRIL010000153.1:0-12121 GCA_964600115.1 uncultured Chthoniobacter sp. | reverse complement strand
TTGGCGTCTTGGGCGATTGGTTTGAGGAAGACGAAATCATTTCCTCCGACATGCCATGGGCCGTCGCTTGGTACGCCCAACGGAAGTCCCTCCTCCTTCCCGATACGGTGAAAACCTTCAACGAGATCAACGACTACCGCCGCCTCGGAAAGCCCATCAACGGTATCTACCTCACCCCCATCACTGGAAACCAACGGCTCTTCGCCGACATCTACAAAGGCGCCTACCGGGAATGGGCCCTCCTCATCACACGTCCCCCAAGGATCGATGGTTTCGCACTCCCTTTCTACACCGCCCTTCCCATTGAGGGCGAGTGCATCATCTTCGCCGACCGGGATCGTTGGAACCGACGTGAGTGATTTTCTCCTATCGGGGATTCCCGATTGTCACACGCCAACTCTCCCGGCATCATGACCCTCTGAAGCCATGGGTCAGAAGTCCGAACGTCCACCACATTCGCTGGAATCCGCCATCGATCGCGTTCACGCCATCGTTGCCGAAATGGAGGAGGGAAATCTCCCCCTCGAAGAGTTGATCGGTCGCTACGAGGAGGGCGTTGGTTTGGTCAAATTCTGCCAGGAACGCCTCGACGCCGCCGAGAAGCGCATTCAGATCATCACCCGCGATGCCAAAGGAAATCCCACGATCGAGGACTTCAGCCCGGATGATTCGGCGGATTGAATTGTGCCCATGAAAAACACCCCGTTGCTCCAATCGATTCACTCGCCGGCAGACGTCAAAAAGCTGCCCGAGGACAGCCTCGAGCAGCTCGCCGCCGAGATCCGGGAGGAACTGATCGGTGTTCTTTCTAAGACCGGGGGACACCTCGGGCCGAATCTCGGAGTTGTCGAGCTTACCCTCGCTCTCCACCGTGTTTTTGAAACACCCAAAGACAAGTTCGTCTTTGACGTCAGCCACCAAGGTTATGTCCACAAACTGCTCACCGGACGACTCGACCGCTTTCCCTCCATCCGCCAGTACGGGGGACTGAACGGCTTCCTTCTCCGTAGCGAAAGCGAGCACGATTGCTACGGAGCCGGTCACGCGGGCACCGCCCTCTCCGCCGCACTGGGGATGGCGGTCGCACGGGATCGCCTTGCCGGAGACGAGCACGTCGTCTGCATCGCCGGAGATGCCGCCTTCACGTGTGGTGTGAGTTTTGAAGCGCTCAACAATGTCGCGGCCACCACAAAGCGCCTCATCATTGTCCTGAACGACAACGAGTGGTCGATTGCGAAAAACGTCGGAGCCATCGCGGAATACCTCAATCGCATCGTCGCCAACCCGTCCTACGCGGGCCTTCACGAAAAAGCCGCCCAGTTCGTCGAGTGGATCGCCGGAAAAAGCGCCCGGAAACTGGCTCACAAAGCCGAGGTCGGCCTGAAAAATCTTCTCGCCCCCAGCGTCATCTTTGAAGACCTCGGCATTCGCTACTACGGCCCCATCGACGGCCACGATATCGGACTCCTCACGCGCACGTTCGAGTTTCTCAAGACCCAGAACGAGCCGGTCATCCTCCACATTCTTACTCAGAAGGGCAAAGGCTACGCCCCCGCTCTCGAAAAACCCGACAAGTTCCACGGCCTCGGAAAATTTCACCAAGATACCGGCGAGACCGTCTCCTCTCCCACACCGACTTATTCCGAGCTTCTCGGCAAGAGCCTCGCCGACTTCGCCGACCACAACACAAAAATCGCCGCCATCACTGCGGCCATGCCGACCGGCACCGGCCTTGTTGGCTTCGCCAAACGCCATCCCGATCGCTTCTTCGACGTCGGCATCGCCGAAGAACACGCCGCCCTCTTCGCCTGCGGACTCGCCGTCCGCGGCATGAAGCCCTTCCTCGCCATCTACAGCACGTTCATGCAGCGCGCGTATGACATGATCATTCATGACATCGCCCTGCAAAATCTTAACGTCGCCCTCTGCATGGACCGCGCCGGACTTTCCGGGGACGACGGCCCCACGCACCACGGACTGTTCGATATCGGTTTCCTCCGTCCCGTCCCCGGCCTCGTCCACATGCAGCCCAAGGACGAAGATGAATTCGTCGACATGCTTTGGACGATGGTCAACTACCACGACGGTCCCATCGGCATTCGCTACCCCCGGGGAGCCGGCACCGGAGCCATCCCAAAAAAGAAACCCCAACTCCTCGAAATCGGAAAATCCGAAGTCCTCCGCCACGGATCCCGCGTCGCCATCATCGCCCTCGGCAACATGTGCGAGACCGCCCTTGAGGCCGCCACCGAACTCGAAAAACAGGGACACTCCACCGCCGTCATCAACGCCCGCTGGATCAAGCCCCTCGATACCGCCACCATTGAGTTCTTCGCCCGCGGCTGCGAAGTCGTCTGCACCATGGAAGACCACGTCCTCCACAACGGCTTCGGCTGCGCCGTCATGGAACACCTCGCCGACCAACGTATCACGACGCCCGTCGTCCGCATCGGCTGGCCGGATCAATTCGTCGAGCATGGCACCGTCCCCATCCTCCGCGCCAAGCATGGCCTCACCTCTGCCGCTGCCGTCGATAGAATCCTCCAAGTTCTCCCCGCCACAGCTCGCGACTCAACAATCGTCCCGGCCGCCTGAGCGGACCGCGTCTCGTGCATGCAAAACGATCGCACGGCTTACTGGCCGTCGTGAGGCATTCGTATCGAATACCTCTGGAAGGTGCCCGGGCCCAGCCAGTTCGCATAAACCCTTGGTACCGTTTCGACCTGAGAATGAGATCGTTCCGCCGACGGAAATGGTGAAGGCGATGCCCATCACGAAAACCATCATCCCTCGAGGCGTCGAGAACCGGATGCCTTGGGAAATCTCGTAAGACTTTCCCTGCTTTGGAGAAATCGATCTTCCTAAGAAAAATCAGCGTATAACCGGATCGTAGAATGTTGGAAGGAGTCTCCGTTACAACCGTTCATAGACATCACGGGACCATCCCAGCCGGAGACCTGGAGAAAAGCGGGTGAAGGGAATCGAACCCTCGTTTAGACACAAGTGGTTTAGAGTGGTTGTAAGTGGTTGATTATCAGAGAGGGGTGATTTGCAGAATCTACCAGTTTGGTGCACTTGGTGCAGTATGGCATCGTTAATTCCAAAAAGAGAGTCCCGCTTCTGGCACATGAAATTCAAGGACGCGGACGGCGTCTGGCGATCTCGTTCAACGGGTCTGCTTCGCACGGATGCGCGGCAGACGGCAGACGTTCGCGTGATGAAGGCCGAACTCGATGCGGTGCAGGTCAACCAGTCCTTGGACAAACGAATCGGCATTTATGGCTGGGGCTTCGTCGATGAATACCTTCCAAACAGCGCACCGAAGCCAAAAAGCCGCAAGACCTACCGAAATCGTTGGAACTGGATCAGCCTGTTTCTGGCCGAACACAAAATCCGCACCCCGCAGGAGATCGAATACGTTCACGCCCAGCGCTACATTGATTGGCGCACCAAAAAGAAAAAGCGAACCGGAAAGGTCGTTTGCCGCAACACGGCAATTTACGAGGTTAAGTTCTTCGCTCAGATCATGGAGGAGGCGGCAAGGCGAAAACTCTGCGCAAGTAATCCTTTGGTAAAACTCAAATTGATCAAGGATGACCCGGACGAGAAGCCAGAGATCACAGACGCCGAGTTCCGGATAATCTTAAAAGCCTTGGACGACCTTCCTGTGGAGAAGCAATGGATGAAGACCTCCTTTCTCATTGCGATGCACACGGGATGTCGGTTGAGCGACACCCAAGTCGACCGGCTCATGTGGGACTTCGAAAGGGGAACGCTGACGTTCCTTGAGCCGAAGGGTGGGCGGAAGCGCAATTTTTCGATTCCCCTTCCATCTGCCATTCAGCCGCTCCTAATCGAAATCGACCGGGAGAACCTGAAGCCCAAACTGAAGTTCCCTTTTCAACCCTCGCGGAAATGGCAGCACTTCTATCATACCTTGGGACTCGACCATCTTTGCTTCCATTGCCTCCGGGTCACGTTCATCACCCGGCTCGCTCGCAATCGAGTGCCTCTGTCGCACGCCATGCGGTTGGTAAATCATGCTTCAACAACAATCCACCGCGTCTACCAGCGGCTTGGCGTTGAAGACGTCCGAGAAATTCCTTCAATGTTCGCGGGTCTGAATGCAGGTGACGGCAAGCAAAAGAGTCCCTGACCTCGTTTCCTCAAACCCAAATCTATACCATGAAACCGAAACGCGCACGCAAACCACCCACAGTCCTGAGGCCGCAGGAATTCTCGAGGCTGCTGCTGGCTGCTCCCCCGGCTATTCTCCCAGTCATTGTGCTCGGCGGCTTCTGTGCCTTACGCCTCAGCGAGATACTCCTACTCAACTGGTCAGCAATCGACCTAACAAGGAAAGAAGCTTCAGTAGTCAGCTCCAAGCATCGCCGCCTTGCCCGCCTAGTCCCACTGCCGGAAGCCGCGGTCGCGTGGCTATCGCAAGTCGTGATGAAATCTGGAAGGGTTGCCGACTACTCATCCACATTTGAACTCTGCCAAACAATGCGACGCCTTTGGCAAGCAGAGAAGATCAAGTGGGGTTCCGGTCACTTGCGTTTCTCCGCCAGGACTTACCTTATACACGCAGCACCAAAGAGCACCAACACGGCCGAGACTAACATGGAATCGTCTGAAAACATGAAGAACTGTCAACGGAATGAACTCTTAAAGGCGGACGCCGATCTCTGGTTCAGCATTTTCCCTTCACCCCACCGGTAATCTCATTGGCATCGGGTTCGTCCTCCGGACGCTATTTCTGGGTGCTGGCGACTCCCAGTATACAATACCTTGTTTCTGCCGAGTCGCTTGCGGCTGAGCATCCCGATCGGCAATGCCGGGTGTCTTTGTTACCTTGTCACCGGCTCGTTCGTCCAATCCACCTGCATCTCCCCGGCAAGAAACCGTGTGAACTCAGCGATTTCTCCTTTGACTGAAGCCTCCTCCAGTGCCGCCATGTAGGCTGCTCTGCGCGTCACTCGAACGATCGTCCAGGGATACCCGCCGGAGGCGAGCATGGCGTTCATCAGAAATCGCCCGATGCGGCCGTTGCCGTCCGGGTACGGATGAATGAACACGAACGCGAAATGTCCCAGGACTCCACGGACGGCGGGATGGTCCTCGGCTGTAAGCACCTCAAAGAATGCTTCCATTGCGTCCGGAACGGCTTCGCGAGGCGGCGGTACGTGAAGCGAGTTTCGAATGAAGACACGACGCTCGCGGTAGCCGGCCAGCGAGTAGGCCGGGATCAGCCCGGCATCCACGTGGGGCTGATGGAGCTGAGTGTACCACGTCTGCAGATCACGATCAGCAACCTTCCCCGGGTTCTCGCCATCAAAGATTCGCGCGGTACTGGCAAGCACCGCTTGGTGCGCCAAGAAATACCCCTTCGCTGCCATGGCGTCCTGCTGTCGACGAGCTTCCTCGGTGTCCTGGTTCCATGCACCTGCGCAGATCTTCTCGATCAACTCCGGCGTCACCACGTAGCCCTCAATAGACAGGGAGTTGTAGGCGTCCTGTGTGTAAATCTCCTTTGCACTCTGAAAATACGCTTCTCTTGACGGCTTCTCTGGAGGCGGGTTGGGAAAATTCTTAATGACAGCATTCCTCATGGCCGACCACAGCGCATGAATCCGACCCGCGTAGGGATTGCGAACAATCGTAGACGGACTGATCAAAACGGCTCCATCCAGAAAGGGATTCTCCGGCTTCATCTCCCACCTAGCGAGCGCGAGAATATCTAGCACCTTCCGTGATTTCTCCACCTCCCCGATGGCGTTCAGAGCACCAACGATTCGATTTGCCGATGCGACTTTTCCGAATTCAAGAAGCCCGCGGGCAATTTCCTGATCGTCGATCATCCGCAGGAGGATTTCAGCGCTCGCGCGATCCTTCTCGAAAAACGCTGGCGAAACTCGGGCCAGTGCCATTCCCGGCGGCATGAGATTCAATCCATGGAACTTTGTCGGCTCCTTCGGTATCCGGGCCGGATCGCGATAGGTCACAACAGAGGTGCCAAAAGCCAGATCGATCCGGTTATTCCCGCCGTCGCTGGTTATGACGATCACCTGAGCCGGAGTGCGTGTCTGCCCCGCCCACAAATCGAGCGACGTCTCAGCCGCCAGGCAGTAGTTCCCATCAAAGCGTTCCTCCAGATAAAGACCCAGAAAAGCCCAAAAACTTCCATGCCAGAGGGTCGTGTCACCGGCTTGTACCCCGGGGGGTGCGAGCAGATACCACCCCTTCATCACTTCAATGAGACAACCTGCCTTGACAAGGAAGCCCCGTTGCCGTTGGGTCAAATCAGCGCCTCGGACTATGCCCTCGCGGGAGACCGCGTGTGCGGCTTTCAGGTGACGGGCAAGGAGTTGGTTGGGATTCATGGACCGAAATGCTCTTGTTATCTATACGCGCTTTACTCTTAAATGCAATACGCCATGTTCTCTCGTTTGAGAAACACCGGGCGACATATCGGATTATTCCAACGGCGCATTGATCGCGCTGCTCTCCTAGGTGGAAGTGGGCCCAGAACCTGGCCGCTGATACCACGCAAACGGCCGCTTTACCTCTGAATAAACCAGCGAGAGCATCTCCGTGCGCCGCCGATCAGCTCTATTTCGTGAGACCAGCATCAGATCGCAATTTCTGCGCCCGAATTGGAAGTTGAGGAGCGGACTCTCGGCCACGAACCATCTCGCCACCGGTGCACACCGGTTTCTCAGTGGCACCCGCGCTTTGGGATTTGAAGCACTCACCAATCCAACGGTCAAACTGCCTAGGAAAAACGACCCCCTTCAGCATCGGAAACCCCGACATCTTTGCATATTGTCGGACCGTCGAGTAGCCCAACTCCAACGCCACGGCCATCTGCTTGAGAGTAACCGGAAGTCCTGCTTTCCACTTGCGCTTGGCCTCTCGCGGATTGACCCCAGCAAGTTGCTTGTCAGCGAACTTTTGCAGCTCTTTTGAAGAATTAGCCGCGGTCCGGACATTAACCGCCCTCTCAGTGCGCAGCAGTCTTTTCGCTCCCATTTAAAGCTTATCCCCTCTTTCTCGAGGAGGTTAAGGAAAACCTTTGGAAAGATTCTTTCTACAAGGCGGGAAATTGTCTGAGCGAAGATTTTCTTTCTATTCGAGAAAACTTTTGTCGATGAAGTTTTCTGGGAGATAGAAAGAAAACCGAAAGGGAAGTTTCCCGTGAGCCAAGAAAGAGAAAGCGACCACCGATTGAGTTTCCTCTACCACAAAAGTCTTATACGACGCCAGTCTCCAGGGCTGTTGATCATTCTCTTGCCTGTCCTTTTTTGCGCTGTTTCCGTCGTCGCCGATTCTGAGGAGAGAAGAACTGTGCCAAGTAACTATAGGGCCGCCCGAAGAATCTTGGAATGCGTACCCTCTTCTTATTCCGGTTTACCGTCTGGGGCGGGACTTTTGCCGCACGACGCCTCAACCGTCGGATATTGCGTTCGCGGTGGCGATCCAGCTCGCGAAGCTGCTTGAGCGGAAACTTTCTGCCCACCAGGAAGCGAAAGCCCGAGGCAAATGTTCGGGGAAGAGGTCCGGTGCCCTCCTTGCCGATCGTTACCCGACCGACGGCGGTGGCGATGACCTTGCCGACGACCTTGGTCACATACGACCGAACACTGACACGCAAGGCCTGCTTGGATCCGGTTGCGATGACTTCGTCGAGGTGACGGACGGCCTGCCCCACGATGGCGGTCACTTTCTGTTTTTGCTTTTCGATCGACGACAGGCGAATCCGCACGGTGCCATCGCGCCACATTTCGTAGCCGAGGAAGCCGATGACCGGAATTTCGCCAGCCGCAGTGTTGTCACCCCAAGCAAAAGGTTCTTTGCTCTTCGCCTTTCGGTAGATTTTCCTCCCTTCGCCGCGATAGATCCGCAGACTTGTGGGCGAATGAACGGGCAGTTTGAGCAAACGCAGTTGCTCTAGATAGATTTCAAAGGCCCGCGCTGTGATGTCACGCGAGGGCGAGAGAATGATCACGTCGTCGCAAAAACGCAGATACAAAAGATCGTTTCCTTCCAAACGGAACTGCTCCAGCGCGAGGTCAGCACGGTGGAGCAAGACATTGACGATGACACAAGACAGAGCGCCTCCTTGTGGGATGCCGATCCTTGAAGTCAGCGGATCCGTATGAAACTCCCGGAGTTCGTCCGGCGGCCATGGAAAGCGCGCACGCGCCCCCTTCTTGTCGCGAAGCTCCTGCTCAACACCCATGACATTGCGCGGAAACGAATAGACATCGAGAAAGGCGTCAAAGACCGCGAGGGCCTTTGGATCCAGTGCGATATTCTCGGTCGTGGCCAAGGCCTCAAGCTGTTCCCGCACCGTGTCATGGTTGATCGTGTCGTAACAGCCCCGGACGTCGGCCTCCGCCACATAAATTGTCCCATTGTTGTAACGCTGCCGGAATTCATCAATACGCTTCATGGCGCGCGAGCGAGGGTCTCCGTGTTTCCGCAAGCGAAAGGCCAGGCAGCAATCTAATAACGCAGAATCGATCTGTTGCCGAAAATATTCCGCCGTGCAGGAATCGATTATTTTATCATCCGCAGAAAACGAAGCGGTAGCCCGATAGTCATGACTTTTTTTGAGCTTCGGTCGAATCGCCGGCTCAGCAAAGCAGAAGTGGTCTCCGAAGACTCGGTTCCTGATCGCGGAGAGCTTGGTTTCCAGATTTTTATTCCAAACACGATTGGGATTTCTTTTGCGCAACCTGAGCGTGGCATCGATCAGAGCGCACAGGTTTGACGGTTTGCCGCCGCGATTCCGTTGGCCTGCATACGGGCGATAGTGCGACCACGTTTTGCGTCCTGGTAGCAAAGGAACTTCATCCGCCGGTGGTATAGCACGGGCCACCTGGCCAACCAGCATTGAGGGGAAAAACTCCTTCTCATGCCTCCGGGCTGCGAGTTTTATGCGCTCTGCGCAGATCTGTTCGATCAGTTTTACGTCACTAAAAAAATCAGCAAGGGAGCTAGCAGGAGATAGCCCACCGCAGCGGAGGGGGGCGTTTTGTTTGGTGTCTTTTTCGACTGGGGCCTTCCGGATAGGCGCTACTTCGCAGTCACGCACTTCGACGACGAAATCCGAGGACTTCCCGTCGGCGCTACGGTGGACTATTCCCGCGGTTTCGGTCTCCTCGGACCGCTCTGCCGCGAAATCTGCTTTATCTTCTTTTCGATTTTTGTTCATGACACACCGACAAGGGTGTCCATGCTTTTTCCGCGTTTTTTGGCCGAAGATGGAAAAAAACTGCGTCTACAGAGGAATTTTTTTCGACACGATTTTCTACCTCCGAGAGCGACATTTCTTGATCTGCGGAATCAGTGCGAGGAAATCAGATAGATTTGTCGCGATTTAATCCGTCTTCGACGCAGCGGTTTCTTTGTTCTTCCAAGATCATTGAATAAGGGCAATGCCAGCTCACACGTCTACGAGATGCCACTTAAAACTCCTGCGGTGCCCTATCTCTCCGGAGAGAGCCCTGCGACGAGATTTGATCAACATCCTTACGTTGACTCGTCTCTTACTCTTTTCATGCTCGTCGAGAAAACGGAGCGCTCGATACATCCTTCGTGAAGGTCAAGCCCATTCCGTCGTGGTTTTCCACGTCTTCCAAAATGCGATCGACTATGTCTTTGACACAAGCATCCCACCAAGTCCTTGGTCCTATCCTCGACCTACCTCTTTCTCGTCCTTGCCCAATCCCAGCATCACTTTCAATTTTGCGACCAACTTCTCAGCTTGGACAGCCTTCCCTTTTATAACATCTTGTAACTCTTTTTGCACCCGCCAAAGCGAATGCGCTGCCGCAAAAACCTTCTTGATAGTCAGCCTGTAGTCAAGTTGGCCCAATACCTTCTTCCGCCGCCGACCTGGCAGGCGATCAACAAGGTCGACCAACCAGTCTGGCAAACCCGCATCGGCTCCACGTTCGCGGAGATCAACAGCTTTTTCCCTGGCCTCAAGTTCCTCAGCCTTTTTCAACAACTCACCCGGCAGACGCTGTTCCAACTTGGCCACTTCCTCAATAACAAGCGCCTCCAGCGTCTTCTCTACGCTTCCCGTGCGCCGGTATCGTTCCACCGAATCCGCCGCCAGTTTCTCCGCCCGAGCAATCTCTTCCGGGGTCAACAACGCCTTAATCTTCTGGGTCAACCGGCTGGTCGCCCAGTAATCAATGTGACTCGCAGCCAGATCCTCACCCCTTTCAACAGCGTCAACCACCCTCGAACGGAAGGTCCGGGACTGCCCGTATGGGCGGTCCCCCTTGGCGGCTATGGCCGGATCTTTCCCCGACGCCAACCACAACGCCACCTTACCCGTGAACGCCGGGCCCAAAGTTTTCACCGGCCGGATCCAGTCGCGCCGCTGCCGCTCATACGAAATCACCTTGTCCTTCCCTGCCGCTTCCCAGTCGGCCCGGACCTTTTTCCGCAACTTCACGAACGGAGTGGAGTCGCCTGCGGCCATCAGACGACGGGCCTCCTGCGAGACCAATGCCTCATACTCCCGCTTCGGGAAGGACTGCGGGACCGGAACTTCCCGGGTCTCGCTCAGTATAAAATGCACGTGCAAGTCGCCCGACCCCTCCCGATGCACAGCAATTCCGACGACGGCGGCCCCCAATTCTTCCTCAAGCTCGGCTGCCATCTCGACCACCAGCGCCTCCAACAGCGCCCTTCCCGAGGTTCCCATCAGTTCCAGTTTCTCCCCGACAACCTCCGCCAACCACGGTGCCAACCGACCATAAAGATTCCACAACCGGGGGAGAACCCCGTGCTCCGGCCCCTTGTGATGCCGGTCAGCCGTTACATAATGGGCGCGATATTCCATCTCTCCGGTCAAAAAGTCGTCCCACCCGACCTCGTTCATCACCGTCCACTTCCGGTGCCCGGGCTCCCCGAGGAACCCCAAGTTAAACACCAACGACCCCGCGCCGGGCCCGAACCTTCTATTCTCCACGTCCAAAACCGTCATGGACTCCAGCGCCAGTGCCGGCCCCGGAGCGAAACCGGAGTCGAGCAAACCCTTGTTGTCCGCCTCCCGGAGTTCTTTCTCTCGACGGCCTGCATCGATCACAAGGCGCTCAATTCGACCCCGAAGCACAGCCGGAAACTGCTCGAGGAGCTTCTCCCTGCTTGCCCGTTCCTGCCACTGCTTGGACAAAATTGCGTCAACAGCATGCTTGAACGACCGTCCAAACAGATGCCACACCGCCTCGAGACTGCGGAAGGGCTTGAAGGATTTTGAGAGGCGGCGGCGGGATCGTTGGAGTTTCACCCCAAGTATATGGGTTCCATAACTTCCAACCTCCACAGAAACTTTTAGTCTGACCTGAAAAACTTCCCGTTACTTGTTTTGTTTCCCAGGACTGACAACGATCCCGAACCGCCTAAAGCCTGGTTTGCACCACAATCCGCTGGAAATCATAGCTGGCCTCACGACGATAACGGATACGAATCCCCATCCAGACACTTCCATCATCCACGGGAGATTTCCAATAGGCTCAGCCTCCTGCGCGACATCCCAAAATCAGTCCAACGTTTTGAAAATGATGTTCGCTTCTCGAACGTAATCTGCCTATAATTGTTGCTTTGCTTACACTGAGGGTTTACTAAGGCAGAATCTGTAGATCAAGAAGGGGCTATCCGTTTCCACGACAAAAACCGATCCAATTGGATCGATTTATCGATCGCGGAAAACTGGATAGCCCACTTTTGTGCTCCCGCAAGGCACCTAGAAGCGGTGGGCGGGAGGCTATTGCCTCCCCCGGCCGCCGCCGGTTCCCCCTAGCACACAAGTACCTGCGCAAAAGAGCTTTGTGCATTGCTTCGTCCAATTTTCTTACGAAGCATGAATCGTATACGATACATATACCGTATGGTACCGTATTGTATCACATTTGATGTTGCATGGTATCACATCTTCTATATACTATCGATTAAAAGTGAAGGCGAAAAACTTACGCATCCTAGCAAAGCTACAAAGCAAGAGCGGGCAAGATGAATCCTGCTTGTTTGCCCGTCTTGAGGCGGTGGAGTGCTCCCCATAAATTGGTCCAGATGTTATGAGAGTTGGCGGCGCGAAGCG
>CAZRIL010000152.1:0-12131 GCA_964600115.1 uncultured Chthoniobacter sp. | reverse complement strand
AATTCGTGCAGCGCTGGCAAAGGAATTTTTTCATGGCGCCGCCAATGAACACCGGGCGGATCGGCCTGACAAGAACTCAGAAGGGCGGGAAATTTATCTATCGCCCGGAATGGACACGGGCTACGAATCCGGACAGGCTCCGCCATGCTGGATTCTTCATGGCAGTGGGCTTGCGCTTACGCGGCTGCGATCTGTATCGGTCTGAGCAAGACCGGATTCGGCGGCGTCGGCATGTTGGCGGTGCTGCTCATGGCCCAGGTGATGCCTGCGAGGGAATCGACGGGGGCCGTCCTGCCTCTCCTGATCGTGGCCGACGTGTTCGCCGTCTGCACGTTCCGGCGCTTCACGGTCTGGAGGCACCTGGTCAAAATGCTGCCACCCGCGGTGCTGGGCATCATTTCAGGGTGGCTTCTGATGCCGCACATCTCCGCCCGTGTGTTCGGGCCGCTGATCGGGTGGATGGTCCTCGCGCTGATCGCCCTGACAATCGCACAAAAGTTGTCCGGCCGGCTCTCGGCGAGCGCCGCGGAACATCCTTCGATTGCCTGGCCGCTCGGCTGGACCGCCGGGGTGACGACCATGCTCGCCAATGCCGCCGGGGCGGTGATGACGGTTTACCTGCTGGCCTGCCGGCTGCCGAAATACGAATTCGTCGGGACCGCCGCCTGGTTTTTCTTCATCGTCAACGTCATCAAGGTTCCGTTCAGCGCGTCGCTCGGCCTGATCAACCCCTCGTCGCTCTGGCTGAATTTCGTCCTCATCCCGGGAATCATTGCCGGGGTGGTTGCCGGCCGGTTCCTGCTCGGAAAGATCAACCAGCAGGCCTTCGAGTGGCTGATGATCGTGTTTTCGCTTGCCGGCGGGCTCCGGCTGATTATGGCCGGTTGAGCCGATCCGCCGCTTTTTGCTGGCACCATGCCCCGGTCCGCGCCAAAATACCTGTATGCAAATCCATCTGAGTCCCCGGAACATCGCCCTTACGGGGGCGATCCACGCCTTCATCGCAGAAAAAATGACCCACCTGGAGGAACACGGCGAGCAGATCCTTGCCGCGCACATCGTCCTCCTTCACGACCAGAATAAAAAGAAGCCCTTCGTGGTGAAAGTACACCTCGGCCTGCCCGGACCCGATGTTTTTTGTGAGGATGCGGAGGCCGACCTTTATATGGCGATCGACAAGGTCGTCCACAAACTTTCCGCGCAGCTCAGCAAGCGGAAAACCCGCCGGAAGGATCACAAGAAACACCTGACCCAGCTCGAGCGCGAAGCCGCCAAGCGGGGATTCAAGCGGCGCTAAAGACTGGTGGACGATTACAAGGTCAAACTCGACGTCTTCGAGGGGCCGCTCGATCTGTTGCTCTACCTCATCAAACGCGATGAGGTGGATATCTATGACATTTCGATCGAGCGCATCACGAAGCAATACCTCAGCTACATGGAGGCGTTCCATGTTCTGAACATCGAGCTCGCGGGCGAGTTCATCGTGATGGCTGCCAACCTGCTTTACATCAAGAGCCGGACCCTGCTCCCCGTGGACCAGCAGATGGCGGAGGAGGATGCCGAGGAAGATGATCCCCGCTGGGAGCTCATCCGGCAGCTCATCGAATACAAAAAGTTCAAGGAAGCCGCCGCCCGGCTCCGCGACAAGGAAGCGCTGATCGAGAACCTGTTTCCGCGGGTGCCGGTCGTTCCTGACCTTGCACCGGCCGAGAACCTCCTCGTCGAGGAGGTCGGGATCTTCGACCTGATCCACGCGTTCCAAAAAATCCTCAAGCGCCTCGAAAAGCAGCCGGAGAACCTCCGTGAGATCTTCGAGGAAAATTTCACGGTCTCCGAAAAGATTGACTACCTGCTGAAGGTCACGTCGAGTGGGGTCGCGATGAAATTTGAAGAACTCTTTGCCGACGTGGCCAGCCGGGCCGAAATCGTCGTCACCTTCCTGGCCATGCTGGAGCTGATCCGCATGAAGCAGCTCTGCGTCCGGCAGGATTCCCATTTCGGCGAGATCTGGATCGATCGCGCCGAGAATACCACCCCTTTGTTTTCCCGAGCATGAACGAAGAGACACCCCTGCCCCGCATCATCGAAGCCATTCTCTTTGCTTCGCAGAAACCCGTCTCATTCAAAGAGCTTGCCACTGTCTTCAAAGGGGCCGCCGACAGCGCGAAAGAAAATCCCCGGGTTGCCTGCCACGCCAAGCTTAAGCACGAGGATATTGCCGGAGCGATCCAGCAGCTCGAGGCGGAATACCTCGAAACCGGACGGTCCTTCGAGGTGCGGGAGAGCGCGGCCGGATGGCAGCTCGTGACGCGCCCGGATTTTGCGCCGTGGCTCCGCCAGCTCTTTCCCGAGAACCGCTCCGCGCGGCTCAGCGCACCCGCCTTGGAAACCCTCGCCATCATTGCCTACCGCCAGCCGATCACCCGCGCCGATTTGGAAGCCGTCCGCGGGGTGGCCGTGGACGGGGTGATGCAGACACTCCTCGACCGCGGGCTGATCCGGATCGCCGGTCGCGCCGAGGTCCCGGGCCGGCCGCTCCTTTACGATACCACCCAGTATTTCATGGAGCACTTCGGACTCAAAAATCTCGATGAGCTTCCGAATGCCGCCGAGCTCCGCCGGGTGGCGCTGCCGACCGCGACACCGCTGCCCGAGGAGAAGCCTCCTGAACTTCCGCTGGGCGACGCCCCCGCACCCGGAATCCTGGAATCCGAGCAGGCTGTCGAAGAGGCGCTCGAGGCTGCGGAGTCGACCGTCGAGGTGGTCGAACCTGAGGAAGCAGACGGGATTTCTGAGCTGGTCGAGCTTGACGAACTTTCTGAGGAACCCGAAGACGGGGACTCCAAATGAGCGAGCTTATCGGGCTGCGGGAAAGAATCGATGCGCTCGACGGCGAACTGCTGAAGCTTCTCAATGAGCGGACCCAGATCGCGCGGGAAATCGGGGTGATCAAAAACCGCGAGAGCCTGCCCATATATTCCCCCGACCGGGAGATGAAGCTGCTGCGAAGCCTGATCGAGCGGAGCGAAGGCCCGCTGCGGCCGGAGGCCATCCGGGCGATCTACCGGGAGATCATGTCCGCCGCGCTTGCCGTCGAAAAAGATGTTGCGATCGCCTGCGTGGGGCCGATCGGCAGCTCCTCCTACCAGGCCGCGCTCGGAAAATTCGGTTCGAGCGTCCGCTACACATTTTCCGCGGAGATTGCCGGAGTTTTTGAGGAAGTCGCCGCAGACCGGGCGGATTGCGGAGTCGTCCCTCTTGAGGACCCCGCGCACGGCCTCGTCAACCAGACCCTCGACGCCCTTGCGGAGAGCGAGGTGTCCGTCTGTGCCGAGATCACTCCCGACGCCGCCTCCGAGGACACGCGTTCGGTCGCGCGCTATCTGGTTTTGGGACGCCAGCCGAATGCCGCTTCAGGAAGCGATCATACGATGCTCATGCTCCGCATCGAGGACAAGCCGGGGTCGCTTGTCTCGGCGCTCGAACCATTCAAGGAACTCGACATCAATCTCAACCACTTCGCAAGCCGCCCCGCCATGAAGGGCAGCAACGACATCTTTTTCTTCCTGGAAGCCGAAGGTCACACGAAGGAGCTTCAACTCTCCGACCTCTTCCGCGAACTTTCAAAAAAATGCCGCGCGGTCAAGGTGCTCGGAAGCTACCCGAAAAGCGAGCTGACCCCCGGGGTCTGAGGAGCGGCGGCTTCAGTCCGTTTGACATCAGGCTGGAATCTGTGATTGCGCGGGGAATCCATCGGTGCAAGTTTGGCCAGTCTTCCGTTTCGGTGACGACCATCCTATGAAATCCACACTAGACTCGCTTCCTGACATTCTGCTGCTCGGCCCGGGCCCTTCGTCTCCATATCCCGAAGTCTACGAGGCGCTCGCACGACCAACCCTCGGGCACCTCGACCCCACCTTCATCGGTCTTATGGATGAGGTGAAAGTCCTGATCCAGAAGCTTGCCCATACGCAAAACAAGCTGACCATGCCGATCAGCGGGACCGGATCCGCCGGCATGGAAGCCGGATTCGTCAACTTCATCGAGCCTGGCGACCGGGTTCTGATCTTGCAGAATGGCGTCTTCGGCACGCGGATGAAAGATGTGGCCCAGCGGCTGGGCGCGGAGGTGGATTCGCTCGATTTTGAGTGGGGAACCCCGGTCATCCCGGACGCGGTGCGCGATCAACTTTCGTCGAAAAAATACCATATTGTTGCGGTCGTCCATGCCGAGACATCAACCGGCGTGTGCAACCCGCTCGATGCGATCTCGGAACTCGTCAGGCCAACCGGGGCTCTTTTCCTCGTGGACAGCGTCACCGGACTGGGGGGGATCCCGGTAACCCTCGATGAATGGGGGGTGGATATTTTTTACAGCGGCACGCAGAAATGCCTGGCCTGCCCTCCCGGGCTGGCGCCGTTCAGCGCGAGCGACCGGGCGGTTGAACGGCTTAAAGCCCGCAAAACGAAAGTGCCGAACTGGTATCTCGATCTCACGATGATCCTGAATTATTGGGAAGGGGCCAAGCGGGCCTACCACCACACAGCACCGATCAATATGATCTACGGTCTCTACGCGGCCCTCCAGCGTGTTGTGGGCGAGGGCGAACAGGCCGTTTTTGCCCGCCATCGCGCCGCTCATGACCAGCTCGTCGCCGGACTTGAAGCCATGGGCCTCGAAATGCTCGTCGCCCCGGAATTCCGGCTGCCCATGCTCAACGCCGTAAAGGTCCCGGACGGAGTCGATGAGGCCTCTGTCCGCAGCCGGATGCTGAACGATCACTCGATCGAAATCGGGGCCGGCCTCGGCCCGCTCGCAGGAAAAATCTGGCGCATCGGGCTCATGGGCCACAACGCCCGTCCGGATGTGGTGGATCGTGCGCTCGCCGCGCTCAAGCAGTGCCTCTGAACGCGCGGGCAATCCGTTCGGAAAGTTCCGTCAGGCAACCGGCTTACGGGAGCGCGGGCATCCTGCCCGCCATCGAAAATGATTCGAATGCCTTTGAGCGGATGACCCGGTCGTTGATTCATAACATTAACCGTCTCCATGCGGCTGATGGCGCAAGTTGGGGGTCGCCAACCCGCTTGTTAACCGGATAGATTCCGGCCCGATGAAGACCGTTCTTGATACGATTCTGGAGGATGTGCGCGAGGCGCTGTCGGGTGACAAGCTGCGGCGGCCGCTGGCGGATGTCCGGCGGATGTGCGTGGACGCGCCTCCGCCGCGCGATTTTCATGGCGCACTGGCCGGTTCGTTCGGGCTGATTGCCGAGATCAAGGAACGCTCTCCCAGCGTGGGGCCGATGCGGGCGGAGAACGTCCGCGAGGCGGTGTCCGCCTATTCGGAATCGCCTGTCGTGCGCGCGGTATCCGTGCTCACCAACGAGCGGCACTTCGGGATGAATATCGAACGGCTGGCTGCGATTCGCAAAGCCGTGCCGCAGCCGGTGCTGAGGAAGGATTTTCTTATTGAGGAATACCAGATCCGCGAGGCGAGGGCGTTTGGCGCGGATGCGGTTCTGCTGATGGCGAACGTGCTCGATTCGACCAGGCTCGCCGGGTTTTACGACCTCACTCGCGAACTCGGGATGGAGGCGATCTTCGAAGTTCATACGGCCGAAGAAATCCACACGCTTCCCGCAGGGGCCCGGGTGGTAGGGATCAATAGCCGGAAATTCAAAACCTCTGAAGGGTTCGTGACGGCCGGCGGATCTTCAGCGAAGGATTTCAGCCTTGATCTCGGAGTATTCGGCCTCGTGGACGAATTGCCAGAGGCGGCGCTGAAGGTGGCCGAGAGCGGGATCAGTCCCTCGACGATCGATGGCGTGAGGGAAAAGTTCCAGGCCGCGCTGGTTGGAACATCGCTGCTTCGCGACCCGCGCGGGCTGCGGGCCTGCCTGCGGGAGTTCGAGGAAGCTGTGGGGGCTTGATCCCGTTTTGCAGAGGTTGCAACGCAGGACGCGAAGCGTCCGAGGCCGGGCTCTCCATTCTGAAAGAATTTCTCAATCGCCGGATTGGGAAAAAATAGACGTGACAGCATTTCTGCCATCCGCGGATTTTCGCGTGATTCGCGGGCCGCTTCTGTCTGTTGATCGCGTGCAGGCTCCGGGAAAGTTACGATTGCCGGGCCAGAAGCTTTCGTGCGAGTGCGCGGAGGATTTCTGCCCGTTCGCCCAGGGAGGACAATGAGGTGAGCGCCTTGTCCGTGAGGCGGGCGGCTTCCTTCTTCGAGGCTTCAAGACCAAGGACTGAAGGGTAGGTCGTCTTTCCCGCAGCGGCATCTTTGCCGGCGCTTTTTCCGATTTGTTCGCTGGATTGGGTGACATCCAGAATATCGTCAATGACCTGGAACGCGAGGCCGAGATGGTCGCCGAATTCCTCAAGAATGCCGAGCACCCGAGGAGTGGCATCCGCGCTCATCGCGCCGAGTTTGAGGCTGCAGATGATCATGGCTGCGGTCTTGCCGCGGTGGATGAAGCGAAGGGCCGAGGTGTCGGATTTCTTGCCTTCCGCCTCAAGATCCGCCACCTGTCCGCCGATGAGGAACCGGCTCCCCGCCGCGCGCGAAAGTTCGGTAACAAAATCCGCCAAGCTGTAGCGCCCGGTCGGTTTGGCCTTCGCAAGAATCTCGAATGCCACGGTGAGCAGGGCGTCACCGGTCAGGACGGCCATTCCCTCTCCGAAAACCTTGTGTGATGTCGGCCGGCCCCGGCGCAGGTCGTCGTCATCCATGCACGGCAAATCGTCGTGGATCAGCGAATACGTATGCACGCACTCAACCGCGCAGGCCGCGGGCAAAGCATCCGCCAGCCGCCGGATTCCGCAGGCCTGGGCCGCCGCGAGGCAGAGCGCCGGCCGCATCCGCTTGCCGCCCGCAAAAAGGCTGTAGCGCATGGCCCGATGGATGGTTGCCGGTTTCGCTGATTCCTTCGGAAGCCACTGGTTCAGCATGCGGTCAACAGTCCGCGTATAGTCGGCGAGAAGGGAATCGAGATTCATCAGGAAGGTAGGTATCTACAGGATCGGGGAGCGGGCCTGCAAGCATTGCGGTTGACCGCGCTTCGCGGCCTCGCCGGAAACTCGAGAGAACCGGTTTAGCGGCACGCCAAACCGCACATGCGGGACGCGCATGCTCCCCGGAAAAAGAGCCCGCGCAATGGCTGTTACGTGTGCCTCACGAACAGGCTGCGGCCGTTCGGTGGGCCTACTTTTTCTCCGGCTTCTCGAAGAGTTTTTTATATTGGGGGAAGCCTTCCTTCTCGAGGTCTTCGGCGGGAATGAACCGGAGGGCAGCCGAGTTTATGCAGTAGCGGAGCTTGGTCGGGGCCGGGCCATCCGGAAAGAGGTGGCCGAGATGGGTGTCGCCTTTGGCGGAGCGGACCTCGGTGCGGACCATTCCATGGGAGTCGTCTTTTTTTTCCACGACGACCTCCTCGTCGATCGTCCTGGAAAAGCTCGGCCAGCCCGTGCCCGAATCGAACTTGTCCTTCGAACTGAAGAGCGGCTGCCCGGAGACGATGCAAACGTAGATCCCGTCGCGGTGGTTGTCCCAGAATTCGTTTTTGAAGGGAGGTTCGGTCCCGCACTGGGCGGTGACATAGGTTTGGAGTGGTGTGAGCATGGGTTTTTTGTCCTCTGCAGGCGCCTGGCCCGCGGAAAATAGAACGAGGGCGGCAAAGAGGGCGGGTTTCATGGCAGGAATCTTGCACAGGACCGGACGCCCCGCCACTGGAAATCCGCAGGCCACGGCCTTACCGCGCCTGGAGCCGCATCGTCTGTTCGAGGATTCTTTGGGCGACCTCGTCATGGCCGAGCCCTGTCGAGTCCAGGCGGAAATCCGCCGCCGCCTCGTAGATCGCTCTTCGAGACTCGAGCAGCGTATCGAATGTTTCCCTGGGGTTTCCGGTTTGGAGAAGCGGGCGCCTCTGGCTGCGGGAGGCCCGTTCAAAAAGTGCATCCGGATCCGCGTCCAGCCATGCGACCGTCCCGATTTTTTTCATGGCGGCCCGGTTGGATTCCCGGAGGACGGCCCCTCCACCGGTGGCGAGCACGATGCCGGCGACGCCGACCAGTCCGGCCACGGTCCGCTCTTCGATGTCGCGGAAGGCCTCCTCTCCGACCGCCGCAAAAATCTCCGCGATGCTCTGGTTTTCAGCCTGGATGATAAGCTCGTCGGTATCCACGAACCTGTGCCCGGTCAGGGCCGCAAGGCGGCGGCCGACGGAGGATTTTCCGCAGCCCATGAATCCGATGAGAACGACATTGGGAAGCACGCCCTCATATTCTCACGACTCTTGTCGCACGCGAGCCTTTTTGGTTCTGCTCGACTTCAAATTCCACGCTGTCCCCGTCCTGGAGCGATCGGTGCCCGTCGGCAACGATGGCGCTGAAATGGACAAAGATGTCCTCGCCGGTTTCCGGATCGAAAATGAATCCGAAGCCCTTCTTGTCGTTGAACCACTTTACTGTTCCTGTTGGCATGCGGTGTCTGGTAATTCTGCAAGGCAGAACAGCACCTCGCATGCCCAGTGGTAAATTCCGCGGGATGGGTGTCAACGGTTGTTAAGATACAATTTCGTCACAAATGAGCAGCCCGGCCAAAAACTCGATTTTGTTATCGGCATACCCTCCCGGGCTGCCGGTAATCCGCATTCTGCCTCAGGAACAATCGTATTCGAACTGGAAGCACGGAGTTTTTGCATGGTGAAAATGGAGACGCGTGTTCAGGCCGCCGGGGAGGGGATCCAGTCAGCGGTCTCGATTCTTGCTTCGGGCGGGCTCGTGGCCCTGCCCACCGAGACGGTCTACGGCTTGGGGGCGGACGCACTCAGCCCGGTGGCCTGTGCAAAGATTTTCGAGGCCAAGGACAGGCCGTTGAGCGATCCGCTGATCGTTCACATTCCCGGGATCGACTGGCTGGACCGGCTGGCCATCGTTCCGGAGGCCGCTCGCCGGCTGGCCGGAAAATTCTGGCCGGGACCGCTAACCCTTGTGTTGCCACGCCGGGATACAGTTCCCGATCTGGTGACTGCAGGGCAGGAGACCGTGGCGATCCGCATGAGCTCCCATCCGCTCTTTCAAGAGGTCCTGACGGCTTTCGGAAAACCGGTTGCGGCCCCCAGCGCAAACCGGTTCGGCCGGATCAGCCCCACTTGCGCGGAGCATGTCCTCGCCGAGCTGGGGGGAAGAATCCCCTTCATTCTGGACGGCGGGCCGTGCGTCCATGGAATCGAGTCCACGATTATTCTCATCGACACAGCCGGCATTCACATTTTACGGCACGGGCCTGTGACCGCGGAGGCATTGTCCGGATTCGGTCCGGTTCATGGCGCCGTTGCGGGGATCTCGGCACCCGGCGGGCTCTTGAGCCATTACGCTCCACGGACGCCGATGCGGATTGGCGTGCCGGTTCCCGAGGCGAATTTCGGACTTCTCGCATGGAGTTCCTCCGGCGAAGGCTTTGCAAAAGTCGAGACCCTCTCGCGCAATCAGGATCTGCGGGAGGCGGCGGCGAATCTCTACGGGGCGATGCGGCGGCTTGATGAGGCCGGCCTCGATGGGATCATAGCCGAGCCGGTGCCGGAGACCGGGCTGGGTGCGGCTATTATGGAACGTCTGCGAAAGGCATCGGCCCGATGAGCGACAGCAGAAAGCTGAATACAAGAGCGAGCGGTATCATCTCGATCGCGGTGATGTGCAGCCGCGTGCTCGGTCTGGTGCGGGAGGTGCTCTTCAACTCGCTTTTCGGCACGGCGGCGATGGGTCTCTTTATCATCGCCTTCCGGATTCCCAATTTGCTTCGCGACCTTTTTGCCGAGGGGGCGCTCTCCACGGCTTTCGTCACGGTTTTCTCCCAACGGATCGAGAGGGAGGGCGAGACGTCGGCCTGGGAGCTGGCATCGAAGATGATGACACTCGTTACCGTGTTCATGAGCCTCGTGAGCCTGATCGGGATTCTTCTCTCCCACCAGCTCGTGAGCTTGCTGGCCCGGAATTTCGCTGCGGATGACATCGCGTTCACGGTCCTGCTCACGCAAGTCATGTATCCCTTCATCCTGCTGGTCTCACTGGCCGCGTTGGTGATGGGGATGCTGAACTCCAGAAATATTTTTACGGCGCCCGCGATGGCCTCGAGCTTCTTCAACATCGGGTCGATTGCGGGTGGGGTGCTGTTCGGGTGGCTGATCGATCCCGCGTTTGGCAGGGAGGCCCTGCTCGGTCTGGCGCTGGGAACGCTATTGGGTGGATTGCTGCAACTGGTCACCCAGTTTCCCAGCCTTCGCAGGGCGGGATTCGGGTTCCGGCTGGACTTCCGATGGAGGGATCCGGGCATCCAGAAAATTCTGGCGCTGATGGTGCCATCCGTTGTCGCGGCGAGTGCGGTTCAGGTGAATGTCCTGATCAATACAGGGTTTGCCGCACATGTGGGGGAGTCGGCCGTCACATGGCTCAACAGCGCGTTCCGGCTGATGCAGCTGCCGATCGGCGTCTTTGGAGTGGCGATTGCGACGGTCACGCTTCCGGTCATCTCGCGGATTGCCACGGACGCGGATACCAGCCTTTTCGGACCGACGCTCGGGCGGGCGATGAGGCTGGCCGTTTTTTTGACTTTGCCGGCCGCGGTTGGCCTCTGGTTTCTTGCGGATCCGATCATCGGGCTCATCTATGAGCACGGTAAATTCCTGTCCCTTGACACCCGGCAAACCGGCTTCGCGCTCCGCTTCTATGCCATGGGGCTGGTGTCCTACTCGTGCATTAAAATCCTTGCTCCGGCATTCTACGCCATCAACCGGAAGTGGACGCCCATGCTTGTCAGTTTTGTCTCCATCGCCCTGAACGTGGCATTGAATTACGTCTTCATCTTCCATCTGGGCCTCGAACACCGCGGGCTTGCCCTCTCAACTTCGATCTGTGCCACGCTCAATTTCGGGGTGTTGTATTTTCTGATGCTCGGTCCCGCTGGCACGCTCGAGAGCCGGCGCTTTCTCCTGGCGATCGCACGATGTGCGCTGGCTGCCGTCCCGCTGGGGGTCGCCTGTTGGGCCGGAATTCATTATGCGCCAGTTCTGTTTCCTCAGCCGGTGTTGTGGCAAAACGGGGTCGTGCTTTTTGTGACGATGGCAGCTGCTTCTCTGGCCTACCTTGCCGCCTGCCTTCTTCTCCGCGTGGAGGAAACGCATGATGCCGCGCGGATCGTGCTCCGCAAACTCCGCCGCAGAGCCTGATCAGCTCAGCCTCCATGGAGTCTTTCGGATCCGGAATCCGTCCCGTTTATTTGCATGCTTCCGCGGCTCCGCACTTGTTGAATCGGTTGGATTTGCTAGGCTGTCGGCTTTTAAATGTCAGCCACCTACCACATTCTTCCGGAAAAGAGCCTGGTTATCAGCCGGTTCGTAGGTCCGACGGGGGCGGAGGATATCAGGCGGCTCCTGCTGGAGATCTGGGCGGATTCCCGGTTCGACCGTTCATTTCATATGCTCTTGGATTTTTCGAAGGCGTCGCTCAGAATCGGGATGGCCGAAGTGACGGCGCTCTGCCACTCGATCATGACCATCGCTGAGGGTGCGATGGGCAGCGCGGCGATCATCGCATCCGGCCCCGTGGGAACCGCCCTTGCGATGCTCTTCAGCAAGGGGCTTTCGCTGTTTACTTCGAGCGCTGTCTTCAGCACCCGTGACGCAGCCCTGAATTTTCTCGGCGTGGATCTGACCGGGGAGCCGGGCTGGTAATACGCCCGCTGGATTGCCTGCCCTTAGCCAGCGCTGTGATTCCGGAAGCTGGTCAAATCGGTGAAGGCCATGTTATGGAGGCTCGACTCCGCTATGAAACCTTCCCCGGCCCCATCCAATCATAACACTCCCGAAGCGCGACTCCTTCGTTGTGGGATCCGCCTCAACGACCTCGAGGAAAGCTTTGCCCGCAGCAGCGGTCCGGGCGGACAAAACGTCAACAAAGTTTCGACACAGGTGACGATCCGGCATGTCCCGACCGGCTTTGCGGTGACGGTCTCGGACAGCCGCTCGCAATCCATGAACCGGCAGCTCGCGCTGGAGCGCCTGCTGGACCTTTTCGAAAAGCAGCGTGCGGACAAGCGTCAGGAACGGCTGGCGGATGCCTCCAAGGCCCGACGGC
>CAZRIL010000151.1:0-12167 GCA_964600115.1 uncultured Chthoniobacter sp. | reverse complement strand
ACCCCAATGGATCAACACTTCTTGTCCCAATCCCATTTATTTTGGACAGCAGTGAGATCTCATCTTTCCTCACTTCAAAGGTCCGACCTTCCGGTGTCCGCCGATGATCTCGCGATAGACTTTGTCATGGCGTTCGTCGGAAAAGAATGGAGCAAAGAGGCGCGTCTCCTCCCGGGGGAAGTCGGGCGCGACATTCCCAATCGAAGCATCGAGGACGAGTCGACCGCCAAAACGCACGAGAAGAAAGTCATCTGCCAGCCCGACAAACCGATACGTGCCCGTCGCCGGTGCCCGAACTTTCCCGCGATAATGCACCGCCCAGTAGCTCGCGGGCTTGTTGACCTTGAAGGCCTTCGGTGCATCTTTCGCATCCATCACAGGCATGATCACCTGCGTCGCATAGAGTTGACGTGCCGCTCGATAATAGCCGGATAGAAGCCGCTCATCCCACGTCTTGGAAAACTGCCGTAGAAGGTCGATCAACCCACGTTCATCAAGTCCGCTGGCACCATCGCGGTTTCGACCGCCATTTCAACGTTCAATTCGTCACGATCACGCTGATGATGATTTTTCGCTTCATCCGCAAAACGTACCTTCCATCCATCAGCATCTACCCTGCTTTCCCTCTATAAGCACACTTTCTGCGGATGAACCGCAAATCCCTCACCCGCCTGCTCTGCAGCCCCATCTTCTCAAGGATGTCCCGTATCCGCTCTCGCGGATACGTCCGGGCCAGAACGCCAATGCTCATGTGCTCGGCGATCCGACCCCCGGGCGCTCATCGACATTGCGCTTCTTGCCATGGCGACGACGGGCCTGAACAAGGGGAATCAGGTTAACAAATCTTAAATGAACAGTATTGTGGCGAAGCTTGGCGCTTAAAGGGCGAAATGCGATTGCTCGTTGAAATCGTTAAACTGAAACGGCACCTTGCGAACTAGCCGTCGAATTCCCCGTAAAATCATACAGCGCGATGACCTCGGCAAGCCGGGCAATAACAGTGACCGGAGGAGCGGTATTCGTCATGGTGTGGAAGCATCAGCCGACACTTCGCTCTCTTCGGTTCTCACGCAGAGTGAAACGTCGTCTGGCGAAGGACGCTGCAGGCCATGGGGACAAGTTCGGCAGGCGATTCGCCATTCAGGTGCAATTTAATCGGGGGGGATGTCCATGGATTTCCTCCTTCGGGTATTGGCTTATACTCGACGCGGACCGGCCCCTCGGGGACGGTGGCCAGCGGAACATCGGCGACCGGATGAACGTGAAAATCCGCGAAGCCGGGCACGGCGTGGTCTTTGAGTTTCACCATGTGTCCGGCAATGGCGCGGGCAAAGAGCAGAGGTCCCCAGTGTATCGAGAACTCGCCGCCGGGAGCAGGTTCCCGGCGAGGCTGAAAGTCGAAGTCGATGGAAAACGTCTCGTCATGCCACTCACGGTCAAGGATGAGAAACCCACATTCCGTGCAGTGGGGGAGATCGAGGCGAGGTGAGGCAGACTCTGGCACGCGCACGCGCAAGGCGAAGCGGACGGGCTGTGCCGCAGTCACGCGAATTGTGAGGCGCCCATTGAAGGGGTAGTCCGTGGTGACTTCGATCTTGACCGGGGTTTCGTTCCAATTCGTTTCAACCAAGCAAGGTCCGTGAAGAAGTAGTGCGAGGCCGTCAGCGTGCCGTGCTGCCATGGAGGCAATGTAGAGTGGATAAGTGCGCCCTGCATTCGGTGCGCAACACACCGCGCAGTCCTGATGGGCGGGGGAGAGTTTGTAGCGGGGATTCAGCGCGCCGTCGGGTTCGTGTCCATCGAGCACACCTTGCGTGTCGCAGCGCAGGTAGCAGAGGCCCTTTTGATCCGGAGACCGCTGGCCGGGAGCCGCATTGAATGCCATGCGCTCGACAAGGTCGCCCAGGCCCGCCTCGCCAAGCTGAAGCAGAGCCTCGGTGAGGCTGCATTGCAGCTCGGCAATCGAACACATCTCGATCCCGGTCTCGCGGGGATGCGCTGTGGCTCCACAGACATCCTCGAAACCGATAGGCCCTCCCGAAGCAGTGATGCACGGCCAAAGCTTTGCGAGCGCGGATTGCCAGGCCCCGGCGAGGTCGGCGTATCCGGTCAATGACCAAGCATAGAGCAGGCAGCGCAGGTGTTCATAAACATGGACCCCATGTTTGTAGAACGGACGCTCCGCATCGGCGAGGTGGCACAGGCAGAGGTCGTCGTTGCGGGTGGGGTGCTCGGCAAACTGACGGAACATTTCGACCGCGTAGCCGGCGAAACGCCTGTCTCCAGTCCGGCGATAAAGCCCGACCAGCACGTCCATCAACATGAGATTGTGCGTGATGCCACCCCACGGTTGTTTGACAGCAAAAAGGTGGTAGTCGGGACGGAGCGAGTGCTTCATGGCACAATCCACGGCACGGCATACGGCCGGCAGGATGCGTTGATCACCGCGAGCGTCTCCCCAGGCAAGAAGCGCGCGGCCCACGGTTGTCAGCGCCCAGAGTTCCCCATTCTCGGCTTCATGCCGGAACCGCAGATCGGAACCATAGATTCCGAGGTAACCATCGGCATCCTGAGAGGCCAGCAACCGCTCGACCCATACTCCAGCACGAGCGATGGCCTCCTGGTCGTCGGCGAGGATGGCCGTGCGGAGAAACCCATCCAGCCAGTTGCCCTGGGTTTCCGCATTCCACCACTTCATCTCAATCTCGGCCCAAATCCCGTCGTCCACCCACAGGCTGCCCGTCTCACCGGAATCGCGGATTTTCGTCCGCCGGTCACGCACGTAGAGATCATCGGCAAAGATTGTCGGCGTGATTTGATCAAGCACGCCCACAAACCCTTCCCGTAAATCGCGCCGAAGTTGCCCGAGTAACCACCCGCGCGGGCGAATCTCTCCGAAAGGAAGCGGCTCAAACACCGGGAGCGTCGGTGCGGGAGTGCGCCCGGACCAATCAATCGGTCGCTCGGGACGGAACAGCTCTGCCGGGTCTTCCGGGAGGTGGGGAGGCGTCAATTTCATTGTATAAAAAAAGGTTCAGGTGAGGAAAGGATCTCAAAAAAGGAGGCAGTTAGACCAACCGTTTGCCATGCCTTATGACATGTTCTCCGCGTAAACTTCCCACAAAAATTCTTCACCACCTTCACCACTCATGTCGTTTCTTCGATGTAAGAAGTTCATCTTGTTTATGACGGCTGCGTAGCATGGCCAAGGCGTGGCGCATGGAGTCAAATGCCAATTCGGAAGGATCCACCTCAGATAGAGGGCGAAACTGCCAGCCGGTTACCTCGTCACCGTCCAGAACGATTTCGAATGACTCCGTTCGTGCGATGAAAAAAACATCGCAGACCGGACGCGTCCGACCGCAGTAGGTGTATTGATTCGGGTGCGAGGTCAGATAGCTTAGCGAGGTGAGCGTGAGTCCGGTCTCCTCCGCGATTTCGCGATGGATGGCGGATTCGAGGCATTCCCCTGCATCGACGAATCCGCCGGGTGGCGCAAGCATTCCTTTTGCAGGATCTTTGGCGCGGCGAATCAAAAGCAACCTGCCGTTTTCATCAAGAATCATCGCCGCCACCGCCACGATGACATTATTGAAATCGCGAAAGCCACACGCCTTGCAATGGCGCTGGCCCGGCGACTCAAGCCGATACTCAGCCGAACCGCAAATCGGGCAATGCGTGTAGGCGGAGATGAGTTCCATGCGAACGCTCTGTAGTCGCTCAATAACCGGAGGGAGTGGCCTTGCCGCCGTCAAGATGCGGGCGCGGCACCGAACCGGCGAAGCCGCGCTGGATGGCCTCGTTGATGATAACCTTGGTGGCGGTTGCGCCAATACGCGTCACGCCGAGTTCGCGGACTGCCAACAGATCGTCGAGTGTGCGGACGCCGCCCGCTGCCTTGATCTGGATCTGCGGGGCCGTGTGTTTGCGCATCAACTTGAGGTGCTCATGCGTCGCACCTTTGTAGTTATAGCCACCGTTCTCCTGCTTCACGAAGCCGTATCCAGTCGACGTCTTCACAAACGCCACGTTGACTTCGGAGCAGATTTCACAAAGACGGATTATCTCTGCTTCTGTAAGATAGTCGTTTTCGAAAATGACTTTAAGGATGGAGCCTGCGGCGACGACGGCTTGATTGATAAGATCGATCTCGCGTTTGACATAGCTCCAGTCACCGCCTTTGACCTTGCCATTATTGACAACCATGTCGATTTCCTTCGCCCCTGCGAGCGAAGCGGATTCAGCCTCGATAACTTTGATCCCCGTCGTGCTGTTGCCGTGCGGAAATCCAATCACGGCACACGCCATAACATCTGTTCCCGCAAAAACCTCCAGTGCGGAGTGAATGCTGTAAGGCTTCACGCAGGCCGTGGCAACATTGTAGTCGCGCGACAATTCACAACCGGCCTTCACTTCGGCATCCGACATCGTGGGATGCAGGAGCGAATGGTCGATCATCTTGGCGAGTTCGTTAACGGTGGGTTGGTTCATGGGAAAAGTGGATTGATTCTGATCTACCATCGGAATGCCGGAACCTCCATGCCCGGCTACGCAAAGACCTGTCGATTTGGGCGATTGATCTGAACGCCAAGCGGTGCCAAGTTGTGAGGAGTGCCATGCTGAGGAAAAAACGCTACCACCGTGTGCATTCACCCGTCACCCCGATGGGGGTTCACCCCGTCTTTATTGACTTTCACCGTCTCGACATGCGATCCGACAAGGAATATCCGCAACACCGACACACAGACTACGAAGCAATCCTCGTCGAGCGTGGTCCCTATCTTTGTGAGCTGAACGGGATCGATCTGTCCGTGCGGGCGGGAAACGTTCTGGTCATCAAACCCGGAGATTGGCACGCGGACCACCTACGTCGCGGTCAGCGGCACTATGTCCTGCATTTCCGTGTGGAGTCCGGGAGTGCCGCTCCCGCGCGTCCGCTTTTCCGCACAGACGTCGAACCCACCGGCCAGATCGCGCGCGGGCAGTTCCGTGACGACGCGATCTTGCTGCAGGAAATCCGACGCGAGGCCGAACGCGAATCGCCCTACTCGGCGGCGGTGCAAGACAGCTTGATCGCGGCCCTCTTCTGGCGCTGGGTGGGCTGTCTCAACCCCGACGGACTCAGCCGCGAGTGGTTGGCCCTGCCTGCTGCGGAGAGCCGCCGAGGGGAGATTGAAAAGATCCTCACCCGCCACGTCCGGGGCAACCCGAGCGTTGCCGAACTTGCCCGCGAAGCAGGAGTGAGCCGACGCCAATTCACCGCCCAGTGTCAAGCCCTTCTCGGCGGACCGCCCGCCCGACTCCTCCTGGAACTCAAACTCCGCGAGGCTGAGGCGATGCTGCGTCATCAGGGAAAGCGCGTGAACGAGGTCAGCGAAGAACTCGGCTTCGCAAACCCGTTTCACTTTTCTCGCGTTTGCCGCCGTTTCTGGGGCCACCCGCCGCAGACGCTGCGGTGCGGATGAAACACGAAGCACTCGAGATTTGAAACCGCAGGGACACTGAGTTCAAAGGGTGCGGCCTCGCGAAGGAGACGAAGAGAGCGAAAAGGTGATCGTCGCGCCAAGACGCGTCGCGTTCCTGTCCCCCGACTTTGACCGCAGATTGCGGGCCTGGAATGGATATCTCAAGGGCATACTGAGAGCGGCAGAGGCCACGCCGACCTGCAGCGCGAAGTCCATCTTCCCAAAGGTCTCCGCCAGTTTCGCATAAATTCACGTCGTGCGCGGCGCCTTCACCGCCGCCCGCTCAATCCGAAACTCCCTCTGCTCCTGCCGCACAGCGAGTCTCTGAAACATGCTATGGCCCTTTCAAGCCACGCCAGGGTGTCGAGGCTTATCAACAGGCTGCTAGAGGGTCGCGGGGTTTTCCCCCGTGATCATGGCGTTTTTCAACGCTGTGTTTTTACGATTGATCGCGAGTTGCTCTTTGATTTCCTCGCAGCGGGCACGGGTCAGGGGGTAACCGGTCAAAATGGCGTAGCAAAGAAGTCCGGTGAGGGCCGGCACAATGCTAAAGAAGATCAGCATCGTATGAAAGACACCAGGCGACTGGTAGGGGCCTTTCTCAATCTGAAATCCCACGGCCACCACAAGAAAGCCGGAGATCAGGGCGCAAAGCGAGTTGGTGGATTTCATGATGACCGAGACCACCGCGCCAAACATCCCCTCGCGACGCTCCCCGCAACGTAATTCGTCCAAATCGGTGATGTCGCCCATGAGGGTTGGGAGGATGTTGAAAACTCCGGCGTTCGCCATGCCGTAGAGAACCGAAACTATCAGCATGAGTTCCGGCAGGGCAGGGGTGTAGCAAAAGTATTTCAGGACGGAGCTAAAGAGCAGGAGCGCGAGGATCATTCGCAGTGCATTCTGTTTCTCGAAGCGGTTGCAGAGCATAACCACGAGCGGGATGGAGAGCATCGAAGACACAAAAAAAAGCACGGTTCCGACGGCACTGTAAGTTGTGGCTAAGAGCAGGTTCCCGCCGAAGATGTAATAGACCACGATAAAAGTGCTGAAGACATTGAAGATGCCCATCACATTTCCTAGGATGAAATACAGCCCGCTGATGCGCCAGAACTCGAGCGAGGACCCGATCTCCTTGACGGAACGGAAAAACGAGGGTTTAGCCTCCTTCGCGTCCCGGACGATGACGGTGCGTTCTCGCGTGCCGAAGAAGCACCACAGGGAAAGCGGCACGCCGATGAATAGCATGAAGGTGCTGAGAAAGCGCGAGCCCTCGCGAAAGTCCGCGAAGATCGGCAGGAGACAGAATGGGAGAAATCCTGCACCAATAATGTTCATGACTCCTGCGATGAATGACCGGTAGGCCATCGCTCGCGTTCGCCCATGGTAAGACGGCGCGATTTCAATACCCAAGGCGTAGTAGGCTGCGGAATACAGCGTGTTGCCAAGAGACATCAGGGCAAACATGGAAAGGACGAACCAAAGCAGCTTGCGATCTTCCGGATTGCTTCCGGCTAGTGCTGCGACCCCCCCTGCGATATTTTCCCACATGCTAGGTCTTTTCTGAACCGCCTCTGCAGGCTTAAGAGCGTTTCGTACGACGATCGCCTTCTCCAAGTCAAAGCTCTGCCAAAGCGGGACGAAGCCATCACGAAAAGCGGCGGGATCGGATGAAGTAGCCCACGCGGGGACCACGGGCTCGGAGGGTTTTCCAGCAGAGACCATCAGCAAGTCTTTCACAAGGCGCGGGTCTTTCGCGGCATCGGCAACAGCGAGGTCCTCCACCCCTTTCTTCACCGTTTCAGGAACATCTGATCCTGGCGGAAGCGAGCGCCAGTAGGGGACGCGATAGAATTTGCCGAGCGTCTCGACCAGCGTGTAGTTCAATCCTGCGACAAGAGCGCGGTCCACCGCGCGTTTGGCACGGATGTTCGTCTGGAGGGTTGTGCCATCGGCCGATTTCCATATCAGTCCTAGTTCACGTGGTTTACCCGCAAAGAAATCGACCAGGTTCTCGACCGCGGTTTTGGTTTCTTTGAGATCCGGTCTGGGGTCTTTTGTGACTGAGACTTCCGTTTGGATCTCCTTTGTTCCGGATTTCCCGGGAGCCGCCATGGATGCCGTGAAGGCCAGACGAAACCCGACCGGATCGCCATCAGTCGGAACTGGGGTCGCGGAAACGACATGCAATGTGAGGACGGCACCGGGCTTTGAGGTGGCGGCATCTGCTTCTATCTGGCCGTTTTCGCGCATCACCGGCTTGCCGTCGATAGTCACGAGTGAGCTGGTGGATTTGTAGAGAGATGCAAACAGCTTCTCCAGGTAAAGTGAAAGCGTCTCGTCGTTGAACGTCTCAGGTATCTCATTGACGACTTCGACCCGGACGGCTGTATGCGGCACTCCGTAAGCTTGCAGAAGCTTTCCGAACCCAGTCCAGTCGGCGTCCGAGTGAAAAACAACCGGAACCACGGGTTCGTTCGGTTTTACCCGGTCATTCGACGGCAGGAACGTCCAAGTGATCCAGCTGAAGATCGCCATGAGAAGGCTTCCAACAAGAATGAACGGACGACGACGTCCCCATCGGCTCCTGAAATTATCAGAAACGTGAGCGACGATCGGATCCAACAGCCCGTCCCACAGTGTTCTCAAGGCGCCCAGAAGACCCGCGACGATCGGACTAAATCCAAACCCAATAACGAGCAGTTGCGAGAGCGTTCTAAACCCCACAGATCCGATGTCATCAATGACTCCCCCGAGTCCATAGACGATCAGCTCCTTGCGACCAGCGTCCTTCCGGTCATGAAAATCTTTGGTCGATGGATCGTCAGGGGCGTTCTCGGACGTGTCTTTCATTGGAGGAGAGCTAAGCAGGGATTTGTGTCGGATCAAGAATACCGCTCACGGATTCCATCAGATTTCTCGAACGGACCTTTTGATTCCAAGTCGCCGAAGAAATTCTCATCGTTTTGTCTTGACCGTTCTTAATACTCCGAAAAGCAACGCTGTGGCTAAGGCGCGCTAAGCGTAGCAACGATGACGCTGCCGTCGCGCAGCAATTCGTCGGGCACAAAGTTCCCCGTAACCGGTTTGCCATCGATGATGATTTCTCCGATTCCGCGGGTGAGGCCGGATGGATTTTGGATGGATAGATGGAGGCGGCGTCCCCGGAGTGTGCGCTCGACGGTGAAGCCCGGCCACGTTGCAGGAATGCACGGATCAAGTCTCAGCCCGAGAGGTTCGGGCCGGATGCCGAGAAGGCGGTTGAGCGCGGTGAAGTGGGCCCACGATGCCGTGCCAGAGAGCCACGGGATGCGCGACCTGCCTGGTTTTTTTGAGAATGGCGAGTGCGTGCTTTGGCAGTAGACATAAGGCTCGATCTCGCGCGTTTCGACCCGGTCATTTTGCGCGGCGGGCATGAAGGCGAGGAAATAGTCCCATGCGGCCTGTGCATCGCCTTTTTCAACCTCCGCGAGCACGGCCCAGCTCTGCGTGTGGGAGAAAATCCCGGCATTCTCTTTGGTTCCGGGGTTCATGAGCACTGCTCGCATCACGGCGACGGGCGTCTTTTCAAACGGGGGCGCGCAAAGTGCGACGCCCCACGGCGAGGCGAGGCGGTCTCTTACGGCCTGAAGAGCCAGCTTCGCTTGATCGTCGGAGGCCGCACCGCAGAGAATCGCCCAGGCCTGCGTGTTCAGATAGACTTGACCCTCGGGATAATCCTTCGTGCCGAAGATCGTTCCGTCTTCCGAGATCGCCCAGCGGAACCATTCGCCATCCCAAGCCATACGATTTATTGCGGCATCAAGCGTGGTGAGTTGCGCCTCGGCCCACGCCGCATCTTCGACGAGATTTTTCTCCCGGCAAATTCCCGCGTAAGTCGTCAGCCCGAGCCGAAGTTGGAAGGCGACAAAGAGCGACTCGCCCTTATAGCCGAGCTTCAGGCAATCGTTCCAGTCGGCGAGCAATCCACAAGGCAAACCGTTCGCACCGGTGCGTTCGAGGTTGAATTCCAAGGCGCGCCGCAGATGGCCAAGCACGGTGGTGCTCCCCGTATCCGCAAAGGGGACTACGACATCGTAGAAGGCAACGTCGCCGGTTTCCGCGACGTAGGCCGGGATGGCGTTAAAAAACCAGAGACAGTCGTCGGAGCGATACTCGGAGGCCGGGGTGGGTGACATACGCCCCGGTTCGTGGCTCCATGGCCGCACTTCGGGCTGCGCACCGCCGGTGGCGTCCTGCGCCGAGAGCATCAGAAGAAGTCGCCCGCGGACGGCGTCCGGCAGCAGGTGGGTCACGCCGAGACAATCCTGCACCGTATCTCGGAAGCCGAATCCATCGCGCTGATCGCCGGTGTAAACAAGCGAACACGAGCGCGACCATTCGAAGGTCATGAGCGCGTTGTAAGCGCCCCACGTATTGGTCATCGCATCGAATTCCGGATCCGGCGTCGAAACCCGGCATGTGTCCAGCAGCCGGTGCCAATAAGCTTTCAAGCGCTCCAACTCCGCATGGCACGCCGCGACACTCCCCGCCTTCTCAACAATTTCGCTCCCGGTCGTGGCGGCTTTGCCGATGCCGAGCAGGATCAACACGTCGGCCGATTCGCCAGGAGCCAGCGTAAGATCGCTTTGGAGCGCCCCACAGATATTGTCAGCGAATCCGATGCTCCCCGTGCAGGCACCGCGCACCACGGCGGCGGGCGCATGAAATCCCCCATAGGGCCCGATGAAGGCTTCGCGCTCGCCGTCATGCCCGGTGATCGGCGAGGCGCACTGCGTCATCCACCAATGGCGGGATTGGTCGCGCTCAGCAAAGTTTTCGGGAATTGGTGGCAAGTTCGCACAGGAGGAGGCGGCGAGGAATGCCCCATCGAATTCCACGCGACCGATGTATTGCGCGTATTGGAGATTCAGGGTGTCGTTGATCAGGTTCCATTCGGTCGTGAACTCACAGAATGCGAACGTTCGCAACTCCCGTTTGGTTTTTCCAAGATTTGTCACCCGCAGGTGCCAGTATTCGAACTCGGCGTCGAGCGGGACGAAGTATGTGCTCGACGTTTCGATGTCCGCATACCGGCTGGTGATGACTGCATATCCCGGGCCGAATCGTGTCTCACATTGGTGGTCGGCCAGAGGCTTCGCAGTGGCCTGCCACGCGGCGCTCCAAAAATCACCCGATTCTGTGTCCCTAAGATAAAACTGCCGCCCCGGCAAGTCCATAGGAACGGAATTATAGCGATGCCTGAGAATGCGCCCCTCGGCCGGCGAACGCGTAAACGAATACCCGCCGGCACCCGCCGTGATTACGCCGCCATATCGGCGCGAACCGATGTAATTCGACCACGCGCGCGGCGTGTCCGGCTGCGTGATGACATACTCGCGTTTCTCTTCGTCAAAGAATCCGTATTTCATAAATCGTGTTCTTCCACAACTCTTCCACCGCGATGATGCCGTGTCGTGATCTCCAAATCATCGTGGGCACAAATTGGACGTCCATTGCCGTGAAAGTCCTCGAGCGCGGAGATCGTGAAGTCCGTCACGCCCTCGGTGCGCGGCAGGAATCTGGGGTGGTGTTGCCAGGCAATCATAGAGCCTGATGAAAGAATGCGGGTATCACGCCTTCGAGGGCGCGGAGCCGGTCCTGGAAGGCCGGATCGCAAAGAACCCTCGCTTCGCGGGCGCGAGCGCGGGCAACTTCCATTGATGGCTCGCTCAGGTAAAGCAATGCACTTTCCTCGTCTTCGAAAGCGGGATGAAAAAGCCAGACGACGTGGTTGCTCGCGGCGGCTGCAACCGCCTCCAATACATCGGCCGCGTCGGCGTCCGACCGGATTCTGAGCAAGGTGAATGGCTCCGTATCCACAAAAACCAGCCCTTCCTTTTCGCAGAGATCAGCGAGCGTGTCCCGAACCCCCGGAATCCATATAAACGGCATGTGCGTGTTCAGATAGCACGGCTCGAGCCCGTCCCGGCGGAGAAGCTCCAATTGCGCTTCCGCCTCCCTCCGGATTTCCTGGACGGAAACCAACTGGTCCCGTCCGCTCATGGAACGGTGAAATGTCCCGTCCACCTCCACCAATGTGCGCACTTCGGCAGCCGGGCGGATTGGCCCCCAGCGGAGTTCCGCCCACTCACTGTTCACCGCGACATGCACGCCCACACACGCACGGTCCTGCACCGAGAGGAGATCATCCCACCGGTGCCGCAGTGAAGGGCCGGGGGCCATCACGCCGATGTTCAGCGGCACACCCGCATCGACGGCCGCGAGAATGGCGTCATTCGTCCCGCGAGTGATACCATAGTCATCGGCCCGGAGAAACATCTGGGTTGAGGGATCGAGCATGGAGGGGGCATGTTGTCGCTAAGCACCGCAGGAACAATCCCCGGGCAGTTGAAACCGTTAAAGCCGCGCATACTGCCGAAGTATTAGGCCTATTACACAGCTCCGATTCGGTTTTTCACGAAGAATACCTAGCAGCCTGGCGGACTTAAACCAAATCCCATGAGACGGGATTTGAGGCAAAAAATCGGTCCCAAGAGGATGAGGTCGGGAGAGGACAAGGACAGAGGCATCACGGCGACCGGAAGAGGCGCTTGAGGTTGTCGGCTAGGGTGACCAAGGTCCATTCCTTGGAGGTTTTGGCCAGCGAACGCACGGAGAACCGACCGAAGCCGAGGGTTTCCTTGATGATGCCGAAGATGG
>CAZRIL010000150.1:0-12327 GCA_964600115.1 uncultured Chthoniobacter sp. | reverse complement strand
AGGCCTTTGCCTCCGCAGGAATTGGAATTTCCCGATAATACATCGTCATCTGGTCGGGTTCCGCTGCCGCCAACCTCAAAAAATGGTTGCCGTCCTCCTCCTCCCAACTCCCGCCGGATTTCGCACGCCCCCACCCATCCGGCCACTGGTCGGTATCGGCGTCGATTTCCATTCCCCCATTGGCGAATAGCGAAGGAGCATCTCCAGCCAAGACCGACACGGCCAGAGACAAAACGGCAAGAGCAACGGCGAATGTGTGGCGGAGAAGAAACGACATCGGCAAGGGAGAACTGAATGGGGGCAGCATAGGGTGTGTAGTGGGTAAAAAAGGGATCAGACGAGAATCACTGTCGCGACGTCACCCATCAGGCTCCGAACCAGTTAAAAATTATCTCAAATTCCTCGAATTTGTCAGTGCGTTAGCAGCCTGCAAGAACAGCCTGCCCTTCAAATCCGGCGCCTGCGGAGAACGAACACTGTCGTCAGGCTGAAGGCGAGCAGCGCCCAGGTCGAGGGCTCGGGAATCGCGGAGTAAACAAGGTCGAGATTGTTGCCGTTCTGAACGACGCTGAATGTGCCCGTCACCGTGTTCTGAAATCCGGCCAGATTGAATGCAAACTTATTGGCAGCAAATAACGTAAACCCGGTCGTCGTTGTCACGAATCCTGCCCATGTGTGCGTGACATCGGGATCCCATGAGGCGAGCACGCCTGGTGTCGTGGCATTCGCCATAGTGTAGAGATTTAGCGTGAAGGGCACCACTGTCGATGCCCCGGTCAGGTTAAGGCTCCCGGTGATCGCCAGCAGATCCCATTGGGATCCTGCCGAGCCTGTTGAGCCATCGGTGCTGAATTCGAAATCAAATGCGCCGCCGCCATTCCACGTATTGCTGCCCGTCGCCAGGCTTTCGATGCTGGCCCCAGGAGAAAGTGTGCCGCCGCTGTTCACCGTCACACTGCCGCTCACCGTGCCGGTTCCACCGAGCTTGCCACCGTTCACTGTCACGGCACTGCCGGATGCTGTGGATCCGTTGACCAGCAAGGTTCCACTGCTCACCGTCGTCGTTCCGGTATACGTGCTGTTGCCGCTCAGAATCCATTTTCCGGAGCCGGACTTTGCAATCGAAAATGCTCCCGATCCGTTGTTTGTCTGGTTGGCGGCATACGTGTTGTCGTGACTGCTGCTGCCGCTGAGATTCAGAACGTAGGCCACGTTTGAGGATCCAAAAGCGGAGGTGCTTGTGTTGGTGAATCTGATCGCGCCGGCGCCGGATGCATCCAGTGTCCCGCCTCCCCCACCGCCAATAGTCAGAATGCGGTTAGTGGAGTCCCCCGAACCGACATAGCGCAGCGTACTTGTTCCGTTCAACACGGTGTAACCGCTGGTGGTGGCGAGTCCTGCTCCAATGCTGCTCGCTACCCCTGCATCGGAAAGTTTGGACACCTCCAAAATCCCGGCAGAGATCGTCGTGGTTCCCGTGTAGTTACTGGAGCTTGATGTTAGGGCGAGTGTGCCTACCCCCTGTTTGATAATGGCTCGGCCTGTGACGCCGTCTGAGATTGTTCCTCCGACGGTCAATACACCCGCCGTCGTCGTAATAGTCCTTGTGATGCCCGAATCTCCCAGCGAAACGGTTCCGGTTCCGAGGTTCAGGTCGTTCGTGCCCGTGAATCCGAAGCTCGCGCCCCATACCTGCTGATTGTTGGTGGAGAGAGTGACAATCCCACCGCTTGTATTGTCAATCGTTCCCCCGTTGATTGTCAAAGTCCCGGTCCCGATAGCAGAATTATCGGATCCTGTGCCACTATTGTTGATCCTAAGAGTTCCGGCACTGAGTATGGTGCCGCCTGCATAAGTATTATTTCCAACCAGACCCACCGTGCCGGCGCCCAGCTTGGTGAGTGCTCCGGCCCCGGAGACCACACCGTTCATCGTGGTGGCGTTCGCGGACTGGTTGATCGTGAGGGCATCGTCCAAAAGGAGTGTCCCATCGAGGATGAGGTTCGAATTCGATCCAATCGTTTTTATCCCGCTGCTTCCGGAACGGACGGTGAAATTGTTGCCAACGGTGCTGGATGCGTTGATGTTCAGCGTCGCATTTGCGCTGCCCGATATGTCCCCAAGAAGGACGCCTCCCGAGCTGGCACCAAGTGGAGTGGCTCCCGTGGCTGTGAGAACTCCGCTACGAATTGTCGTGCCTCCACTGTAGTTTCCCCCGGCAACGTTGAAGACGCCAGTGCCGGTTGAAGCTATGACAAGAGAAACCTTGGCACCACCATCTCCGTCGCTGAGCGCTCCGCTATCGGTGATCGCCCCGCTGCTTGCAGCATTGATCGTGAGTGTGACCGGGTCAGATCCGGTCGAAATGCCTTTGGCGTTGTTTCGTATCGTCAGCGAGGCCGAAGAGTTATTGGTCCAGGTTTGGCTCGCTCCCAAACGGACGTTGACCGTATTGCTGCTGGATCCAAGAGTTACGACTCCCGATCCGCTGTTGACAGTAATTCCCCCGGCACCAATCGTCAGAAGGCGGGCAGTTCCGCTCCCCGATGTCCCAGTCCCCAAAAGTGTCACCGTTCCGGGAGAAACAAACGACAGCGAGTTCGCTGCCTGATCAGCCTGAAGACCGATCGTTTCGTTAGCAGTAGCTGTGGAGATGTTAAACACGGTGTCATCTCCACTTCCTGGAATCGCTGCCGGATTGGGCGTCGTCGCCGCAGAATCGGTGGACCAGTTTGCGGTCGAATTCCAAAAACCTGTGGTGCCGCCCCAATAAATGGTATCTGCCTGTAACGTGGAGCTGGCCACAACTGCCACTGCGAGCATGGCCACGCAGAGAGCGGAAATTTTGGAATAGCTCATATTGAAGGGGATTTCAATTTTCATGACTTTTGGAATTTTGCCAACAGAGACTGGAGGGGGACCCGACTTCATCAATACTATCCACCGCATCGTTCAGCTATGCAAGCGCTTTGTTTTTTTTTAATTTCCAAACTTGTCGGTGTTTGGAAAAAGCCAAGCCGACGCAGTAACTGGCAAGCGTGACCAGAACGCCGCGCGGCAGGGCCATAATAATACTTTGGGTTGTGGGTTACCACGATCTGCAAGGCTTACTTTGAAGCAGAGTTTGGACAACGGATCGACGTTACACTAAAGCATTTTTACAGCATATATCCGGTCGTTCAATTGTGCCGGGATGCCTGTCCAACTGGTTGAAAGTCAATCGCCTTTCAAGAGGGTGTGATTGGATTGCTTTTCGGAGCGAGGGCGGGATGCCGGTAAAGTTGATCGATGGCGGGCATGATGCCCGCGCTCCGTTGTGTGGCGGGGCGGTCGCGATTTTATGGTCGATAGCTCCGGAGCCTCCCTGTGACGGGATCGATCTGAGCGGTGAAATAGTTGTCAGGTAATCCGGTTGCCGCGTTGGTTTGGGACTTTTCGCCGTGAAGTGTCAGATACCAAAGGCTGTTTGTGCCCGAGACCGGTTTGAGGCTTGTTCCTCCGTTGGCACGGAAGAAAAAGCTGACGTATTCGGTCGACGCACCCGCCAAGGATTCGTTGCTGCGGACAAGGCCGGAACGACCGGAGTTGGCATAGTCCAACAGGGTGGAAAACGCCGTATCCCCGGAGAAGATCACTGTCTCCGGAAGGTATTTCACCTTGCTGAGCGGCTGGGCTTTGGCGGGATCGATCCCATCGGCGAGCAGGGTGCGATACGCGCGGTATTGCTTGTCGTTCGCATCGAGCTTCGACCCCATGCGGTAAAACCGGACCTCCACATCGCGGTTGCGGGAAAGCGCTGTCTGCCGGGCAAAATTCATCTCGTCCGTAATCATTGACACCGCGCGGCCCATGCTCATCGACTTCATCAGCGAGGAGGTCGCGGGAACCACCAGCGCCATCAGGATCATCATGATCGCGATGACCACCAGCAGTTCCATGAGAGAAAAGCCGCAGCGCTTCTTTGAACCGGAGAAAAGCAGTCGAGCCTCGTGCGAAGGACGCAAAGCTGGATCGAAGCGCACGGCTTTATCCCGAAAACTCCAGTTACGAAACATGTTCCATGTTCCGCTACAGGAAAAGCCGTTCTTTGCCTTAGTGCCCATCAGTGCCATTCAGTGGTTCCCGGCCTTTTCATGGCGCGAACTTCTTGGTGCTGACCACCCGGAATTTATACGGCCCGACCATGCCCTCCGGGTCCAGTTCGTCAGTGGCCGTTTTTCCATCCGCCTTGACCAGCGAATCGGCATTCGGGTCGAGATAGCGCTCGATCAAAAACGCTCCCCGGAACTCCCCGGTGATCTGGTCCTTGCCTTCGATGAACTCATCCGCCGGAGTGTTCCTCGATTTGGCGATGCTCTGCGCCTGCACGTGAACCGTGAAGGTGTTCGATTTCGTGGTGAGGCGCGGGTAAATGTGACCATACGGACCTTCGCGGACATTGTCGCCTGTGAGTTTGAAGCCAGTCCACCAGTTGCCCATAGTGGAATAGGAGGGACTTCCTGGAGCGGGAGTTGTGGTGTTAACTAGATATTTTGGCACGAGAAAGATATCGCAGATTTCGGAAGCGGAGCGGAATAGATCACCGGCATTGAAGCGCTGTTCGAAGCCCGCGAGCGTCCCATTCTGCTCGTCGGGATCTATGGTGTAGCGGAAATCCGGATTTGAATTCGTCAGCTTGTAGGTAAGGCTCACAGATTCAGGAATGGCCATGATATTCGTGGATTTTAACACGGCCCGAATACCGGTATCCCGGGTCAAATAGGTGAATGGCATGATCTGATAGTTCATGTTCACTTTGCCTGCGGTCGAGAACGGTTCACTAATCGCGTAAGGCTCAACAATCGGCATGGTAAAGAGATCGAGGAAGGCGTGATCGGGAGGGGTGTTGTATGGCGGGCCGGAAGCAGGAACGCCAAAACCAGGATGACCAGAGCCGGCAGCCGGCGCTTTGGTGAAGAGGAGGGTTTGCCATGGTTTGGAGTTGTCGGGATCAGCCTGATCAATCCCTGAGGGAAGCGAGCCAAAGGCAACCGCTGAGGAAATCTGGCGATTCGGTGAGAAGGAGGCTCCACTATCCACGACACCGGCTCCGTTGATGTATCCTCCCGTTGTGTAGTAAAGGCTGCTACTGACCATGCTCGTGTTTGCTGAGGCTTGATCTGCCGGGTTGATATACGGGCCATCGGGCTGTGCTCCAAGCCCGGTATCCCAATCGCCGAGCGTGGAACCGTTTGCCATGGTAGCCGAATCCAATCCCCTTGGCACAATCGGCACTTTCCGGTTGCGGACATTGTTCCCGCGGTTGGGATCCGGATACGAGACCCCGGCAAGCAGCTTACCGCGGGTGTCCCCGTTCCCACCTGCTCCAGCGTAATACCCGTTTTGATTGGAGGTATCCGCATTGCCGGACATGCCGTCGATAGTCAGGCTGTGAACAAGCCTGGATGCAGTGCTGGTGTCGAAGTAATCCTTGCTGGTTCCCTTCTTTGCATCCTTTTCGCCGTGGCCTTCGAAGAAGGTGGCAGGAACATTTCTTAGCCCTGCAAAAATCCTGTAATCCCCACGGGCCGGTCCACCGTAACGGGCTTCCACGCTACGGACGACATCGCCGGTGATTCCGTTTGCAACAACAAAGGGAAGCGGTTCGTGGCCGTTGTCTTCGGCGATGCCGTATCTTCCGTTGGTACCACTTTTCATACGGCTGATGCGGTCGTTGAAGTCGATCCTGTTCAAGGAGACGTTCAGGGTGGTGATCTGGGTCGTATTGTTGTAGGATGAGCTGTGACTCACGGTAGGCACGCTCAGAGAGCTGACAGCAGGAAATTCCATATTGATCGTTTGAACAATGGTAGTGGCGTCAAAGATCGTGGCGTCCCCCGGGTAGATTTCGATAGTGATCGGGCCCCCGGAAAAATTCATTGTGGTTGCGCCGTTCGGAAGGGCGAAATGGGCGTAGAAGGGATAATTTTGCTCTGGATCGGTGCCCAGTGTTTTCGGCATGACAAATTTTCCAGAAGTTGTGCTTTTGTACTGGAAATACTGCTCCAAACCCGTCAATGCCGTTGCATTATTCTGGGCATCCAGTCCGGTATTTATATTGCGGGGAGCGCTCTGGAATGGCGTGACCTCGGTGGAGCCGGTAAGGGTGATCCCATTCAGGCCACGAACGATATAATTGATATGGCTGCTCCATGTCGGAGGTCCGGGACTCGGGTTGAAAGGCTCCAAAATTAAAACCGCACCTATGTTCGCCGGCTCAGGAACAGGGGTGTAGTAAGGCAAAACCTCAATCTTACCCGAAATGGAATTGGTGGCCTGAGCCTCTATGGGGGCACTGGTTGGATTCCCTGAACCGTCGACGGTCCGGTAATAGAGTTTGTCTTTCCGGTAAAAAACAAGGGCAGCCTCGGTGATGGTGGGGAAGCGACCGAACCCTTTGGTGCCATTGGGGAGGACCAGTGGTACTATCTGGGATTGACCGGTGGTCATGCCGGAAGGGTTGAATTTTGTGTAGAAATATTTGGGAAGCTCCCAGGTCGTGAAGGTGTTCACGTTGCTGCGGACGAAATCGAACATTTGCGTGAGGATTTGGTCCCGCGAGTTTGGATACTTGCTCAAAAGGGTTCCTCCCAATCCAGGGATTGATGTGGAGGTCAGGAATTGGAGATAAGCATACAATGACTGATTTCTTGGAATTAATGACCAGTCCATCGTTGTGCTCTGGCTGCTGGGGATCGGGATTTGAGTCGGGGAGGTGTAAGTATTGTATCTCTGAAAGTAATAAGGCTTCGTGCCCACCGTGGAGCAAAACGCGATCAGCTTGTCTTTCGAGTTGCGCGTAGTCGCCCCACTGATCGGATCGGGATCAATCTGCAGGGGCCAAAGGGTGATCCGGGGCTTGTTGAAAAGATTGACCTCCGGAGCCCGGCTGTTCGCGGTCAGAAAAAAACGTGTCTTTTCAATGTCGCTCTCCGTAAATTCCGTGGAGGGCCCCTTAAGGTTCGCCATGCGTTCATTACCCGCAGAAACGTTGGTGGTCACCTGGAAGAGGAACTCATCGACGGACGCAAACAAACGATTGGCGTCCGGAACAATCGGTTTGGATGTCTGGATGATGTTCAGAGTGCCACTTTGGCTTCCCGCAGCGTTACCGCTGGCATCCGTATCACTCACCCTGGGAGTGATTCCGTAGATGCGCTTGTTGTAGGCTTCGACTGTCTCGCCCGTAAGCGGTGGAAAAACGGGACTCAGGCAGGTCATCGCCGGATGCCCCGGGTATCTTTGAAATTCATTCTGTGCCGGCATATTGATTGCCAGCCTCTCATCATAGTTGGCGCTGGTCCTATTTGGGAATGTCCCGCTGATTCCGGTGCCCATCACCCAAGGCCTGTCCCAGAATGTCCCCTCTGAGGCCGTATTGATATTCACCTTGCTGGTCTCATCGTCGGTCCAGAACGCGATTCGTCCGACGATCGGATCTGCTGTCGTGGCCCCGGAGATTTTTTTCGTGGCCGGATCCATGGCGGCAAGCTTCCCGCTTTCGAGGACATACATCCACTGGACGGGCATAGGCACCGGGTTCGGCTGCGTGGCGGATGTGGCCGCGGCCTGGTTGGCTGTATCCAGATAACAACCTTCAATCGCGGGAGAGGATCCGGACAGTGCAGCGCCGCCGGAGACATCTTTGGCGACAGCGGCAGGATCCAGAATCGGGTAGTGGTTGACTCCCGCCACCGCCACCGGCTTGTTGAGGTCGGTAAAAAGGGTCGGGCTGCCAGCCCAGTCTTCGGGAACCTCCGCCGCCTGCAGCGCCGTCCCAAAGCCCCCGTCCACCTGGAGCTTTCCGGAGGAATACAGCTTGTAGGCGGTGGCCGGAGCCCCGGTGTCCTTGTAGGTGCGGATCATTCCCGGCTGGGATGCCCAGGCGAGAGTTGGTGTGGCGGTGGCATCCTGGATCTGCGAGATGACAAGGCTGACTGCGGAGTCCGCCAACGTCTTTGCGGCCGTGCCGCTGGAATACCTCTTTGCGGATTGCAGATCGACGGAGACGCTGCTGAAAAAGGCGATGACCAGGATCAGCACCAGCACCAGCATCCCGAGCACGATGACGAGCGCCATGCCCGAGCGACCCGGGCGGTGTTTTCCAAATGACCAATGACGAATGACCGGTGACTGTTTCATTTATTGCTCCATTTCGCCTGGCGCATGATGATGTCCGTGCTGAAGACACGATACGTGAGTTTCTGCGTGTTTCCAGTGAGGTTCCCAGGCTTGGCATTGCAGATGTCCTCGACTGCCTGGATGTCGGCCTCAAGTTTTGTGGCATCCGTAAAAAGCCCGGTGCCGGACAGATCAATCGCCGCAGGCACGCCGGTGCTATCGCCCTGAAGCCGCGTGGCGGAAGCCTCGTCGATGACGATCATAATCATGCGCACGACCGGTGGGAGCTGGTGATGCCGGGAGGCATCCACCTCACCTGCACCCGTGGGATGGGCCTTGAATCCATCCGATGGAAATCCAGACCAGTCCGGGTCGGAGGAAGCTTTGAGCGGAACCCGAGAATTGTAATTGTAGTTCGGCGCTATCGAAACCCCCTTCCCGGATCCGTCCGGGTCATCCTGTCGGTCGGAGAGCTTCGGCAACAGGACGAGTGCGATGACATTTTCCGCAATCATCCGGCTGTTTCCGGCGGCATTTTTCACAAACCAGTCGCTCGATTGATTTCCGTAAACCGACAGCTCTTCCGTGGGCTGCGTCATCTCCATCATCCGAAAACGATACCGCGGCTTGAAACCCGGCGCATTTTTTATGAAGTCCGGAACCACCGAGGCCCCGTCGTCAAACTGCAAAAAATACCCGCAGGCATTCAGGGAATTATCAAGGCTCTCATACGCAACCGAGTATCCCTGCGGAGCCTGGAAGAATGCGGCGTGCGTCTGGGTTTTCACCGCTGTCGGGCTTGCTGCCAGCAGTGTGGCCGCCTGCCCGGAAATGTAGTGCAGGTCCGATACGCGGTCGTAGGTCTTCGGCACGAAAGCCGCGAGCTGCGCCGCATTTGTCATCGCGGTGCGCGGACGGTTCTGATCGTCGTAATAGTCGTAATACGTGTTCAGCGTGGCCTGCGCGAGATTCCTGGTCATCGAATCGAATCCGGCTCTCGCTTCCTGAAATGCCTGGATCTTTGCCGAGGAGTTCCTCCAGATTTTGCTCGTCTGGTCGGTGATCTGCAGCACCACGGCAACGATCACCAGAAAGACAGCGGCCGCAACCAGTAGCTCGATGAGTGTAAAGCCTGTGTTGCCGGATGGAAACCGGTTCGTGGCATGCGCGTCCTGCCCATACGGATGCGTCCGCCCGCAGGCAGGCAGTCGGGGCAGCCGCCCCACATCCCAAAACCGCCTTACCTTAGTGCCATTCGGGGCCGCTTCCATATCGTGGCAGAATTCGCCGCATCATCGCCTCCCGGGGCTAAAGGCCATTGTCGGGAATCAAGATCGTGAATTTTTTCGCGTTTGCCGCTGCTTGTGCCGCGCTCCCACGGGTGTTTTCGATGGATATCGTGACGGTCTTCAGCTTCCGGGTGCTCACCCCGGCCGGCAAATCGGTCGTCAGTGGTACCGGCTGGAAGGTCGCCTTGTAGAGAGAGCCAGCCTCCCCGGTGGCTTTCCCCTGATCGTCAAAATAATAAGGCTCGGTCTTTTGAGGATTCCCAAGATTTTCCAGTTGGGAAAAGTCTGTCTGCAGCGCCTGCGTGGTGAGTTGCTGCACGATCTGGGACTGGATCGTCGTCTCGATCGCCTGCCGGGACACGCTCAGACCGACAGGAAGCAATCCGATGGTGGCGACAAATGCGAAACTGATGATCCCGATTGCCATCGTCACCTCAACGAGCGTGAACCCGCCGTGCCCGGACAAGCAACGCCGAAGCGCGCTTCTGCGGAGTGAGGGGATCGATTTGGCGGAGAGGTTCATCGGGAACGGATTCAAAGGGGATGCTTCTGCAATATAATCAACTTTCAATGCTATGCAAGACCTTTGTTTTTTAAAATATCCCCACAAGGAATCCGCGTGAATTGGCTATCCGAGGTGCTCGTCCCCACCTGATGCCTTCCTTGCACGATGCATTTTCAGGATTTCAGGGAGATGCCGGCGGGATTGTTTTCGGAAGAAGTGGTATCCGGAATTTCCAGGAAAACATTCCATGCCACGAGTAAATATAGCAATAAAACAGCAATACTGAATGGCTTGGACATCCGTAGGACAGGCAAAGGGGAACCTGCCCAAGCCCCGCCCAACCAGGAACGAAAAATGCGCCTCCAGCGAGAACCCTTCATGCGCCTTCGGCACATATGGCAAAGGGGTCAGCTATTTATTGGTGATGTTTTGCGCTATCGTTCGCCGTTGGCGTTATTGGTCACTGGTCACTGGTCACTGGTCATTGGTCACTGGTGCGGCGAGCGGGAGGTGGCGTTCGGCCTTCAGTAATTCAGCCCGAAAAAGGGGAATGCGAAACACGTTGCTCCGCTGCAGCATAAGCCGTTTTCGGGAGACTATTTTTCCCAAACCTCGAAAGCTTGAAGGGTCCGGGTCTTTTTGTAGCGGCCGGCTGCGAGGAAACGGGCGACCTGCCCGCTGGTGTCGAAATTATCCCGCCGGGAGAGGATGATCGCGGCGGGAAATTGCCCCGGAAAATGTTGGCGGTTCATCGAAAATTGGATCTCTCCGGGGGCTCCGGTGATCGTATCAGCGAGGGGAAGCCGGTAGTAGGCTCCACCGGAATGGTCGGCGACCCACCAGACAATTCCTCCTCCGGATGACAATCTGAGAGCTTCCGCGACAGCTCCACGGTAGTCGTCATGCTTGTGCCACGGAGCAAAGCGGATCAGGAGCGAGGATGCCAACAAAAGGAAAAGGATTGCGAGGGCGGCCAGGCGGCCGGCTTTCCGCCAGGTTCCCTGTCTTGCCCAGTGGACCGTGATGCCGAGTGCCAGTATCAAAAAGGGAAATGCCCCGGCAAGGTGCCGGCCCCAGAAAGCCATGCCGGAAGCTGTGGCCAGGGCGTAGAGGAGCATACAGCTGAGCACTGGCACGCCGACCCCCATCAACCAGGGAGCCAGCAGCTGGATCGATCGTCCGGGACCCGAATGAGGAAGCCCCTGCGCCTCTGCGGCGGCGGGACGGATGAGTTCGCGGGTCAGCCAGGACCTGAACGCCGCGATTAATAGCAGGATATAGGCCGAGCAGAGCACCAGGAAGCCCGGGAGGAACAGAAGCAATTCGCCCGGCGAAACAAGGCCTTTCATGATGACGCGCAACTCCTGACGCCCGGGTCCGAGTCCTTGAAGCCCCAGGAATTCGAAGGCGGCGAAGAGGGCATTTGCCGGCGAAACGGTCCAGAGCTGGGAAGCGCCGTTTCCCCGGAGCTGGGTCAGGATGTAGTAAGAGACAAAGACCGCTACGATGGCACCGGTGGCGAATGCGGCGATCTTTCCTTTGAGAGGAAGATGCATTTTTTTCCAGATGCCGTGACCGGTCAATCCAATGACCACCGCGACCATGGGCACGAGTCCGAACATGTTGGCACCGCTCAGCAAAACAGCCCCCAGACACAAAAGGATTCCGCTCATGCTATCGGGACTGGTCCTGCGGACGCTGCCGAGGGCTCCGGCCAGCATCAAGGCACCGCCGGCCATCTGCAGGATCGGTGTTCTGGCGTAGTTCATGTAATACCAGACGAACGGGTGTATCGCAAAAACCATGGGGAGCCAGGGAATAGAGATCTGGCGGCCGACACGGGCAAGGGCCCCAAGTGCAACTGCCGCCCAAACAAGGTTGAGCGAACGCAGGGCCAGCTCTCCCGTGCCGAAGACCCGGGCCCAGGCCCAGAAGGAAAACATGCCCAGAGGCATCTGGGCTTCCGGCGCGGAGTCACCTTGCAGTTCCCGGCAGAACCCGACGAACGTATCATGCCGGGCGTAGTCCCAAATCTGCGATTCCATCATATCAATGCTGTCGTTGCTCAGGGACACCAGCAAGATCAGGAACGCGATCACCGCCCAGGCGGAGGCAGAAAGTTTCGGGACAAATGGACGAAGCGGCACTGGACCGTGAAGTGTATCCCGTCCCGAAAGAAAATGGGAGACAGAAAATCAGCGCCACATTTCTCCTATCTCCGCCAATAATGCCGAGTGAATTCCGACGGGGTGCCCCGCTATTCAATCCCGAAACGGATTTCAGGCGGGATCAACAGGATTTATTGAAATCACAGGAAGGCCCGGCTTGGTGCCTGCGCCAAAGGTGATACCGTTTGTCCAGGGCTTCGATCCG
>CAZRIL010000149.1:0-12366 GCA_964600115.1 uncultured Chthoniobacter sp. | reverse complement strand
AGGTCCACCAGCTCGCGCGTGCTGAAGTTGTAGGAGACGCCGAGGTTCGACGGACGGCCCCACAGCTTGCCGTTCCACTGCGCGGAGAACGAAAAGTTGACACCGTCGCTGAAAAGGTGGTCGAGCGAGTCGTCGCCCCGGTTGTTCGGGTCGAAGACCAGCGCGGTGAAGTTGAACTCCCCGATTTTCTGGTCAATCGAACCGCCCACCATCACGAGCTGCGTGACGCCGTTCGGGCTGGCGACGAACGCCAGGTTCTGAAACCGCTCGATCCCCCAGCCGCCGAAGAACGGGTCGCGTGCCAGCAGATCGAGCGCGTTGATCTTGCCCACGGTGATCGTCGTGTCCCACAGGCGCTGCCGGTAGAACAGCGAGGAAAGAGTGATCTGCCCCTGGTCCACAATTGGCGTGATCGCGGCGGTGTTGACCGGCCACAGGGCGCCCCCGCTCCAACCCGGCAGTTCCCCGAGTTCCAACTCAAAGTGGCCGTGCAGGGAACCACCCGCCCACAGTCCCATTTTTTGCGTGTTCACTTCAAACAACGCATCCATCCTTCCCCCGAAGTATGGCCCGGGGCCGGAACCGCGTCCGCTACTATCATTGATCCATGACGAGGCACCGTCGCCGCCTGCCTGGGCCTGAAGGAATCCGGTCAGGGAGAGCTGCACGGTCAGACCGTGGTCGGCGAGCTTGGTCCGCCATCCTGCCCAGTCACCGGTCAAAGTGGGTGGTGATGCAGGGAGCGGCGGCTTCGCCGCGGCGGGCTGGCTTTCCCCCGCATGCGCTGGATTGCACTCCCCGGCAACAAAAAGGCCTGCCATCAGTGCGGCTGTCGCGGCTTTTAAAATCCGCATCTGCGCGTCGCGATGGTTGGTGGCGATCAGGGGAAGAAAAAGGAGAGCCCGGCTTTGAACTGCCAGTCGGGTTGGCCGCCGGGGCCGACGGCGAGGTAATAGGCTCCGACGTTGGCGTCGACCATGTAGCCGCCGTCGAGCAGGAATGTCTTTCCGGCGGTGAGCCCCACCGGCACCAGCCACCCCTCGTTTTTCGGAGCCGACCAGTCGTAAACGATCGAGTTGTTGTAGCCGACATAAGAGCCCCCGAAGAGGTCCATGTTGTAAAACACGATCGGCTGCAGGGAGGTGCGCGTGTAGCTATCCTGCCCCCAGTGCTGGCTGACGATGCCGCCGTAGGAAAGCGGGCCGGAAAATCCGAACACGCACGCGCCAAATCCGATGCCCCATCCGGGACCGGCGGTGGCCTCGCACGTCCGCGTGCGAAACGAGACCTGCGGCCCGATGCCGAACTTGATATCGCATTTGGTGTCCGGAACGAAAAAGGCCTGCGCCATGATATCGCTCAACCCCCAGGCTGTCCCGTAACCGCCGCCGTATTGGTCGGGCAGGCCGACCGGCCCCCCGCCGGTGGGCGTTCCGACCAGCGGGATGATTCCGCGCGTCACCACGTTGAACCCCAGCTTGGTCTGGATCGAGTAAACGGGCTGGAGCTGGAAGTTGTAAAGCGCCTGCCCGGTCCCGCTCTCATAGCCGATGGTGTTGTCGGTCATGAGGGCTTTCACGTTGGCCAGCGGGTCCTGCGCCTTGCGCAAGGCCTCGGTCTCCGCCTCGGAGAGCTGCCCCGGCGCACTGCCCGCCATCGCCAGAACAAAAAGCGCGGACAACACGGACAAACGGACGGGGTGGAATACTTCTGGCGGACGGGAACTGGGAAGAAGCGGATTATTCATATGGCGTGATTGCTGCCACATTCCAACTCGTTCCCCGGACCGGTGTGGCCGGGCATAGAGAGAGGCATCAACCATGCGCAATCTTCTTAGTAACACTCGGAACCAGCCATACCCCACCGGGAGTATTTTCTGGGGATGTCTCTCAAATCATTAAAAAGTATCGAGGTCGGCTGGGGTGAGATTGAATATTTGGAGAGGAATACCAAACAAAGTTTAAGTCGCTCCGTGCTGGTGCTCACAAAGGAGAATGCTTGGAAAATCAATAGGCATGGGCTTGATGTGGCACTGGATTTGCCTTCCACATCACCTGCTGCGCCGTCACGTCGGCCCCTTGCGGCTGTAGTAACGCATCCTCAAAGTCCCCCTTCACTATCGCCGACCACTCAGGCGGAAAACATCGACTCCTCCCACATCGTCGAGGCGTTCCAATACCGCACCCTAGGCTGCAAGCTCCGGGTTTAAACCGAAGGCAGGAATTCGGCACCAGTAACGGAGGTCCTGACGATTCCCGGGGCATACCACGGGAGTTTAAATCTTGATCGGGATCAATTCTGGAACTATTTCCACCCGATGCGCGTTGTCCGGCAGACCGGAAACCAAGCTGAGGACTGCTTAACATCAAAGGAGATCGGAACCCTATGAAAACTATTCCAGACGAGGCAGATGGTGGCATTAAGAAGAAAGGGCTGGGCTCGGGCTCCATCGGCACGTTTGGCGCCATAGTGGTCGGGCTCTCCTGCTGTGCACCGGCTTACACCATGACTGCGGCGCTGGGACCGGCTGCGGGTCAGGTGGATGACCAACTTCCGGCGATATTCATCGTCGGGTTCATCCCCATGTTTCTGGTCGCGATGGGCTATATGGCCCTCAACCGGGCGATGCCGGACTCCGGAACGACTTTCACCTGGGCGACACGCGCCTTCGGGCCATGGGTCGGCTGGATCGCCGGCTGGGGGCTCCTTGCGGCGACGATTATTGTGATATCGAATACAGCAGGCATCGCAGAAACGTTTTTGTTTCTGGCGCTTTCGCAGATCTTTCATAACGACGCGATTGTCACACTGGGAAACAATCCCCTGATAAATATTGGTGTGGTGATCATCTTTCTCGCTGCGGCCACGTGGATTTCCCACCGGGGAATGCAGTCCACGAAAGGATTTCAGTATGTCCTGGTGGGCATTCAGGTGCTGGTGCTCGCATGGTTCATCGTGGCCGCGTTTATTGCCGCCAACAATGGAAGCAACCCGGATTCCATCCCCATCAAACCGAGCTGGTTCAACCCGTTTGCCGTCCCCACCTTTGCCGACTTCTCGGCGGGAATCGCGGTGTCCATCTTCGCGTATTGGGGATGGGACACGGTTTTGACCATGAGCGAGGAGACCGATGAGGGCGCGGGAGGCAGTTCGTCCGGCAAGGCCGCCACAATCCTGATTCTGACACTCGTGGCCCTCTATGTCCTCATTGGTGTGGCCACGGTTTCATATGCGGGTGTCGGAACCGGCCCCACCGGGTTAAACAACCCGAAAATGTCGGAAAATGTTTTCGCCATCCTGTCTCACCCGGTCATGGGCTGGGGCGGAGTGTTTCTCTCCATTGCGGTGTTGTGCAGCGCCACGGCTTCCCTGCAGTCCACAGGACTTTCTCCTGCGAGAACCCTGCTGGCGATGGGGTATTACAAGGCGATCCCCGCGAAATTTGCCGAAGTTCACCCGAAGTATCAGTCACCGTCCTTCGCAATTCTTGTTTCCGGGGTGATTGCAGCCGTCTTTTACACGGGGATCCGCCTCGTCAGCAAGAACGCCCTATGGGACAGCATCACCGCGCTGGGTTTGCTGGTCTGCTTCTACTATGGCATCACCGCCTTCGCCTGCGTGTGGTATTTCCGCCGCGAAGCCTTCCAAAGCTTGAGCATATTCCTGATGAAAATCTTCATGCCGGGACTGGGCGGAATCCTCCTTTTCATCATCTTCATCAAGACGACCATCTCCAGCCTGGATCCGTCTTTTGGCAGCGGAAATGAAATCCTTGGGATCGGGCTTGTGTTCATCATGGGGGCCGGAGTTCTTGCTCTCGGTGTGGTGACGATGATCGTGATGGCATTCTTCTACCGTCCCTTCTTCCGGGGAGAAGTGCTCAAACAGGGCACACCGCTTCTACAATTTGAAAAGCAGGCGGTTGAGAACCGGAGGTAGAGCCTGTTTGAGGGGGACCCAAGCGTCGCTTGTTATGGTCCCTGCACCCGATGCGGCATCGATCCGTCATCTCGGCCAATTCCCTTTGGCAGTCTATTTTTTCTGAACCAGAGGCGACTCAAAATGATCAATGCCCCGGCCAGTTGCTTGTCCATGCAATTACTTGAATCCCGGAAGCTGGTCCCGCCAGTGCGAAGTTGACGGAAAGGCAGAACCCGAGCAGGTAAACCCGTTACGGGCATTTCGTGTGGCGGAACACAAAATGTGTTTCGAGAGCACCGCTTTTCGGGTGGCCCAAGTGCTTTTGCAGCTTTTCACTCAAATCCGATCAACTCTGCAGGTCAAGGCGGGGCCTCAGTTCTTGCGGAAGCCCTGATAGTAATCGATGGCATTCCGGAGTTGGTCGCGCACCTGCTTTTCCTCCCCGCTCAACGCCGCTTCGGGCAAAGGAGACTTCTCCAGATTGTCAGCGACCACATCAAAAAACTCGCCGCTCCGGTAAAGTTTGTATCGGTGCGTTCTCGCGAAAACACGGGCATTCCCCTCATCCCCCTTTGCGCTGAACCACGAATAGACATACTTGCGAGGGCTTCCCTTACGACCGGAAAGCTGAGGTGCAAAACTTCGTCCATCCAGTTCCGGCGTGGCGGGAACAGGAATCCCGGCCAGCTCGCACAGTGTAGGCAGAAAGTCACTGAAATCGACAAGGTCGGAGACCACCGCCGGTTTCAGATGCCCCGGTCCGTAGGCAATCAATGGCACGCGCGTGCCGGCGTCGGTCGTGCTCCCCTTGCCGCCAGCCACGTCCTTCCCGTTCAGACGCGAAATGATCGGCATATCGGTCCCGTTGTCCCCGGTAAACAGGATGATCGTGCGGTCCTCCAGTCCCTGGCGCTTGACCTCCTCCACAACCTTCCCGACCAGTCGGTCCATGTAGTGGACCATGTCTCCAAAATACTTCGCGTCTCCCTTGTAGGAATCCGCCCCCTTGCTCTTCGGATCCCAGTCGGCAGACAGTGGAGTGGGCACAAACGGGCAATGCGTCAGGATCATTGGATAGTAGACGAGGAATGGCTTATCGCGGTTGTCCCGTATGAACCCGCAGACAAAATCGGCCATCACATCCGGACCGAATTCCCCGTTGTTGTAGTCGACCGCGACACCGTTTCGCTCAAAACGCGGATTCGAATACCGCGTGTCGTGTTTGGTGTCCTCCCGGCGTGCGCCCCGGAGATGCTGCCAAAGCAAGGCATCGTCGAATCCAAAGTGCTGCGGCGCATCGGTTCCACCACCCAGTTGCCACTTGCCGGCAATACAGGTCGCATAGCCGTTTTCTTTGAGCAGGTTGGCAAAAGTCCTCTCTTCGCGGTTGAGCACCCCGAACTTCGTGTAGTTGCGGACATTATACTGCCCGGTCATGAGCTGGACCCGCGAGGGCGTGCAGACCGGCTGCGCATAGCAATGCTCGAAACGGACTCCATTCGCGGCGAGACGGTCCAAATTCGGCGTGAAATAGGATTCGCCGCCATTTGCGCCGATCGTTTCATAGCCGAGATCATCAGCGAGGATTAAAATTATGTTCATCCGCCTGTCGTCGGTCGCGGCACGGGACGTGGGGGCTCCCCCGAAAATCACGGTAGTGACAACCAAGGGCAACAGAAGAAAGCGGGGAGTCATCGTAATACGGAAACCAATTCAACTATCGAAAGGTACAAGAGTTGCATTCCATTTTCACGAATTGAGTCACAGGAGTCCCTCGGTCTGGAAAATCCGCGGGGGAGGCCTCAATCTCAGGCTGAGCAGGGGCTTACCCGTCAAAAAGATGTTCCCTTCCGTTAGGTTGTTGTTGCTAGAGCGGGGAATTTCGCGAACATCCCCTTCATGTCGAAATCCGTTCCGATGCGTCCAAGGCTTGCGCCCAAGGCCACACTTTCGTTTGCGATCGTGGCCAGCCAGTATAATGCGCAATTCACCCAGCCACTTGTGGACAACGCCTACCGCGAGCTCAATATCCTCGAGCCCGGCGCAACGGTGTCGCTGATCTCCGCTCCCGGATCCTTCGAGATCCCCCTGATGGTGCAGGCGGTCGCGGAGCTCGACCGCTACCAGGCTATCATCGCCCTCGGGCTCATCATCATCGGCGAGACATCACATGCCGAATTGATCGCCCAGGGGGTGACCAACTCGCTGCTGGATATTTCCCTGGCGCACAGGGTGCCTGTGATTCATGGAGTCCTGCTCGTGGGAAATGAGGAGCAGGCCCGCGCAAGGTGCATCGAGGCGGAGTTCAACCGCGGGATCGAAACCGCCCGGGCCGCAGTGGCTGCCGCGCGCACGCTGCGCGATATCAAGTAATATCATGGGAGTCCGACGAGATGCCCGCGAGGCTGCGGTTCAATACCTTTATCAACGTGAGTTGCAGGCGGATGAAAGCGATGCCCTCCTCTCGGATTTTTACAGGCTGCGGGGCCTGAGCCCGAGCGCACGGAAGTTCTGCGAACACCTCCTAAAGGGTTGGATGGAGCACCGGACCGAAATCGATGCCGCCATCCGGGAACACGCCCGCAACTACGAGTTTTCCCGCCTCTCCGCTGTGGACAGAAATGTGCTCCGGATCGCCTGCCAGGAGTTGCTTTTCTGCGAGGACATCCCGCCGGCGGTCGCCATCAATGAGGCGATCGAAATCGCGAAAAAGTTCAGCACCGAGGAATCGGGAAAGTTTGTCAACGGGGTTCTCGACAATATCCGGAGAGCCCGCCGGAAGGCCTGAACGAATGGCGCTTGGTTTTCTCAAATCCTTCGTCCAGAAGTTCTCGTCGCGTCCGGTCGACTGGGACGAACTGGAGGAGGCCTTGATCCGCGCGGATCTTGGCGTCCCGATGACTTTAAAAATCCTGGAAACCTTGCGAGGACGGGGAAGTTCGGTGACCGGCGAGACCGCCGCAGCGGTGGCGAGGGAGGAAATCCTGCACGTGCTCCCGGCCACGGTCCCCCTGCTGCGCCCCCTTCCCTCGAAGCCGAAGGCGATTTTGGTTGTCGGGGTGAACGGGACCGGTAAAACCACCTCCTCTGCCAAGCTGGCCCATTGGTTCAAGTCCCACCGGCATTCCTGCATTCTCGTGGCGGCCGACACCTTCCGGGCGGCGGCGATCGAGCAGCTGGAGGTCTGGGGACAGAGGCTCGGGATCGACGTGGTGAAAAGCCAGTATCAGGGCGATTCGGCAGCCCTCTGTTACGATGCCTGGACAAGCGCCCACAAAAAGAACATCGAATTCCTGATCTGCGATACCGCCGGACGCCTCCACACAAAAAGCAACCTTATGCAGGAGCTGTCCAAAGTCTCCAGAACGCTCGCCAAACATGACGAGGATGCGCCCCATGAAAAATGGCTGGTCGTCGATGCGACCACCGGCTCCAACGCCTTGGTCCAAGCCAAGGAATTCCACCAGGCCATCGGTCTCACCGGCTTGATCATGACCAAGCTGGATGGAAGCGGAAAAGGCGGGGTGGCTGTCGCAATCCAGCAGGAACTCGGCATCCCCACCCGCTTCATCGGAACCGGAGAAAAGCCCGGGGACTTCTCCGCCTTTCAACGCGAAGCCTTCGTCTCGCGAATTCTGTAGCGGCCGGTTCGTCCGGCTTTCACGGGATGACGGTCAGCGGGGCGACAAGTGAAATCCGGCAAATACCACGAGCGGCAGCTACTTGCCGTTTTCCCCGCGCAAATTCGCACGGGCAATTTTTGCGGCCAGCTCATCCCTTTTAAACGGCTTTGCAAGGAAGTCATCCATGCCGGCTGCCAGGCAGCGCTCGCGGTCGCCGGGCATCACATTTGCGGTGAATGCAGTGATCGGAACATGGTGTCCGGTGGTCGCTTCGATCTCCCGGATTTTTCCCACGGCGGAAAGCCCGTCCATCACCGGCATCGCGATATCCATCAGGATATGGGAATACCTGCCGGGCACGAAGGCTGCCACCGCCTCGGCCCCGTTGGTCACGAGTTCCGCGTGATAGCCAAGCTTCTGAAGCAGCTTCACCGCAACGACACCGCTGGCACTGTCGTCGTCAACGACGAGCACCGCGCCATCCACGGGAGACCCCGGTGCCGGAGTGCCGGCGGGCAGTGACAGGTTCTTCGGAATGATGGGAACTTTGAGCGGGAGCCGGAATGTGAACACGCTGCCTTTCCCGGGAGTGGATGTGACCGTGATTTTTCCGCCCATCGCTTCCGCCAACCGTTGGGAAATAGCCAACCCCAGACCGGTTCCCCCGAACGTTCGGCTCATCTTCATCTCTGCCTGGGTGAAGGGCTGAAAAAGAACGCCTATTGTCCCGGGCACCATTCCGATTCCGGTGTCCTCGACGGAAAAGGCCAAGAGCTCCCCGCCGCCTTCTGTGACAGTGGTGACCTGAAGTGTAACGCTTCCGATTGACGTGAATTTCACCGCGTTGCCGAGGAGGTTGATCAGGATTTGGCGAATCCGCAACTCGTCTCCGGAAATCCGCTCGGGCACCCCGCTCCCGATCACGGTGTGAAACCCGATCCCTTTATCCCTCGCGGCTTTTTGGATGGTCAGCCCGGACGAATTCACAAGTTCGACGACAGCAAAACTTTCCTCGCGAATGGCCAGGACTCCTTTCTCGATGCTGGAGAAATCGAGAATATCGTTTACGACTGCCAGGAGGTGCTCTCCGCTCTTCCGTATAGTCTGCGTGTAGGATTTTTGCTCGTCATCCAGCGCGGTGTCGGAGAGGAGTTCGGAAAAGCCGAGCACCCCGTTGAGCGGAGTGCGCAGTTCATGGCTCATAACCCCTAGAAACTCGCTCTTCGCGGCTGCCGCAGCTTCTGCGCGAAGCAAGGCTTCATTTCTTTCATGCTCGATTTTCTTCCGCATCAGCGTCTCCCCAATGTAACCGGCAACTCCTTCGAGAATCTCGACTGTTTCAAGGGTGAAGCACCCTTTGCGGTGGTCGTTGATCTGGATCAGACCGATGATCCGTTCCTGTGTCCGGATCGGAATCAAGGCGACAGAGGCGTAGCCGAAGTGGATGCACTGGTTTCGCGGATGCAGCCTGGGGTCGTTGTCGTCGGGGGTGCGCGGCAGTGAAAGTGAGTCATTCGTCCAGCAGCTCCCGCCTGGCGTAAACAGTGGGTTGGAAGGATCGGTCTTTCCGGCAATGACCAGACCGCAGGTGCATTCCAAACATACCTTTCCGTCCTTGTCGCGGCAGACCCCGCCATCAGGCCCCCGCGCCGCTAGAGAGTTCTCCGTCCGCAAAAATCCCTCAGGGAAGCCTTCTTGAAAGGCATACGGGAAATCCTCGCCCTCCTGCATACGGACGCCCACCGCATCAAATCCGCCCTCCTTTTTCAATGTGGCGACAATCCGCCGGACGGAACTCTTCACATCATCCGACTGGAGCAGGCCATGCAGAATCTCCCCGCCGATTCTCCGGCAAGCATCCGCCTGCTTCCGGGCGGTGATGTCTTCAATGGTGGCCACCGTGCTGATCGCGCTGCCGGTTGCGTCCCGGATCACAATCATGTTCACGTTCACCCATACCACACTGCCATCCTTGCGCACATAGCGCTTTTCCATGCGGTACGAAGGCTCATCACCCTGCACCGCCCGCTTGAACAGCCCGGTGTTAGCCTGCCGGTCGTCAGGGTGCGTGATATCCTCCACGCGCAATTTCAGCAGTTCCTCCGCCGGGTAGCCGGTGATCTCGCACATTTTCTGGTTCACTCGCAGCATCTGCCCGGTATGCGGATTGGCCTGGCCCATGCCGTGCGATGCCATTTCAAACATGCTGCGAAATTGCTCCTCGCTTGCCCTCAGCGCCTCCCCGGCCTGTTTTCGCTCGGTGATGTCTGTGAAAATGCAAGCAAACTGGCCGCGGCAGGGAGAGTGCAGGTGGTTGACATAGTAGCGTCCGGTCGCTTGGACAAACCCCTCCAGAGTGGCCGGCTCGCCGGTGAGCGCGCAGCGTGTGTGAGCCTCAAACCAGAAATCCTCGAGGCCGGGAAAAAGTTCCCGGACGTTGCGACCGATCACGTCCTCGCGTTTGAGCCCCATGATTCTTGTGTAGGCCGGGTTGACATCAAGAAAGCGCCAATCCACCGGCTTCCCTGAGGGGTCAAAAATCAACTCTGCGAGGAAAAACCCTTCTTCCATGCTCTTGAAGAGCCGGCTGAAGCGCTCCTCACTGTCCCGCAGTGCCTCCTCGGTCTGCTTGCGCTCGGTGATGTCGCTGACCACCCCATTCCACAGAATGTCCCCATTTGGCAAAACGGTCGGTTCGGATTCGATGTGGACCCACCCCATTTTTCCCCATAAAAGCGATCGCCCCTCCCAACGGAAGAGGCTGTGGTTCTGCGCGGCAACCCGGTTGGCCTCATCCAGAGAAGCCCGATCATCGGGATGGATCGTGCCGAACACGCACTCCGGATCCCGTAGCCCCTCGTGTTCCTCGCACCCCAGCATCTGGCACAGCTTTTCGCTCAGATACTCGAATCCCGCACTCCCGTCAGTGCGCAGGCGCATAGTGTAGATCCCGGCGGGAATCTGCCTGGCCAACTCGTCGTAGCGGGCCTTGCTTTCCCGCAGCTTCCGATCCCGCTCCAGCAGTTCCATCTGATTTTTCTTGTGCTCGGTGATGTCGCGGAGAAATGACACGATTCCCCCCTCCTCCGCCTTGAACTGGACACTGACCTCGACGTCAATGATTTCCCCGTCCTTGCGCCGCTGGCGGGATTCAAAACGATCCAGGCCCCGGGCGATGATTTGTTGAATATGGGAAGTGGTCTCTTCCTTGCTTTCGGCGGCCTCCAGATCAGTAACGCACATGGTGAGGAGTTCCTGCTCGCTGTAACCGGTCATGCGACAATAGGCGTCATTGACCTCACGGATTCTCCCCTGAGCATCCAGTATAGCGAACCCATCAATGGCTGTTTGGAGAATGGTTCGATGTTGCTGCCCGATCTTAAGTTCCCGCTCCTGCGCATCCACTTTCTGCCGCTCCGCCTTCACCAGATTGTTCAGGATCCCGGTCTGCCGCTGCCTGTAGATACATGCGACCACCCCCGCAGCGAGCAGGATCAGCAGCACGACGATCAGGGTGATGACACCCGCGCGGTAGCGCGCCGCACTGAATAAATCCTCCGCGTCAACCTTGGCCGTAATGAACCATGGCGAGTCGGAAACAGGGAGCAGAGCACAAACAACGTCGACCCCCCGGTAGTCCTTGCCCTCGAAGATCCCCCTTCTGCCGAGCACAGCCTGGACGGCAGGCATCTGTGTGTCCGCCAGCGGATGGCGAAGGGAGAGCGAGGGGTCACTCCGATGCCTGAGCTTGCTGAGGAAAACAACCTCGTTGCCGTCGCGTTGCACCAAAAGCGTTTCGCCGCTGTGGTTGGAGGTGGGCCATTCCTGAAGAAGCGGGTAAAGATAGCTCTCCGCATCATGACGCAGGATCAAGAGAGCCTGAATCTGCCCTTTGTCATCCGGCACGGGAGCCGCGAACTCAATGTGGATGCTCCCATCCGGGCTACGGAAAAAATCGGAAGCGCCGCTCTTGTTCGCAACAAGCGCTTCATGCAGGGCCTTCCGGGTTGCCGGATCCACCGGACCACCAGCATCCTCGGTTGAGGCCAGAAGGTTTTCCCTGGTGTCGAAAATCAGGGAGGCCCCACTGTCCTTCCCGGTCACTTCACCCCGTAGGCATTCCTGCAATTCAGACCTGCGGACCTGATTCCCTGGGTCCATCAAGAAATCTGAAACGGTCTTGATTGTCAGGGGATCTTTGGCCGCGCGCTCAACCTCCGCCATGCGTTCCTTGCGCCATTCATGAATCTGCTTGGCCTTGAGATTGCCGATTGCTGCCAGGGTTTGCCATTGCACCCTCGTGATCTCCTCTTTTTCGGCGCGATATTGCCAGTAGCCTAGCCCCATCAAAATCACTGCTATGCCAGCAAAAGTAGCAAGCGCCACAGTGCGGGAGCGCGAATGGGGGCCCAGGCTGTCAGCTTTCATAAAGCAACCGCGTTAGAAGCCAGGAGTGCACGGAACTGTGCAACATATAAAGTTTCGCCTGCTCGTTGCATAGAAAAATGCACGTTGCACAGAGACCGCTCCCACTCGATGCACCCGGCGCATTATCTGGCGCAGCTGCCCCCCATTCAGCTGCGCCCCCCGCAATTCAACATCCGCCACCTCCAAGGCGGGTGGAGAGTGTATAAGCAGGAGCAAAATAGAAATGGATCGCGGTCCGGAAACAATCCTCATCACAGGAGTTGTCAAACCACTCCGTCTCGTTTACGAATGCCTGTCCCTCACAAACAGGGATGGGTGGCAGAGTGGTCGATTGCGCACGCCTGGAAAGCGTGTGTACCGAAAGGTACCGGGGGTTCGAATCCCCCCCCATCCG
>CAZRIL010000148.1:0-12367 GCA_964600115.1 uncultured Chthoniobacter sp. | reverse complement strand
GGGACGTTCGCAGAAAAGCAGTGCGTAAACGCACGGTTCTTAAAAAGAATAAGCCTGCGGGGTCAACACATAGCCTACTCCATACGCTGGCGTGTCTGGACAATCATCTTGGCACACTCTCGTTCCTCCCCCTGATCCTTTTCGTCGAGGGCTGAGAGATCTGTTCCCCCTAGAGGAGGGGTTTTGGGGAAACGTGGTTCCCCAATCGATAAACCCAAAGCCGGGGCCGGAGGCTCCGATCTCATCCATTGGATTCTCGGCCATCCCCTTCGCCACAAGGCCAGAATTCTCTGGCGGATCGGCTGGGAGAATGGGCAGTGCCGAGGCCGTCAGAGTATTCTGAGAGGGAGCCGTCATTGCGAATGTCCACCCAGGATGGGAAGTGAGGAACGCGGCGAGCTTAGGGCGGTTGAGAAATCCGGCCACCCCCTGCGGAGCATCACAGAAATATTGCTTTTGTGAATGATCGGAGCATCTTTCCAGCATGGCAAAAGCACGCGATTTCAATGTCATCATCGAGCAGGATTCGGAAGGGTATTTTGTGGCGACAGTTCCGGATTTGAGGGGGTGTCATACCCAGGCGAAGTCATTGGATACGCTCATGAAACGGATACGCGAAGTGATCGAGCTCTGCCTGGAGGACGAGCAGAGCCACCTGGGTTCCTCCGACTTCATCGGCGTCCAACGCATCCGGGTCTGAGCCATGGCGCGACTTCCGCGACTCAGAGGGAAAGAGCTGATCAGGATCTTGGAAGGATTCGGATTCGAAGTGATCAGGATCAAGGGAAGTCACCATTCCCTGCGCCATGAGGACGGGCGTTATACCGTTGTTCCCGTTCACGCGGGAGAAATGATCGGGCCGGGCCTTCTTCTAAAAATCCTAAAGGATGTGGAACTGACACGCGAGGATTTGGAGTAAATCCCCTCGGATGCCGATCTGTTGGTGGGTGGCAAACATTGTTCGCTACTTGTGCGAAAAAAGGTAAGTCAAAAAGGTAAGTCCACTTACTTTTTTGAGAGGATTCAGGAGAACTCAGGAAAAAGCCAACGTCATGATAAAACACTGTAAACGAGTGATTTGATGACTGCTGATAACTCGGGACGATTCGAGAAAAAACCGTCCGTTTGAATTAGCAAAGCGCTGCTTTCGACCACTCAGCCACCTCACCAACTTGGGATGTGCAGTTAATAGAAAAGTCGGCGTTCGGTCAAACGACTTTCGTGAAATACGCCGGCGTTCCATGCGCCGGTCCATAGCGGGTGACCAGGAAGCGCTATCAAGCTGCTTTTCGCTGTTTCGCTGCAGGTAAGGGCTCTTTCGGACTTAAAACGCTGAGAGCAATTCTGGCCACTATGCCAAAAACAAGCGATGACTTTGTATTCTGATTCATGAATCATTCGTGAATCATGCTTCTCACAGGAACCGGGACCATCCAATCGCTGCTCAGGCGGGTCTCACGCTCCTTCCACATTTCTCTCCGGTTGCTTCCCAAATCCGTGCGTCCGACGCTCAGTCTGGCTTACCTGCTGGCGCGCGCCTCGGATTCGATTGCTGATGCGGGATCGGCGTCCGTGGAATTCAGGAACCAATTGCTGAGCCGGTTCCCGGACTCTGCCAGCATCGGGCGGGGCGCCGGTTCTTCCTGGTCTCTTCAAGTGCGCCAGCTGGGGCCACTGCCGGACGGTGAAGCCGAGCTTCTTGAATCCCTTCCGTTGCTGCTCCAGGGCCTTGAGTCCTCGCCCGACAAGGCGGAGATTCTGAATGTGTGGAGAACCATTCTGAGCGGACAGGTCTTCGATCTCCAGCGTTTCCCACCGGACGCACCGCCCCTGACTTTGGAGGAGTCCGTCCGCTACACCGGCCTGGTTGCCGGATGTGTTGGGAAGTTCTGGACGGAGATTTGCTTCAAGCATATCCCCGGCTATTCGAAGGAAGCGAAGGAAACAATGTGCGGGCTCGGGTTTGATTTTGGATGCGGCCTGCAATGGGTCAACATCCTGCGCGACAGGCACGAGGATGCGATCGCAGGCCGGGTGTATGTCACAGGCGAGGATTTTCCCGCAGCGATGCGGGTGGCGCGCGGGAACCTTGCATCAGGAGCGCGCTATGCAGATCTTGTCCGTCCGCGCAGGCTCCGGGCGGCATGCCGGCTGCCATTGGAAATCGGCGTCCGCACGCTCGATCTGGTGGCCGAATCCCCGCAGGCCCCGCGCATGAAAGTCTCCCGCAACTTTGTTTGGTTGTCCCTGCTGCGGGCGCTGTGGCATTGACCCCCCGTGAGTCCCATCGTATAGGCACTGGGTATGGGATCGATCCACATCAACCGCAACAGGCAGAGTCTCGGCCAGTTTTCCGATCAGGAAGTGGCCGACGGGCTGCAAAGCGGACGGTTCCGCCCCGACGACCTGGCCTGGCATGCCTCCATGGACTCCTGGCAGCCGCTCTCTTCCTTCAAGAATCTTCCGCCCGCTTCAGAATCTGTGACCGCTCCCCCGCCGATAACAACGCTGCCGCCCGCTGACACGTCCTGCGCCGCTCCTGTTTGGGAAGGTGCCGAACCCAAGCCGCTGGTCACCGCCGCCGTCGGGACGATCAGGCAGATCCTGGCAAACCCGGTGGAAACCTTCCGGGCGATGCCTACCGAGGGCGGCCTCTCGAAACCGCTGAAGTTTTACGTCCTCGTTTCGTGGGTGAGTTCGTCGATTGCGCTGCTCTACGAGTGCGTTGCCCTGCTCATCAACCCCCGGATCCTCGCGGGCGGAGAGTTCAAGGATTTGCCGCAATACGGAGTGTTCCTTCTTTTTTTTGGACTGCTCCTGATCCTGCCGGCGATCCTCTTTGTGCGGTCGTATGTTGCATCCGGAATCGTTCATCTGGCGCTCATGCTGGCAGGAGGTGCCACGAAACCGTTTGAGACGACATTCCGCGTGATCTGCTATGCATCGGGAGCTACTTCGGTCCTGCAAGTCGTCCCGATTTGCGGGCCCTGGTTTTATCTTGCCGCATCGCTTGTCTACTCGGTGATCGGCCTTAAGGAGGCGCACCGCACGGATCTCTGGCGTCCGATTCTGGCCGTGTTTCTTATTCTGCTCGTCTGCAGCGCAGCGGCGATCGGGATCCTTCTGCTCGGCTATTCCGCCATGGGTGCGGCCGCGAAGTAAGCCGTCCCAAATCCCATCTGTCCGGACATCAAATTCCCCAAGCGGCGACAGTCGCGTTCCTTTTTGCAAGAGCCAGGTGATCGGGGGACAGTCCGGCCAGCGGAGCAGCGATCTCGAACTCATGGTCGAGGGTGATGTTGCTGATACCCGGGTCATCGGTATTGATCGTCGCAAGAAGGCCCTGATCGAGAAAGGCGCGCAGGGGATGCGAGGCATACGATTCGACCGTGCTCGTCTGAACATTGCTTGTCAGGCAACATTCGATCCCGATGTTTCTGCAGGCGAGCTCGTCCATGAGGGCTGGATCATCGATTGCGCGGACGCCGTGCCCGATTCGTGTGGCCCCCAGAAGATCGATGGCCTCGCGGATGCTTTCCGGGCCTGCGGCCTCGCCGGCATGCACGGTGATTTGAAGCCCCGCGTCGCGCGCGATCCGGAAATGCCGTTCAAACAGCCGCGCAGGAAAACCCGCCTCATCGCCGGCCAGATCCAGGCCGACCAGCTTTTCCCGGCATGAGAGGAGCGCATCCAATTCCTGGAAACAAACCTCCGGCCCGAATGTGCGGCTGAGAATTCCAATGAGTTTCACCGGCACGCCGAAATCCCGCACTCCCCGGGCAATCCCGTCGGCAACAGCCTCGACAACCGCAGCCGGATCCAGCCGGTGAGCGGAAGCCATGAAGCACGGGCTGAACCTCAATTCGACGTAGTCCAGACGCTCGTTTTTCGCATCCTCCACATTTTCATACGCGATCCGAAGACAATCCGCCGGCGTCGCCAGCACGGCCATCGGCCATCGGAATTTTTCCAGAAAGGAAACCAATCCGGGGTGTGGCGTCGTGATCGTGACATGCGGGAGAAGGCCCGCGACATCCCTTGCGGGCAGGGGGATCGCGTTCTTCTCCGCAAGATTGAGAATCGTCTGGAGGCGGATATTTCCGTCCAGGTGGCGATGGAGATCGATCTTCGGGCTCATGCCTTCTCTCCGATGGCCTTTTCAATCAGCCGGGTGGCAAGCGGCTGGGTGGCCTCATCGAGCGCGCCAAGCGCCGACTTCAGCCGCGAAGCCGACTTCCCGGCCTGCGCGACTCGAACCTGATCGACAAGAACTGCCAGCGCGGACCGCTCCTCCCCGGAAACCCCCTCTCCAAGCTGCTCCAACGCGGATGCCACTGCGGGGAGCATCTCGTCCGCCTTCAGGCTTGCTTCGGTAAAGATCCGCTCATCCATGTCCTCGAAGGCATGCTCGAGCGAATCGCCAAGCATTTTTTCGACTGCTTCGTCCGAGACCTCAACCGCGCTTTCAATCCTCACGACGGTATCCGTCCCGGCCGCCGTGTCCCTGGCGAGCACATTCAAAATCCCGTTGGCATCGAGCTCGAACTGCACGCCCACGCGAGCGCGCCCCTTCGGCAGCGGGGAAAACTTCACATCGAATTCTCCGAGCTTCCAATTGTCCCTGGCCATCTCGCGTTCGCCCTGGAGCACCGAAATCCGCATGCCGGACTGGTTGCCGACCGCATTCGTGAACATCTCGCCGGCCTTGCAGGGTATTGTGGTGTTCCGCGGGATGATGACATTCATGAGCCCTCCGAAAGTCTCAATTCCGAGAGAGAGCGGGGTGACGTCAAGGAGGGTCATGTTATGCACATCGCCGGAGAGGATTCCGGCCTGGATTGTTGCGCCGAGCGCGACCGCTTCATCCGGGTGCTGGCTGGTATCCGGCTCACGCCCGAAAACCCCGGCGACGAACCTCCGGACAAATGGCATGCGCGTCGCGCCTCCGACCAGAACAACCGCGTCCAATTCCGAAGCAGCGACACCGGCGTCACCGAGCGAGCGTATGCAATTTTTGCGCGTGCGGGCGACTATCGGCCCGCAGACAGCTTCCAGAGCGGCGCGGGAGTAGGTTTTCCCCTCGTGGAGAAACTCATCCGCTTCGCTCAGGGCGCATTTGATTTTCTCTGCGGCCTGAGGAGAAATGTTCCACTCCCGTGCAAGCGCGGCATCCAGATCGTCCCCTCCGAGCCGGGTGTCCCCATTGGTTGAAAGGACCTCGAAGACACCGGAGTTCAGGAGCAGGATGGAAACATCAAATGTCCCGCCCCCGAGGTCATAGACCGCGACCTTCGCTCTCTCGCCGAGCCGGTCCAACCCGTAGGCCAGGGCGGCCGCCGTGGGCTCGCTGACGATGCGCTCGACAGAAAATCCCGCCAACTCGCCCGCTCTCTTCGTCGCTGCGCGCTGCGCATCGTTGAAGTAGGCCGGGACCGTGATCACCGCCTGATCGACCGGCTGCCCGAGGGATCGTTCCGCATCGGATTTGAGCTTTCTCAAGATCAGCGAGGAGACCTCCTCGGGAGTCCACGTCTGCTCCCCCATCACGATACGGCTTCCCGGCGCCTCACTGGCACGGACCCCCATGAGCCGCTTCACGGAAGTCACGACCCGGTCCGGAAACTCCTGTCTTTTTTCCATGGCGGCACGGCCGACAATCGGCACGCCCGCCCCGGGAAAATAGACAGCGGAGGGCGTGAGCCTCTCCCCTTGCTCGTCCGCGATCAGAATGGGAAATCCCGACTGCATCGAGCCCACCAGAGAATGCGTCGTCCCGAGATCAATACCAACAATCATGGCGGGAAAAGTAGCCGATGCCGCGGATTTGTCCAAATGACTGTGAGCGGCGGATCAAAAAGCTCTACTCCTCCTCGCGGCTCTTGCGCGTGAGCCACAACGCGATGACGAAAATCAGAAGCAGGAGGGTCCCCAACGCCGCTCCGAACGGCTGGTTGCGGCCGGAGGTGAACTGCTTGAAGATCACCTCGCCGATTGTCGGATTGGCCCCTCCGCCCATAAGCGTGGTGATTGCGAACATGCAGATCGAGGGGATAAAAACAAGCAGGGCGCCAGCGGTAATGCCCGGACGGGTGAGCGGAATGATCACCTGTGCAAAGGCATGCATGGGCCTTGCACCGAGATCGTAGGCGGCCTCGATCATCGCCCCGTCGAGCTTCTCGACGCTCGTGTAGATCGGCAGGATCATGAAGGGCAGGAAATTGTAAACGAGCCCGAGGACGATGGCGAACGGCGTGTAGAGCAGGGTGACCGGCGCGGAAATCAGACCCGATGACATGAGCAGGCTGTTCACCAGACCCTCCTTGCTCAGGATGGTGATCCATGCATACGTCCGGATGAGGAAACTCGTCCAGAACGGGACCATGACCAGCATGAGCAGGATCCCTCGCCAGCGCTCCGGGGCGCGCCCGATAAAAAACGCCACCGGATACCCGACAAGCATGCAGATTACGGTGGTCAGGAAGGCATACCAGATCGAGTCGCGCAGCACTTTCAGCCAGACCCAGTTAAACGCCCTTACATAGTTGTCGAAGGAAAACTGGTAGACGACCCTCCCTAGCGCATCACGTTCCGCGAAGCTCACCACCACGAGCATGATCGTGGGGATGACAATAAACAGCAGAAGCCAGACCAGCAGCGGCGCCAGCACCAGCCAGGCCGCGAGGCCGGGCTTGCGGCGGAATCCCCTGGAATCCGCCGCAACCGGAACCGATGCTGCCAGTCCGGCCATATGGCTACTGGACCTTCAGCGAAGTCACGATCTCGTCGATTTTCGAGGCCTGCTGGCCGATGTCCTCGAAGGTCTGCATTTTTGCGATATCAGCATCCGAGGGGAAGCTGGCCGGGTTGGCGCGCTGCCCGGCAGTGAGGAGCCCGCGCGCCGCGAGGTTCGGATTGAGATACGGGAAGGCGTCCGAGATCTGCTTGCTCACGTCCGGACGGAGGATGAAATTCATGAAAACCTCCGCATTCGCGGCATTCTTGGAGTTTTTTGGAATTGCGAGGCTGTCGATGAAGAGGTGCGTCCCCTCGGAAGGCAGGACCCACTTGAACTTCTTGTCCTCGTTCAGGAGGATTGCCCCTTCCCCGCCCCAAACCACTCCGATGGCAACATCACCGTTCAAAAGTGCGGTTTTCGGGCTGTCGGAATCGTAGACCTTCACCAGCGGGAGCCACTTCGACACGAGCGGCTTCACCTTCTCCAGATTTTCATCCGTGACCTGATTGATCGGAACTCCCTGGGTGAAAAATCCCCAGGTCACGATTTCGCGGGCATCGTCAAGAACCACGATGTTCTGTTTGTATTTGTCCTGGAAGACATCGACGAATCCCTTGATGTCGTCCTTGACCAGATCGGTATTGACGACGATCCCGACGGTTCCCGCCATGAACGGCACGCTGAATTTATTACCCGGATCGAACGGCATGTTCAGGAACTGTGGAGCGATGTTCTTGAGGTTCGGGATCATCGCATGGTCGATCGGGCGAAGAAGGTTTTCCTTCACCAGGGCACCGACGACATACTCGCTCGGCTGGATGATGTCGTAGCTGCCGCCTCCAGCCATGAGCTTCGCGAGCATCTCCTCGTTCGAGGCGTAGTTTTCAACCGAGACTTTGATGCCGGTCTCCTTCGTGAATTGGTCGATGACCGATTGCGGAATGTATTCCGACCAACAGAAGATGCTGAGCTTGTCGCTCGCTGCCGGCTTCTGCTCGGCGGCTGGCGCAGGCGCCGCTTGAGCCTTTTGCTCTGTGGTGACGGGGGTGGACGGGGGTTTCCCGCAACCGGCCAGCGCGAGCGCTGCCAGTGCGGCCATAAGGGCGAGTGGTGTTTTCATGTGGTTTTTTTCCTGCTGATCAGCTGACTGAGAATGACAATGACGATTGTTCCAAGAATAAAAAGGGCGCTCAGCGCATTGAGCTGCGGATTCAGCCCGACTTTCGCCATCCCGTAAACCTTCAATGGAAGCGTCTGGGTCTGGGCACCTGTCAGGAAAACGCTGACGATGTATTCGTCGAGCGAGAGGGTGAACGACATGAGCGCACCGGAAATGATGGCCGGCATCAGATAGGGGACGATAACCTTCCAGAACGCCTGCGCAGGTGTTGCCCCGAGATCCATGGCCGCCTCTTCGAGAAAGGGATCAATGCCCTGCAACCTGGCCTGGACCCCCACCAGCACGAATGGAAAGCAGAATGTCGTGTGCGAAATGACCAGCGTGGCATAGCCGAGAGGGATGTTCAACAACTGGACGAACAGCACGAGCAGACTCACGCCCATCAGAACCTCCGGCATGACCATTGGCACAAAAATCAGGAGCCCGATCGCCCGCTGGAAAGGGAATTTATAACGGTAGAGCATCCAGGCTCCGATCGTCCCCAGTCCCGTTGCGAGAACCGTGGTGATGCTGGCGACGATGAGGCTGTTCTGAAAGGCCGTGACGATCGGCTTGTTCTCAAGCAGGGCCGCATACCATTGCAGTGTGAATCCCTCCCACCGGATGTTCAACTTCGACGAATTGAACGAAAACACCACCAGCAGAAAGATCGGAATATAGAGAAACGCAAAAACCACCAAAGTCCAGAGGCCGAAAAAGCCGCTCTGGATACGCGTGCCACTCAGCCAGCGCCTGACTTCGCGTAGCTTGAAGGGAAAAAACGACGAAGCAACCGCCGACATGGCCGAAATGTAGCAACATCCATGCCGCCCGTCCAGCTGGACGCAACCGTAATCAGGGAGATCGGGCGGCAGCCCCTGTGTTCCCTGCTTCGGCTCGCGAGGCTGTCGAAAATTCCCGGTGGTCCTACTCGACCGGGTTGCGCTTACCGACGACGAGGAGGTCGGCGGGAAGCCTGGGGATCCGGCCGGTTTGTTCTTCGCTGAGATTCAGGGTCGGTCCGGTCACCCGGTTGGCGAAGGCCGGGATTCCTCCGGTGAATCCGATGTCCTTGACGTCGGGAGTGTCGAAGAAAATCAGAAACCTCATTTCATCGCCCCGCAGATTTTCGATGTGGTGGGGATAGGCTCGCGGAATGAAATAGATGTCCCCTTCGTTCAGCTCGTAGGTTTCCACGCTGTTACCCGGGCTCTTCACAGTCATCCGAGCCTGCCCTTTGAGCACGTAAGCGAGTTCGGCGGTTTCCGGATGCCAGTGAGGCTCGCGCATTCCGATGCCTTGGAGCCGGAGCGAATACATGGCTTGCGCACGCAAAGCCGGCCAGGTGTCCCGCCGCGCCACAATCGCGGAGCCGTCCTCGTTAACCAGGAGCGGGGTTCTGGATTCGATGGAGAACTTGAGCGGAGCCGGGTAGGATGCCGATTCCGGAACGACGCACGGAGAGGCGAGGCGTCCGAACACAATATCCTCCACGGAACGGGTGAGACCGCCGAGAGCACCGGAGGCAAGGTTCCACGTATTCCCGACCACCGACTCGCTCAGACAACCGGTGAAGCCCGACAGCCCGAAGTCTTCCACCTCCTCATGGGAGAAAGTGATGACAAATTCGGCGTCTCCGCTGCCGGAATTCTCGATTGCGTGAAGCGAGCCCGAGGGAACGAAGAACATTTCGCCCGCCGAGATCGAAAACTGCGAGTGGACGTTGCCGCTCTCAAAGACGGTGACCAGCGCGTTTCCTTTCAGGCAGTAGGCCAGCTCGTCGGCATTGGCGTGCCAGTGCGGCTCACGGAAACAGCCTTCCCGGATGAGAAGATGATAGATCGAGAGCCCTTTCAAGAGGGGAAAGTTGGAACGGGTCGCGGAAATCCGTTCGCCGTGAGGTGTCTTGAGCTGAGGCGCTGTCGCGCGGAGGGGGAATTTGTGGGACATGGAGGATTGGCCGGAATCAACCGGCTATTCGGATTTGAGAGAAGCCATATCGATCGAGAAGCGATACTTGACATCAGACTTGACCATCCGCTCATAGGCTTCGTTGATTTTTTGGATCGGGATGATCTCCACGTCGGAGGTGATGTTGTGAGCGCCGCAGAAGTCGAGCATTTCCTGCGTCTCCGGGAGGCCGCCGATCAGTGAGCCGGACAGGCTGCGGCGTCCGAAGATGAGGCTGAATGCCGAGACGGGGAACGGTTTCTCAGGCGCTCCTACCAGCGTGATGTTGCCGTCATGGGTGAGCATGTGGATGTAGGCGTTGATGTCGTGTTCAGCGGCCACGCAATCGAGGATGAAGTCGAAGCTGCCGGCGTGCTTTTTCATCTCGTCGGCGTTTCGCGAGACGACGACCTCATCGGCGCCGAGGCGGAGCGCGTCTTCCTTTTTATTCGGCGAGGTGGTGAAAACGACGGTGTGGGCGCCGAACGCATGGGCGAACTTCACCCCCATGTGGCCCAGGCCACCCAGTCCGACAACACCGACTTTTTTGCCCTTTGTAACGCCCCAGTGACGCATCGGCGAATAGGTCGTGATGCCGGCGCAGAGCAGCGGCGCGGCCCCGGCGAGGTCGAGGTTGGCAGGGATGCTCAGCACGAACCCCTCATCCACGACGATGCTGTCGGAGTAGCCGCCGTAGGTAACCGGAGCCGTCTTGTGCCTGTCAGGGGAGCCATAGGTCAGAATCTGGTTCGGGCAGAACTGCTGCAGGCCGGCCTGACAACTGGGGCAGGTGTGATCGGAATCCACCAGGCATCCGACTCCAACAAGGTCGCCCACAGAAAATTTGGTGACGGACGAACCGGCCCCGGTGACGCGGCCGATGATCTCGTGGCCCGGCACGCACGGATAGACAGCGGGCATCACGCCATGCCACTCGTCACGTGCATAGTGAAGGTCGGAATGGCAGACGCCACAGAAGAGGATTTCGATCCGGACGTCGCGGTCGGTCGGATTGCGGCGGGGAATCGTGGTGGAAGACAGCGGCGAAGTCGCGCTGGTGGCGGAGTAGGCTTTGGTGTGATACATGGAATTTTCTTGGTTTTGCGTTGGAGAAGTGAGGGCCTGCGTGGAGGGGTCACCTCCGTGCCGGCGGCGGGAGACCGGAGACGCGTTCTCCGGGCCAGATGTTTTTTCTGGCGAACCAGCCCTGAGGCATTTCGAGCGCGTAGGCGATGCGGGAAAATGTGCTTTTGACGATCTTCTCGCTTTTGGGCTGCAGGTCGTGGAGCTCGAGGATCGTGCCGTTCTCATCCAGAAATGCGATCGAGAGCGCGACGAGCGTGTTTTTCATCCAAAAAGAAGCGGGTCCGGTGGAAGGCATGACAAACAGCATTCCGGAGTCGGTCGCGAGGGATTCCCGGAACATCAGCCCCGCCGAACGCTCCGCATCATCGTCCGCCACCTCGGCTTTGATGCTTGTGGATCCGATGCGCAATGTGACAAGCGGCAGTTCCGGCTGGGCTGTCTCGGCGGAAAAGAGGAGTGGGGCGGCCAGGAAAAGGGCTGCAATAAGGGCGTGAAATCTCATGCGAAAAGAAATTTTACCGATTCTGTTGACAGTCGCGACCAGTATTTTGCACCCTCCTGCATTCTTTCTCCCATGTGTCCATTTTTGTTCTGCATCAAAACTATTTCAGAAAGTGCCTTCCGGCTTTGTCCGCCAGCGCATGGTTGTGATGCAAGTAGTTGTCTATCCGTGCTGTGATTCATGGCGAACTTTTTTCCTAAATGGACAAACTGGATACCCCTCAAGGTTGTGATCTGCCTTGGAGTGCTGGGGGGGGCTGTGACCGGAGGGATCTGGTATTATTTCACACCAAAATACACGCGCGTCGGCTACATGCCCACACAACCGGTTCCATTTTCCCATGCCATCCATGTCGAGCAGCTGGGCATGGATTGCCGGTATTGCCACAGCTTTGTCGAAGTGGCTTCCCATTCCAACGTTCCCACAACGCAGACCTGCATGGCCTGTCACACTCAGATCCGCGCGACGAGTCCGAAGCTGGAAGCGGTCCGCGAAAGCTGGAAGACCGGCCGTCCTGTGGATTGGGTCCGCGTGCACAAGACTCCGGACTACACGTATTTCAACCACGCGGTCCACGTGAACCGCGGGGTCAGCTGCTTCAGCTGCCACGGGGCGGTGAACGAGATGACCACCGTTTTTCAAGACCAGCCGCAAAGCATGTCCTGGTGCCTGGATTGCCACCGGGCTCCCGAAAACTTTCTCCGTCCGCCCCAGGAGGTCTATAACATGAAATGGAAACCGGCGGAGGGCGAGAGCCAGCGGCAAATCGGCAGCGCATTCAAAGCGGCATGGGAAGTCAATCCCCCGGTCACCTGCGGAGGATGTCACCGATGAAAAAGATCCTCAACCACCCGCCCCGCGACGTTAGGCCCGGGCTCTGGCGCAGCCTTCGCGAGCTCGAAAACGATCCGGAATTTGCGAAGCACCTCGAGGC
>CAZRIL010000147.1:0-12374 GCA_964600115.1 uncultured Chthoniobacter sp. | reverse complement strand
TTGATGTCCGTCGTTTCGATCCTGTGGATGATTTTCGGCTACAGCATGGCCTTCGGCGAAGGCAGCGCGTTTGTCGGAAATCCGCTGCAATATTTCATGCTACATGGAGTGGGAGCGGTGCCGAATGCGGACTATGCGCCGACGGTGCCTCAGGAGACGTTCATGCTTTTCCAGATGATGTTCGCCATCATCACGCCGGCGCTGATCAGCGGGGCGATTGCCGAGCGCATGAAGTTCAGCGCCTACCTGATTTTTGTGATCCTGTGGGCGGTGGTCGTTTACTTTCCTCTCGCTCACATGGTTTGGGGAAAAGGCGGCTTTTTCAACTGGGCGCTCGGCGGCACGATCCCGGTGCTCGATTTTGCCGGAGGAACTGTGGTCCATATCAGCTCCGGGGTCTCGGCCCTTGTCTGTGCGGTCATCGTCGGCAAGCGTGCCGGTTTTCCGCACGAGCCCATGCTTCCGCACAACGTCGTGCTGAGCCTCATCGGCACCGGCCTGCTCTGGGTGGGTTGGTTTGGATTCAATGCGGGAAGCGCGGTGTCCGCAGGGGCTCTCGCCACAAGCGCGTTTGCCGCCACGCATTTTTCCGCCGCGGCAGGAGCGATGAGCTGGACAGCGATGGAGTGGTGGCTCAAAGGCAAGCCGAGCGTGCTGGGCACCGCATCGGGAATGGTCGCAGGACTGGCCACGATCACTCCCGCATCCGGCTTCGTGAGCATCCCGGCAGCCGTGCTGATCGGTCTGGCCGGAGGTGCCGCCTGCTATTTCGCTGTGACCAAGCTCAAGGCAAAATTCCGCTACGACGATTCGCTTGATGTCTTTGGCGTCCACGGAATCGGCAGCACGGTCGGAATGTTGCTTGTGGGGCTGCTTGCGAACGCGGAGGTCAACCCCGCGATCGCGACGACGTTCAAGGTGAATGGCGGCGCGGTTTCCCTCGCAGGAAGCCTGCCCCAGCTTCTGAATCAGGTGATCGGCATCGCGTTTACCGCGATTCTCGCGGGAGCCGCCACGCTCATCATCCTCAAAGCCATCGAGGCCACGATCGGGTTGCGGGTGGAACCCGAAGACGAAGCCGCCGGGCTCGATGTCTCCCAGCACGGCGAGACAGCCTACAACGAGTAGGCGCCCTATCCGGGAAGCGAATCAACGGATCGCTTTCTCCGGGTCACCACGGTTTTTTTTTCTACGGCTTTGTGGTGGGATGAGATCACGGCCCGGGGCCCGTGCCCATAGGCCTCGGAAAATGTTTTGTAGAACTGCGCGTAACTTCCAAAGCCCGCGGCAAAGACAGCCTGAATGATGGTCGGTTGGACCGGCTGGCGGAGTTGTTCCCAAAACCGGGCCAGCCGAAGCGAATTGCGGTAGCGGCTGAGGGGCACTCCCACCTGCGAGGAGAAGAGCCTGCTGAAATGCGCAGGGCTCATGCCGCACTGGCGGGATAGCTCCCCGAGCGAAGTATCCCGGTGGTTGTCTCCCAGAAGCCCGATCGCTTTTGAAACGGACGGATGAATCGATAACGCCCGGCGCCGGGAGGCTCCGGCTTGCTGGAGCCTCCAGCAAAACAGGAGCAGGTGATGCAAGCCGGCATTCAATCCGTCCGGATCCCCGTGCCGGTATCGGAAATCGGACTCCACTCCGAATCCTGCCTCGCGATTGAGAAGATCCGGGTCAAGCGATCCCTCCATGACGTGCTCCATCATCCGGCGCAAAAAGCCGAAGGTATCGGGATTGAGGATTGCATGCAGGACGGAGCCCTTCCCGGAGCGCTGGCGTTTCAAGCCTTTGTAAGATGCGCTGTGGCAGGACTTGTTGATCAGTTCCGGCTTGAAGACAGCCACGTAATATTGCGCGTCGTTCGAGCGGTCCACCAGCTGGTGTTCCTGTTTGGGAAACATCCAGAGGAGGGAGCGCGGCCCGAAAGTGAAGCGGCCCTCACCCGTCACATAAGTGATGGTGCCCCGCGCCACGAGATTGAGCTCCAGTTCCGCATGGTGGTGGCTTCTCAGCGAAGGGGGATTTCTCGCGGATTCGGCGAGAAAAAGGAATCCATCATAAGCGGGGTCAAGCTTCAGATCCTGGAGCACAATCGCAAATTACGATAACTTTTTATCACATGGCGAGAAGTATGCTGGAAACGCCCGGGCTAAGATCGCCTCGTTCCGAATCCATCCCATGACATCCAAAGAACGCCTAAGAGCTGCTATCGAACACCGCCAACCCGATCGCCTGCCCATCGATTTCGGGGCTTCGTTCATCACCGGCATCCATTGCAGCGTCGTCGCGAACCTACGCAATCACTACGGGCTCGAACAGCATCCGGTGAAGATCTGCGAGCCCTATCAGATGCTGGGTCTTGTGGAGGATGACCTCAAGGATGCGATGGGAATCGATACGGCTCCGGTCTTCCCCAACCGCACGATCTTCGGATTTGTGAATGAAAACTGGAAGCCGTGGCGGACACCCTGGGGGCAGGATGTGCTCGTCTCGGAGCATTTCCAGGTCGATGAGAAGCCGGACGGCACATACATTTACCCGCAGGGCGACCGCTCGGCCGCTCCCAGCGGACATCTGCCGACAACCGGCTATTTTTTTGACTCGATCGTCCGTCAGGGGGAGTTCGACGAGGACAACCTGCGGGTCGAGGACAACATGGAGGAATTCGGGCCGATGAAGCCGGCGGAAGAAGCCTACTGGCGCGAGCAGGCCGAACTTTTCCGGGGTTCGGAACGGGCGGTTGTCACGCACTTGAACGGGACTGCTCTCGGCGACATCGCGCTCGTGCCCGCCCCGTTTCTCACGGCCCCTAAAGGGGTCCGCGACATCGCCCAGTGGTATATGACGGTCGCGACAGATCCGGACTTTGTGATGGAACTCTTCGACCAGCAGGTCGAAATCGCTCTTGGCAATCTGGAGAAGCTCCACGGGATTGCGGGGGATGTCATCGATGTCGTGATCGTGTGCGGAACCGACTTTGGAACCCAGGAGTCCACGTTCTGCTCCTGCCCGACTTACGATGAGATCTGGCAGCCCCGCTATCGAAGGATCAATGACTGGATCCATGCCAACACGACATGGAAGACATTCAAGCATTCCTGCGGTGCGATCGAAGGCTTTCTTCCAAGCATCATCGACTCCGGATTTGACATCATCAACCCGGTTCAATGTTCGGCCAAAGGCATGGAGGCCCGGACTCTCAAGGAGCGCCATGGGGACCGGATCACGTTCTGGGGTGGAGGGGTGAACACCCAGAAGACGCTCCCGTTCGGCACGCCGGAGGATGTGCGCCGCGAAGTGCTCGAGCGTTGCGAAGTATTTTCTCCTGGCGGAGGATTCGTCTTCAACGCGATTCATAACGTGCAGGTGCTGACACCCACCGAAAACGTTGTTGCGATGGTCGAGGCAGTGCATTCATTCAATGGCCGGCCGGCCTGATCCCGGCCACAATCCGCGAACATGCAAAAGCGAATATTTGGCGAGCTTCCCGGAGGGGAAATTGTGGAAGCGTATACGCTGGCCGGAGCCGGCGGAGCTTCGCTGGAGGTTCTCACCTACGGCGGAATCGTCCGATCAATCCTCATGCCGGACCGGGATGGGCGGCTGGCAGATGTTGTGCTCGGTTTCGAGGGCTTGGATCCCTATCTGGCCGGGCATCCGTTTTTCGGAGCCATCACCGGCCGCGTCGCGGGGCGCATTCCGGGAGGAAGATTCACGCTGGAGAATACAATCTACGAGCTGGTTCAGAACGACGGCCCGAATCACCTCCATGGCGGCCTTTGCGGCTTGGACAAGCGGGTTTGGAAAGCCGCTCCCAACGAGCGCATCGACGGGGCAGACTCGATCCGCCTTTTCTATCACAGCCCGGACGGGGAGGAGGGCTATCCCGGTGCGGTTGACTTCCGGGTCGATTATACCCTCACCAAGAACAATGTTTTTATCATTGAGAGCGAGGCGGCAACCGACCGCGTGACTCCGGTGTGCCTCACGCACCACGGCTATTTCAATCTGGCCGGCGAGGGGAGCGGGGATATCTTCGATCACGAACTCATGGTCTGGTCGGACTGCACGTTCGCGGTGGATGAGCTGCTGACCCCGCTCGGACGCGCCGAGCCGGTCGCGGGCACCGCGCGGGATTTTACAACAGCCCGCCGCCTGGGAGATGCCATCCCGGGGCTCTTCAAAAGGCACGGCGACTGCTACCAGCTTTCCGGCGATGGCAAATTATCCCCGGCAGCCCGTGCCATCGATCCAGCCAGTGGTCGAACCCTCGACGTCTCCACAACGGAATTTTGTCTGCAATTCTACACCTCCGCCTATCTCGACTGCCCCTCGTCCGGCAAATCCGGCCGACCGTATCGTCCCTATGACGGATTCTGCCTTGAGTGCCAGGGATATTCGGCCGGGGTGGAATTTCCAGAGTTCGGCAGCATCCTCGTTGCCCCCGGCCAGCCTCAGCGCCGCATCACCCGCTACGCATTTTCCACTGACGAACCCGCGCTGCCATGAGTGAATCCGCCCTGAGACCTCCAGCCCACCTGGACTACAGCCTCACCGGCGAGAATGCGGCGCGCGCCATCGAACGCGGACTGGCCGAGGCTGACTGGTATCAATGCCCGGTGCCGCGTGCGACCATGCGCAAGCTGCTGGAGCGGCGCGATGGGCCTGCCCTGCGAGATACCGCGATCTGGTTTGCGCTCATTTTCGGCTTCGGGATCGCGACATATCTTCTGTGGGGGAGTTGGTGGGTGGTGATCCCCTATCTCTGTTATGCGGTCCTCTACGGGTCCACCTCGGACTCCCGCTGGCATGAGTCCAGCCACGGGACTGCGTTCAAGACCGATTGGATGAACAATGCGCTCTACGAGGTGGCTTCCTTCATGGTGATGCGCGAATCCACGATCTGGCGCTGGAGCCACACTCGGCACCACAGCGACACAATCATCGTCGGACGCGACCCCGAGATCGCAGTGCCGAGACCGCCGGACATCAAGGCGCTCATCCTGGGATTCTTCAATCTCGGGGTGTATCCGAAGTATTTCAAAAACATCCTGCTTCACTCAATCGGACGGATGACTCCAGATGAGCAGACATTCGTGCCGGAGAGCGAGTTTCCCAATGTGTATTTCCGCGCGCGGATTTACGTTCTGATCTACGCGGCCGTGATCGCGGCCTGCGTTGCCTCCAGCAGCCTGCTGCCCCTGTTCCTCGTCGGGTTGCCCAATCTGTTCGGCTCGTGGCTCATGGTGGTTTACGGGCTCACCCAGCATGCGGGTCTTGCGGAAAACGTTCTCGATCACCGCCTGAACTGCCGGACGGTCTACATGAATCCGCTGAATCGTTTTCTGTATTGGAACATGAACTACCATGTCGAGCATCACATGTTCCCGCTGGTGCCCTACCATGCGCTTCCCCGGTTGCATGAGGCAGTAAAGGATGACTGCCCGACTCCCTATCCCGGACTTCTCAGCGCCTGGCGGGAGATTGTTCCCGCCGTCCTCCGGCAGGTGAGGGACCCCGCATGGCACGTCAAGCGCCGGTTGCCGGACCCAAAGCACAGTCACGCGGAGGCAATGCCGGCCTCGAATGCCAGCCCGGATTCCGATGGCTGGGTGGAGGTCTGCGACGCGGCGCTCCTTGGCGGCGAGGATGTCATCCGCTTCGATCACGGCAGGAAAACCTATGCGCTGGTGCGGGACACCAGCGGTTCGCTGTTCGCGACCGACGGCATCTGCACGCACGGCAACACCCACCTTGTCGACGGGCTTGTGAAAGGAAAAATCATCGAGTGCCCGAAGCACAACGGGCGCTTCCATCTGGCCGATGGCTCGCCAGCCCGCGCTCCGGTCTGCCGTGGGTTGGCCACGTATCCGGTGCAGGACAGGAACGGCAAGCTGTTCCTGAATATCGCAAGGGCCGGAGGAGCCGGGGCACGCGAACAAAAAGCCATGAAGTTCCGGGTTGTCAGCAATGCCAACGTTGCAACGTTCATCAAGGAACTCGTACTCGAGCCGCTGGATCCATCGGCGAAGGTTGGCTTCACGCCGGGCGACTACATGCAGATCGACATCCCGGCCTACCAGGTGATCCAGTTCCGCGATTTCGACATTCCCGAACCGTATGCCACGGTCTGGGAGGCGCAGCATGTCTTTGACCTCAAGGCCGGCAACGCCGGGAATGGCCGCCGGAGCAACTACTCGCTCGCATCGAACCAGGAGATCGAGCGGACCCTGCGGTTCAATGTGCGGGTCGCCACGCCTCCCCCCGGCCAGGATTGTCCTCCGGGAGTCGGATCGAGCTATATTTTCAGCCTGAAACCGGGAGATACCGTTTCCGCCATCGGACCCTTCGGGGATTTTCACATCAGGCCGACCCAGAAGGAAATGGTGTATATCGGCGGCGGAGCAGGAATGGCCCCATTGCGTTCCCACATTTCGCACCTTTTTGAGACCGCCAAAACCGCCCGCAAAGTCAGCTTTTGGTATGGGGCTCGCTCCCGGCAGGAGCTTTACTATCTGGATTACTTCAAGGGACTTGCGCAATCGCACCCGAGCTTCACATTTCACGCGGCGCTCTCGGATCCGCTTCCGGACGACGACTGGAGCGGGCACACTGGATTCATCCACGAGGTTGTCCTGGAAAATTACCTCAAGACCCATGCCAACCCCAAAGCCTTGGAGTTTTACCTTTGCGGCCCGCCAATGATGATCAGGGCCTGCCGGAATATGCTGTCCGGCCTCGGGGTGCACCAGGACCAGATCTCCTGCGACGAATTCTGATCAAATACCTGCCCGCCGGACTGCCTCAGGGCGTGCTTGCATTTTTTCCGATGGGCAGTGATGCTGATCTCCTGCCCGGCGTCCAGTGGTGCTGTCCGGCAGGAACTGCCGTTTAATCTTACCGATCAGAAGCAAAAAAACACCGATGGCGACGATATTGGAACAAAGAGATGCCCTGGGACGCAGCGCCCAGGCTCTGCAGGAAACAAGTGAACTGATGGGAGAAAAGCTGGTCCTGAACATGGGCCCTTCGCATCCCTCCACGCATGGCGTCCTCCGTTTGGTCATGGAACTTGACGGAGAGCTGGTTACGAAAGCGACGCCGGAGATCGGATACCTTCATCGCGGGGACGAGAAGATCGCCGAGAACATGCAGTATAACCAGTTTGTTCCCTATACGGACCGGCTGGATTACCTCGCCCCGATAGCCAACAACATCGCCTACGCCCTTGCCGTTGAGAAGCTCATGGGATGGGAGATTCCGGCGCGGGGAAAGGCCATTCGTGTCATCGGCTGCGAACTGGCCCGAATCTCCGCCCACCTTCTCATGATCGGCTGCCTCGGAATGGATCTGGGGGCAATGACGCTGTTCCTATACACGTTCACGGAACGGGAGAAAATCTACAACCTGATGGAACTGCTGACCGGCGCGCGATTCACGACCAGCTACACGCGGGTGGGGGGGCAGACCCACGATCTTTCGCCGGCTTTCATCCCGCAGCTGAAGGAATTTCTGCGGACCTTCCCGCCGGCCTTTGAGGAGGTCGACAAGCTGGTCACACGGAACCGGATCTTTGTCGACCGCACAAAGGACATCGGGATTATCACAAAAGATGATGCCATCGCCTACGGCCTCTCCGGTCCGAATCTCCGCGGATCAGGCGTCGACCATGACCTGAGGAAGAAGCATCCCTATCTGGATTACGAGAAGTATGATTTTGAAATTCCGGTAGGAGTCGTCGGGGATTGTTACGATCGTTACCTCGTGAGGATGGAGGAGGTCCGGCAGAGCGTGAGAATTCTGGAGCAGGTCGTTGAGAATCTCCCAACAGGTCCCATCAACTGGCACGATCCGAAAAGCACGCTTCCCGACAAGGTCGCTGTCCTTACGAAGATGGAGGAACTGATCCATCACTTCATCGTCGTCACCGAGGGAGTGGATGCCCCTTCGGGAGAGATCTATTTCGCAGCTGAAAACCCCAAGGGTGAACTCGGCTTTTACATTTACAGCAAGGGCGGTGGAGTTCCCTACCGCCTGAAGATCCGCTCACCGTCATTCGTGAATCTCAGTATCATGCAGAAAATAATCCCCGGCCATATGGTGAGCGACGTTGTGGGTATCCTGGGATCGATGGATCCCGTTTTCGGTGAGGTCGACCGCTAATTCGATGACGCTCGCAAACTTGCTCTCCGAGTCCCAGATCGTCCCATCCATGCGGTCAGATGAACGTTGGGAGGCGATTGCTGAATTGGTGGACTGCCTGGTCAAAGCCGGGAAAATTGAATTGAAGGACCGGGACAATGTTCTGGATGCCATCCGGCAGAGGGAGGAAACCATGAGCACCGGGATCGGATTCGGCATCGCTATTCCGCACGCTTCATCGGACAAGGTCGATGAGGTGGTTGCGGCATTCGGGCGCTCGGTCAGGGGAGTTCAATTTGATTCGCTGGACGGGCAGCCGGTATTTTTCATCGTGCTTTTCGTGGTGCCCAAGGACCAGTTTCAAACCCACCTGAGGACTCTGGCGGCGATTGCAAAATTTCTCAATGACAAGGCGGTCCGGGACGATTTGGGCAATGCGGCGAACGAGACGGCTATCCTGAGGGTCTTTGAAAGCCGGTCTCCACGCGGATGAGCGGAACGCCACGGGAAATTCTTTGCAGCCAGCTCCGCGAAGCGCTGCAGGCAGCCGGTCTTGATCCCGCCCGCGGAGATGTATCGGCCGCTGCAGACACGCGTTTTGGAGATTACCAATCCAACGCAGCCATGGTGCTTGCAAAGGAAACAAGATCAAACCCGCGCCAGATCGCGACCGACATTCTCTCGAAGATCGATGTGCGGGGCATCTCCTCCCCGCCGGAAGTCGCCGGTGCCGGGTTTTTAAATTTCCGGCTGGAGACGGGATTTCTTGAGTCGGCGGTGCAGGCGCTTGCGGTTGATCCGAGGCTCGGGGTGTCCCTGGTCAAGGATCCGCAGAAGATTCTTCTGGATTTCAGCTCCCCGAATGTCGCCAAGCCGATGCATGTCGGTCATATCCGCAGCACGATTTTGGGTGATTGCCTTGCGCGGGTGGCGCGCTTTCTCGGGCACGAGGTCATCACCGACAATCACATCGGCGACTGGGGGACTCAATTCGGAAAGGTGATCTACGGATGGAAGCACTTTCTCGACCGTGAGGCGCTCGGACGGGATGCCATCGCCGAGTTGGTCCGGCTCTACCGGGAGGTTAACCGGATTGAGGAAGCCGATCCGGAGGTCAAGAGATCGGCGCGTGAGGAACTCGTCAAACTCCAGGCGGGAGATGAAGAGAACCTGGCCATCTGGAAGGAGACAGTCGAACTCTCCTGGCGGGAGTTTGAAAAACTCTATGCTCTTCTGGACATCCGCTTCGACGAGCGGCTCGGTGAAAGCGCCTACAACGACGCGCTTGCTCCGCTGTGCGAAGAACTGGAGCGTCGCGGGATTGCCCGGATCAGCGAAGGCGCCCTCTGCATCTTTTATCCTGAGACTCCCGCTCTGGCCGAGAAGCCGTCCATCATCCGGAAAAGTGACGGAGGTTTTCTCTATGCGACCACGGATTTGGCCACCATCGAATACCGGGTCAAGCGATGGAAGCCGGACGCGATCTGGTATGTGGTCGGAGCGCCCCAGGCCCTCCATTTCCAACAGATTTTCGCAGCCTGCCGGAAGTTGGGGATCGGGGCAAACCTGGCCCACATAGCCTTTGGAAGCATTCTCGGGGAGGACCGGAAGATCATGAAGACCCGCTCCGGCGAAAATGTCGGCCTCGCCGAGGTCCTCCACGAAGCGGTGGATCGTGCCCGGAAAATGATTGCGGCCAGACAGGATGGTTTGTCCGCCGCCGAGGCGGAGTCGATTGCAGAAACCATCGGAATCGGTGCGGTTAAGTATGCGGAACTCTCCCAGAACCGGCATACGGACTATGTTTTTTCCTGGGACAAACTTCTGGCGCTGGACGGCAATACCGCGCCATACCTGCAAAACGCCTATGTCAGGATCCGCTCGATTTTCCGCCGGGGGGAAGTGGAGGCTGATCAGCAGGCGACTGTTCAGATTTCTGTTCCGGCGGAGCGCATCCTGGCGATCAAACTTCTCCAATACGCGGAGACCGTGCCTGTTGTGCTTGAAGATTTCCGGCCGAACATCCTCGCGAACTACCTGTATGAGCTTGCGAACACCTACCACTCTTTCTACGAGGCTTGCCCGGTTTTGAAGGCGGAGCCTGCAGTCCGCGCAAGCCGCCTGCTACTCAGCGAACTCACAGCCCGAACCCTCTCCCACGGACTCTCGCTTCTTGGTATTCGCTGCCCGGAGAAGATGTAGGACATATAGCGCCGCTACAACCAGCCTGCACACTTTAAACCCGAAAACGTGATTGCGAAACGGGTTCCCCGTTCCGCTACAGGAATCGCGGGGTTCGGGCTGGAGCGGCTATAGAATTGTTTAAACCGCTCTAGAACCTCGAAGCGAGCCGGACGATCTGTTGGGAGAAATCCGCGGCGTTCTCGAAGAAATCGTGCAGGAAGCCGAATCCCGTGATTCCGGGGGAAGCGATGATCAGGAGAGCAGCGAGGATCAGCAAATTGAGGGTATAGATGAGGACGATGGAAAAAAATGTTCCGCCGTATGTCAGATCCGGCTGACCTTTCGGGATCATCCAGAGGGTGAAGGAAAGATGGAACGCCCAAGTGGCACCCACAGCGCCATAGAGGAACTGGCGATAGGGAGTCACGTCGGTGAACAGGGCTGCTACCCCGTAAATCCCGATGACAATCAGGCTGTAGATCGGAAAAAAATACGGGGCGAGAGCAATCCAGGTATTTGTCTTGTCCGTGAGGATATGTCCGCCTTTCCGGCTCACGTGGAATTTGTGCACGCGGCCGCCCATGATCCAGACCCAAACCGCATGTGTGAGCTCGTGCCCGAAGACGTAAATCAAAAGCGGACGGGGCAGTCCAAAAAATGTGACAGTCCAGAGAAGAGCCCCGAGGGAGAAGAACCAGAATTCCTCGGTCATCCAGAAGGCGTCATGGATGGTTGTTCTGGCGAACGCCGTGAAGAATGTCTGGGTGAGCACCCAGGCCGGTGGCAGTAGAAAAATTCCGACGACAAACTTCACCCACCGCGTCGGAATTGTCTCCGGAACTGTCCCGGCGAACGAGACGTTGAATCTGGCCGGTTCACGCTTTTGACGTCGTTTTCCGGCCATATCGCGAGCGGAACTTACGCCCGGCCCAGATAGGACCCGTCGGCTGTGCTGACCTTGATCAGTTCACCTTCCTTGATGAAGAGCGGAACGTTGATTGTTTTTCCGGTCTCCAGCTTGGCAGGTTTTTGGACATTATTTGCGGAGTCACCACGAACGCCATCCGCAGATTCCGTGACTTTCAGGTTTACGGATGAGGGGAGAATGACCTGCGCCGGCCGGCCTTCGATGCTGAGGACTTCCACTTTGAGATTCTCGACCAGGAAGTCCTTTCCCTCCGCGACAAGGTCTTCATGCAGAGTGATTGTCTCATAGTTTTCAGGGTCCATGAAATGGTAGCCCTGATGGTCGGCGTAGCTGAATTCCAGCTGCTGGCGGTTCACGTCCACCGTATCCACTTTCTCCGTGGAGGAGAACCGGATATCGGCGGACTTTCCGGTGCCGATATAGCGGATGATGCATTGCACGAAAGCCCGGAGGTTGCCGGGAGTCCGGTGCTGGATGTCGAGGACGATGGCCGGGTTTCCGTTGTAACGGATCGCCATGCCTTTGCGGAGATCATTTGCTGCTGCCATGAGAGAGGCCTCTGTTACTAAACGCAATCTGTCTGTGATGCAAGATGCGAATGCCTCAAGATGGAATCATAAATTGGACTCGGCAAACCCCGAAGCGGCAACGCCGGCGGAACGGGGGTTAATTACGGATTTCAAAAGGCGCTGCCTGGCGGCGGCGCGCGGTGTGGTTGGTGCGGCCGCCCATTCCGCGAGCAGAAATGTGGAGATGCGATCGAGGCGGGTTCTCAGGTTTTCCAAAGTCGGGGGTTCTCCGGCAGGGAGGGGTTCGCCCCTCCGCCATTTCGACATCCAGGCCTCCTGCTCCAGGCAGGAGGCTTCGATTTGTGCTCTCACGAACCGGGCGACCAGAATCTCATCAATGCCCGCTCTTTCTCCCTGTCGTGTCAGTTTCTCCAGGACAGCCGACTCCCGCTCCGGATCGCGGATCGGCAGGTCATTCTGCCATTTGACCCACGCCACTTCCTGTGCGAGGCGCAGGCGGTCAGCCATCAGACCCACGACCGGTTCGCTTTCTTCAGGCAGAGGAGGAGTGGCGCAGGCGGCAAGAAGTAAAGCGCAGAGTAACAGGGCCA
>CAZRIL010000146.1:0-12463 GCA_964600115.1 uncultured Chthoniobacter sp. | reverse complement strand
TTTGCTGGTTTCCCGAGCGCCGCCTCATCGGCTTCTTCGGCCCTTGAATCCCCTGCTCTCGTAGACAATGAACAAGCATGTGGAAGCAGCGATCCCGGCATTCTGACGCACCATGCTGGGCGGAAGGGTGCGTGGCGAAAGATGGGCCTGAGTGTTGTTTATGCAACTGCGTGGGCACGAACATCGGAAAGCAGAGTCACCAGTTCATCAACTTGGGCGGAATCAAAGATGCCTTCCGGCCCCTGCGGGTTCAAATCCGTGAACGGCGACTCATAGAGCAAGCCGGCATCCATCACGCCATGTTCGGTCAGGTGCTCGATGACCAAATTCACAAATTCGATTTGGTTGGCGGCGAGGGTCTTTCCCTTGATGAAACCGGCGAGGGCGGATTTTGCGGCCTCGCGATCCAGGCCAACCAGTGACCGCACGAAGATCCCCAGTCCGTTGCTCTCCGCTTTCGCCTGGGCCAGATGTTCGGGCTTGGCGAGCCCGCTCGCTGCCAGCATCCGCTCCAACTCGCCGAGGTCGGTCGCCGTGAGCGGTTCGTTCATCCGCAGCTTGTGGATGACCAGATCATCCTCGTGCTCGCGCAAAAACTGCCGGGTCTTGGCACGGAATCGCTCGTAGCTGTCAGGCGTGGCAAATCCGGGAAGCTCGACCGGGGACCCTCCGCCGATCTCGTCCTCGAAGTCCGTGTAGATGGGTTTGCGCTGCTGTTTATCGATCAGTTTCACGAGGGCACGCAGGCGGCGGCGGACGGTCTCCAGCATCGGTGTGGTCACGTTCTCCCACCATTCGTCGGCTTGAATTGCCTGGATCAGCTCCATCTGCTCGCGCACTATCGGGATGCTGGATTTTTCCTCCAGAAGGCCGGCAATCGCCTTCACCTGGTCGCTGATCCGCTTGAACGCTGGCTCGGCCCGCAAGACCGCCAGCTGCAAATTCAGCATGAGCAAATCGAAGCGTTTTGCCTCCTCGTCTTCCGGCTCCAGTTCGGCCGGCAACCCGGCGACTTCATGCGCCAGTTCCACAAAGGAATCCTCCTTCAAAGCACCCCACGCCTCCGGATTGGAGTATTTTTCCACGAGCCGCCGCTTCGCGCGGACGATAAAATTCTCCACGTTCATCGCGGCGACTTCGGCATGCAGCAGCGCCGCCACGTCGATCCGCAACTCCTCTTCATTTTCCGGGCCCTCCTTCATCACCCCGCCCATCCTGCGGTCCAGTTCGCCGATCAATTCCAGCCTCGCCTTGAACAGCCGCTTGCCGAGCGATTCTCCCAGCCCTCCGTCGGTCGTCTCCGGGTTCTGGCTGAAAAACTCGAGGTTCTGGCAATAGTCGAAGATGTAGAAAAATTCCTTGTGCTTGCTCGGCGCGAAGAGGTCGGGACAAAGCCGGGTGCCACGCCCGACCATCTGCCAGAACTTCGTTTTCGACCGCACCAGTTTGAAGAAAACGAGGTTGACCACCTCCGGGATGTCGATGCCCGTATCGAGCATATCCACCGAGATCGCGATGTGCGGGGCTTTGTTCTTCTGCGAAAAATCATCGATCAGGCTCTGCGCGTATTCTGTCTTGAACGTGATGACCCGCGCGAACGTGCCTTTGTAGTGCGGGTAGTTCGCATTGAACCGGTCGGCGATGAAATCCGCATGCGCCTGATTCTTGGCGAAGATGATCGTCTTCCCGATCCTGTCGCCGCCAGCCACTTTTTGCCCGTGCGTCATGACATGCGCGAGAACCTTGTCCACGGTGTCTATGTTGAACAGCCACTTATTCACGGCCTCGGCTTCGACGAAGCTGGGAGTGCTGCCGTCGTCGCTCCAATCCTTCGCGTCCCACTCTTCCTTTTCCTCCTCGGACAGATTCTCGTATTTGATCCCCTCGCGCTGGAACTTGATCGGCACGGAGACCGACTTCGCGGGCACGAGGAATCCGTCAGATACGGCATCACTCAGCTCGTAGGCATCCGTTGGCACGCCCTTTTCGAGATCGAAAAGGCCGTAGGTGTCGCGGTCGATCTCGTCGCGCGGTGTGGCGGTCAGGCCGACCAGCAGCGAATCGAAGTATTCGAAAATCGCGCGATACTTCTGATAAACCGACCGGTGCGCCTCATCGATGATGATGAGGTCAAAATGGCCCGCGCCGAAACGCCTCTGCCCGTCCTTCGTCTCGTCAATGAGTCCCATCATCGTCTGGTAGGTGGAAACATACACGCGGCCCTCGGTATCCTTCTCGGTGACGAGATTCACCGGCGACGATTCGGGCAGATGTTTTTTGAAAGCATTCACCGCCTGGTTGACCAGCGCGGTCCGGTCACAGAGGAAAAGCACACGCTTCGCCCAGTTGCAGCGCATGAGCAAGTCGGACAGCGCGATTACAGTCCTGGTCTTGCCCGCACCGGTGGCCATGACAACCAGCGTCTTGCGATCGCGGTCGATTTCTAGCGCCTCGCCAGTGCGCCGGATCGCCCGCGTCTGGTAAAATCGTTCGACGATGGCCTCGTTGATCTTTGTCTCCACGAGCTTCTTGCGTGTCGTGCGCCGCTGGATCAGCAGCTCCAGTTCGGCCTTTTTGTAGAACCCCTGCACCGGGCGCGGCGGATAATTCGTGTCGTCCCAGATCCAATGCTCGTAGCCGTTCGAGTAAAAGATGATCGGCCGCTGCCCGAACTGCTTTTCGAGGCAGTCCGCATACAGCTTCGCCTGTTGCTGGCCGACGCGCGGATCGCGCTTCGTGCGCTTGGCTTCGTTGAGCGCGAGCGGTTTTCCGTCATCACCCCAGAGCACGTAATCCACGAACCCTTTGCCTTCGTTGTTCGGCATACCCTCGACCGGGAATTCCCTGTCGCGTTCCTGGTCAAGCGCCCAGCCTGCCTCCTTGAGCAGCAGATCAATAAAATAGTCCCGCGTTTCGGCTTCGGAATAATTGTGCGTGTCGGCCTGTGCGGTGTTCGCTTTTTTCGCGGCGGCAATCTCCGCCCGCAGCCGCTTCAGTTCGTCGTCGAGCGCGGTCTTGTCCGCCAGCAACGCAGACAGTTTCTCATCCCGTTCGCCCAGTTCTGCCTCCAGCCGTTGAAGCTGGTCGATGGTCTGCTTCGGCAGCGGCGTGGTTTTCGGGAGCGCGTCCTGGTTGAACACCAGCCCCGGCGCCGGCTTGGCCCCGCGCGCGTAGGTATGCGTGAGCCAGTAGCTGACATGGAAAAGCTCGCGCACCGCGGTCAGCGCATCGAACTGCCGGATCGGTCGCTGGCTGTGCACCGCCTCGTTGCCGAGCCGTTGGATCACCCGCGCCTTGCTGAAGACCGCTTCCCCGACCGCCGCTTTGAACGTCGGCTCATGGATCAGCGCGCTCAGGTTGTCCTGATACGGCAGCCGCAGCGCGGCATCGTGTTTGTAGAGCCACGCCACCGCCAACTCCAGCGCCCGCCTGGCATAAAAACACGCCGCCCTCGGATCCGAATATGCCAACCCCTCCGCTTTGGATGCCGGTTCCTGCAACTCCAGCCATTCGGCTGCGAGAAAGGCGAAGTTGCTCATGGACGGTTTAGTGTTTGCTCCGCCTCGCCCAAAACGGCGAGCATTTCTTCAAAGGAAAGCAGCTCGCCGAGAAACATCGGCCGCATGGCGGCGTAGTCGCGGCGCAGTTCCGCCATGCGTGATTCGGGCGGCAGCAGGCGCATCGTGCCCGGCACGGCCAGTTCGTAATGCGCCCAGCTTGAAGCGAAGTAGCGGCTCTTGTGCAGGCGCACGCGCTCCAGCAAATCGAACCGTTCTGCCGCCCGCCTTCCGGCAGGGTGCCTCCAGAGCGCGGCCAGATCTCCGTAGTGCCGGGCAAAACGGTCCCTGAATGGCTGCTCCGCAGGGCGGTGATACTCCGCGTGCAGGATCGTGGCCTTTTCCCAAAACGTGCGTTCGATTTCCAGCGCCACCACCTCCGCCTCGAAGTCATCGAAGTCCGACGGTGATAATTCCGCGATCATCGGCGCGATCCGGTGAGTGCCCGTCGGCCGCTGGTCTGTCAGCGAGCCGAACTCGATCTTGACCACCGGGGCCACATACCCGCCGGGCGGCACGGCCTGCGGATACGCAAAATAGAGCACGGGCGAATGCGATGCGGCCTCCAGTTCATACGCCAGCCAGTTGCCGTCCCCCGGCTTTTCCCCCAGAATGCCGCTCACGACTTTTTCCAGCTCTACGCGAAACCGCTGTTCAACCGCCGCCGCGCAATCGGCGCTGACTTGGGCCACGCGGTTCCGCCGTTGGTTGGAGCTCGGCGCATTGTCCAGCTCCTCCTCGCTCCATCCCAGCGAAGCCGGAGTCAGGCCCAGATCAATGTCCTCCGAAAAGCGTGAGATGGCACCGAACACCTTGGAAAGCGATGTGCCACCCTTGAAAACGCAATCCTCCCCCAATCCCGGCGTGGAAAAAATACGCCCCAGCAGCCAGCACACCCAAAAATCCTTCTCCACAATGTAGGCCGGAATTTTTGCCGTGCCCGCAAACTGGTAGATGAAGGCCGCCCGCTCTTCTGCGGGCTCCAAGGCAAACGCGCTCATTCCGCCTGCCCCTTTCCGGCAATGAAGCGCAGGTGCGAATGCATCCAGACCGGGGCCTTGGTCAGATCCACCAGCAGTCGGCGGCGGTCAGCGGGGCTCAGCAACCCGCGCAGGTGCCTGACACGTTCCGGGGTGATGTTCGCCTTGCCGATGTCTCGCAGGGCGGAGAAAACCATGGCGCTCGTCGTCGCCGGGCTCGTCAGCTTGCGCGGCGCACGATGCCGCAGCTCGATGGTTATCGGCCCGGCGGTGATGACGCGGCTGCGACCAGAAGTGAGGTAGATCAGCCGTGCGGGCACCTGCTCTGTCAGCCGGAGCCTGTTTGCCGCGTAGGACTCATGCTCCTGAAACTCCGTTCCGTCCCGCCTTGCAATCGCCGCAAGGATCGCGTCGGGGCGGGCGTGCAGCACCCCAAGCTTGGGATGCTGCTTGGGAAAATCATACAACCCCCGGTCCAGGCGGCGGATCACCCCTGCCTTCGCCATCCGCAGCAGCGACATCCCCACCATCTGGGGCGAGCCGAGATCAAGGAAATCCGACGGCGTAAACACCCAGCCCTCCCCCTTGCGGCGGATGCGTTTGGAAATCTGGTCGCTTTTGGACACGGCACTGTTTCTCCTCTGATTCTGTTAATAAAACAAGCTCGTTTTTTTAACAAGCATCCACCTTCGATCGACACCGCTTTTCCTTGTGCTATGCCAACTACCACCCGCAAGACCCAATGTTGTCCAAGCGTTTTATCCTGATGGCTCGATCAAATTGGTGGTGCGGGAGACTCGGACTACTGCCGCGTCAGGTCACCGAACTTGGATTTTACGAGGTCCTCTATCTCCTTGTATTCGAGCAGCAGGTCATCCCGAACCATTCCGTGATTCCTGAACTCGTAAAGGAACTGTTTCAAGCCGCTTTTCGTGCATATCAACAGGTGCGAGATGGGATAATCGATGAAGTTTCCAGGGCGGGAAACCATGATGTTTACATAGAGACTGCATCGATCCTGTCTCGCGGGTTCGCCCGCTAGGTTCCCTTGTTCGTCATAGTTCGCCACCCAGAGGGCACCATCCCCCAAAACGAGAATGGGCAGCACCGTCCCGACAGACCATCTTCTGGCGTTGGTCTTCCAATCCTCCAGTGTTTCTCCCACGAGGTCATGACACGAGGCAATCGCCTGCGCCCACTTCTCATAGACGTCACCATCACTCGAAAAAAATTCGTCCTTGCTTCTCTTTACTCCGACTTTTGCGGTCGCCTTACCGACAGGCTCTCCGCGTTGAAACAAGCAGCTATTAAACTCGTGTATCGTATATCGTCCAACGCCTGCCCCTGACGCTGAAACCAAAGCGTGAAATTTGGCCTCGTTGGGTCGGCGTGGAATAGTGCTCACGAGAAGAGGGTTGTGGTCGCCCAGATTTTTACACTCGATTGCGAGCCTGACATGGCGAAAGTCGTCTGGAAAATGGGCGCGGACATCGTATTGCCTGTTCTGTCCCGTCAGCGGGTCTCGATAGCTGCCTCCATGAGTTGCCTGAAATCCCGCTTCTCTGCACATGCGAAACACATCAATTTCCAGCTGAAAATCATCGGTGGTTTCCAGGTAGCGTTTGATGTCGTCGGCGGTGACCGGGTCGGTTTTGATTTGGGGTCGGCTCATATGGGAGAATCACTTTGCGCCGATCGGCAATGGGCTCCGCAGTCACGTGGAGCCTGCCCATGCAACGCATTCTTCACTGTGCAGCTCATTACGTTTTTTTCTCTTCAAGATCCATGAACTGAAGCTGGTTCTTTCGCAGGAGGGCATCCTGAACGTCTTCGTGCAGGCGGATTGCTGTTTCGTTACCGCTGTCCCGGGCGTTGCGGAGAATGGTCTTGATTTCATCTTCGTTACCCCAGAGTCCATATCCCTCCTCGCGCTTGAGCATTTCCGCCAGGCATTGCACGGCCAAAAGAGGCTTCTTCTTTGAGTATGCTGCCAGCGGATCAAAGAGGCTGTGATGGTGGTAATTCGTCCACTTGCCAATCAGTTGCAAAACGGAATAGGTCGTTTGGAACAGCCATTCCTCATCGAGCCTGAGGGATGGCACCCAAGCGAAAAATCCTTCGAGCTCCTGCTGCTCCTGCGCTGGTTGGGTTTTCAGTGCCTCAATTCGCCATTCGGCAAGTTTGACGAAACGCTCGGCGACCGGCGGAGGAACCTCTCCTTTGGTATTGGAGAGAGAACGACCGATATACTCAAGGCTGTAGGCACGGAGCCAGACCGGGGCAGACTGATAAAATTCCTTCAGCAATGGATCACCCTCAATCGGCAGGGCGCCGAACCAATAAAGAGCCATCAAATGTTGAAAAAGGCCTTTGGTCGGCGTGTGTTTACCACTCTCATCACTTTTTGTTTGCTGCATCCCAGAGAGTCCCTGCACGGCCTCTCGATAAAGAGGGCCCATAGCTTTGAGCAATGAATCGGATACCTGTGCGTAAACTAAGAAGGACTCCCACGCGGCTTTCTTTTTCAATGCAGAATCTCGATCCGATGGAAAAATCCGAGGAATCCTCGCAACGGTCCATTCACGGTGAAAATGCAGTAGCCAGGCGAATCGTTCCCCAAAAATCGCGCGGATCGATAATGCATCATCATGTGCAAGACGGTCTTCGAGGGCCTCAAGGATCTCGACAGCGGGATTTTCCATATCTACAGCCCCCGTTTGCCGCCTTACCCAGGTGGCATAAATGAAAATGCAACGGACCGCGACACCTCGGCTGCTATTCAGCGACGTATTGATGAGGTCGAAAGGCCCGGTCTTTTCCTTGTTCCTATCCGGGCGGGGCTCAGGATGCTGCAAGAAAAGGAGAATTAAATCCCACACCTTCACGCGACACTCAGATGGAGTGGGAGAAGGCTGCTTCTCCAGTCCTGCCTCCAGGCTTCGAATGAGATCAATACCCACGCCCAAATATCCTGTCTCTGGATCAACCTTGTTGGCTCCTGGCAGGATGCGCTCCTCCGTGACTTTTTCGATGAATGTCAGGAATTGAGGCCAGTCGAGAGGAGCGCCTTCATTCCCAGCCTCAAAGCATGCGGATAGAACCGTAACCAAGCGGTCCGTCGTTAAACCCAATATCGCATCGGGATTATTCAGGAACTTTCCGGGATCGCGCTTCGCTTCACGTTTGAGCGCTTCGCGAAGCCCCCATTCACTGGGGCCATCATATGGATCTGTTTGAACCCAATCTTGGACTGCCTGAACAATCTCTGATGCCGTCATGGTCTGCAGTTGCTCAGCGGCAATAGGGCTGATTACGGGAACCGCTCCGCCACCGGACGTGCTGTGCAGCAAATCGGGCTCATCGACAGCATCATACTTGGACCGCAGTTCTTCCAATCTCTGCTTCCAGGGGCCCGTTATGTCTTTTTCAATGAGTGCCAATCGCCGCAACTGCCAGTGTGCCTGCCACCCATCTTGAAGTTCAAGGCTCGGCTTCTCTCCCTCGTGATGTTCTTGGTAAAATTGAATGCTGTCCGTCAAATCATCACCACGTTTGATCCATTCGAGCAAAACACCCTGAGCTTCGGCATCTGCACTTTTGAATTGCTCGGAGAAAAGAAGCGCCCACTCGTGCCAAATGCTGGAGTTGTCACGCAATTCTGAATCCAACAAAGCCAGACGAATTTCAGATTGGAAGAAATTAGGAAACTTCCTGAAAAGATGGAGGCGAAGTCGCATGAATACGAACCACGTATATTTGCTGAGGAGCGAATCGATTTCGATTTTTGCATCTGGCCCGTGCTGCAGCATGCTTTCCGAAAGGTCCCGAATGGCACTGACCAACTGCTCCCTGTGTCCGTAGTCATGATTTTGCTCATGGGGTTCAATGGCCGGTCGCCAGTAGGTGGACCCATCCTCGCCGTTTCTCTCGGTCTTCTCATCCTCAGGTATTGAAAGTTCGATGGCCGAGCAAAGCGTTGATATCAAAACAGGGAGCATCACTGAGCGTGGATCCACTGGTGTCTGCTTTGAAAGACAATCGAGCAACTCCTGATACTCGTGAACGGAAAATCGTGGAGCAGGTTCGGGCAGTCTGAGAATTCCCATGCCGGATGAGTCTCCCTGAACTTCTTTTTCAGGCTGAGGACAGAATGCCAAAACAGTCTCTAAGAACCTAACTACATCGCTTGCGTTCTCTCCCTGTAAAAGATCAACTGCAACATCCTGAACTTCTCGTCTCACGCGATCTCCAAAAATAGTCGGCCATTTTCTAATAAAAACAGTCAACAGTTGCCCTCTGGACTGAGTAGGGAGTCCAAGATATACTTTAAGCCATAAGCCCCAGGAAAATTCCTCATTCGGAATATGCGTTGCAAGTTCAGCGGAAACTAACTCCGGCCTATCTAGGCATGTTTTGAGAAAAGAGAGATAACAGCGCCCAACAACAGTCAGTTCGTGCTCCTGGGCGCTGTGAAAGCGTGTTGTAAGAAAGTTGCAATAAGGCAGCCATACGCTACCTTTGGCTTTATCAAGAAATCGTAAAACTAGAACGAACTCGCCGCTCTCGTCGGACGGAAATAAATCTTTTGAAAAATAATCGGCTCCTCTTCCGGCAAGCTCATCAACGAGAAATATTTTGTGCAGAAATCTCATAAGTTCATGCTTTGACTAAAAGTGACCGCAGCTTCTCTTGACGCAAAACGAGTTTGGCTCATTTCTTCTATAAAATAATACAAAATATTATGATCCTCATTCGCACCGACGTCGTAAGAGAAGACCTCAAACCCAATGGCCTGCATATGCTCTACTTGAAGTGCGAACCTATGTTCAGAAACTTGAGATATGCGCTCATTCTCGTCAGGTTGAAGTAAATCATTTTTGGGCGAATGGATGATTTTAGGGATAACGGCAAACCTCCGAGGCCTTGGCACGCGATACTCGGTCTCCCGTCTTTCGGCGATCTCCTGAATTTTTCGAAACAGTTCTTTTACTGGTGGCTCAGCCAACTGAGCCCCAAATACGACTAATCCATTTTCTTGAATAACAGTTTTGAGGAACTCAACCAACGGCGAGTGATCAGCATAGGCTCGATCAAACGCTCTTGTTCCAAGAACAATATCTAAAGGATCAAAATGCTCGTTTTTTGGTTTGCCATGTAGATAAAAGACACCTCCTTTACTTACAGTTGTTGCTTTTAGATGTGGATACACCTGACAATTCTTTTCGCTAGTCAGATTAGTGCATGAAAACCATAACCCATGATCAAAGTTTGTGGTAATTATTGCCGTCAAGGGGAGTTTCCACAAATGTGTATAGACTCCTGGATAGGCCTGGTCTCCGCTCGTCGGAAAGGTAAGTCGAAGAAATGAAATAAACCTTTCTTTATCTGCCTCATAAGCTTTATCCGCGTATTGCAAAAGCTCTGGGATATTGGCTGCGTCAAGGGGAGGATTAATTGTTACGCCACACTCATCACAAAGCCCTTGAACTAGATTCACCCACGAGCATACGTGTTTTTGAGATAAGCCAGCCCCTACATATGCAATGCAGTTTTCCGCCTGAAGCATCTTTGCAAAATCAGATGGATTAATCATTTGATTGCGCTTTTGATCGAACAAGGTCGGCGAGGTCATGATCTAGAGTTCCCCCCGGAACGCTCGATGCTGCAGAGTGGCTAAAAGCGCGTCCAGCTCCGCCAGCGACGCGCGGTGCGCCGTCCTCAGCGCCTCCACCGCCGTCACTCGCCTGGCAAATTCGCGCTGCAAGGTGATGGGGGGAAGTGGAAATGGCATCGCAGAGAATCGACCTGCGCCAAGGTGCGCGACATTCGATGTCTTGCTGCTGATTTTGGCGAACTCGCCGGAGCGGTAATAGTGCAAGAACAACGCGAGCGCGAACTCGGGAAGAGTGGTTTCCCGATTCGGCTGGAAACGAATTAACGTGTTTTGAAAGCAGCAGCCGGGAATTTCATTTCTCCACATGGCCGTCCGCCCCACGAGTTCGGTGCTCTGGCCTTCATTGAGAAGAATGTCCCCGTGTTCCAGACGGTGAGCCTCAAAGTCTTCGCGGTCGAAGTCCATTGACAAAACATCGGAGAGGGCGAGGCGGTCTTCGTAAACATTCGCGACACGAACGTAGGGCCGGGTGTGTTTACCGGACTGATATTGCGGAGCGCGCTGGCGCCCGAGTTGAACACGGCCAGCAACGCCGACTTTTAGTAGCGTCCATCCGCATTCGTTCTTCATCGGGTCGCCGAAGAGGTCGAGGAAGAGAGATTGGGTGAGGGAGTCGAGTTCGGCGAGGGCGGCGCGGCGCTTGGCCCGCAACGCCTCCGCCCGATCCAGCACCTCCGCGATCCGCCGCTGCTCCGTTAGCGGGGGTGCAGGAACTTTGAGATGCCGAACTTGGGTTAGGCTGAGATTTGCAATCGTCCCAGTCACCATGCCGCCGGTCATTTGTGACATCGCATCCGGCGTGTTCAGCCAACGAAAAAGAAAGCGGGTATCCAGATGGTCTTGGATGCGAATAATTGCGACGGCCTGATTGCAATTTAACTCTGCCGGTGCGGATTCCGGCACAACTGCGGAGCGACCGATTGTTCCGGCGATGGAGAGCAGAACATCGCCTCGCTGAATTCGTGAGCGTTCAAGGGTTTTGTGGGTCTGCGCGTCGATGAACAGCGTGTCGCCGTTCAACTCGACAGTTCCTTGCTGGATGTTCTGCACGCGAAGAAAGGAAACTCCAGAATCCGAAAAGGGCATTCCTAAGCTCGTCGGAGTCGTGCCTTTGGTGATGAGCTGACAGCAGTCAGCAAGTTGGCGAAGCGGCCACTTCACCACAACATCCCCTCCAGTTCTTCCATGCCCTGCTGGATTTCCGTCTCCAGTTGGCCCAGCGTTTTGAATATTTCGCGCGGCTTGCGGTGGGCGACTTCGGCGTGGACGACTTCCTTGTAGCGGTTGAGCGAGAGGTCGTAGCCCTGCGCGGCGATGTCCGCCTTGGGCACGCAGAAGCTTTGCGCGGTGCGTGGGTTTTTGCGTTCGGCTTTGTCCCGCCGCCCCCACCGGGCGAGGATGTCGGGCAGGTTGTTCTTCGCGTGGTCGGCGGCGGTCAGCGCGGTCTTCGGCACCGGGCCGAACTTTTCCGGCGGGAGGAGTTCGGTGCGTTTGTCGTCGAGGCTCATCCCGTCCGCATCGACATCATAAAACCAGACATGATCCGTGCCGCCGGAGTTGGTCTTGGTGAAGAGGAGGATGGCGGTGGAAACACCGGCGTAGGGCTTGAACACCCCGCCGGGCAGCGAGATGACGGCATCGAGTTTCTGATCCTCAACCAAGATTTTCCGCAGGGTCTTGTGGGCGTTCGACGAACCGAAGAGCACGCCGTCGGGAACGATGACGGCGGCGCGTCCGCCGGGCTTGAGCAGGCGCAGGAAGAGGGCGAGGAAGAGGAGTTCGGTTTTCTTCGTCTTGACGATCTGCTGGAGATCCTTGGCGCAGTTCTCGTAGTCGAGCGAGCCGGCAAAAGGAGGGTTGGCTAGAATGAGCGAGTATTTTTCCTCTTCACCCGCATGGTCCTGGCCGAGCGAATCGCGGTAGCGGATGTCGGGATTTTCGACGCCGTGAAGCAGCATGTTCATGCTGCCGATGCGGAGCATGATATTGTCGAAGTCGAACCCGTGGAAGGCGTCCTCGTGGAAGTGCTTCTTGAGCTTGGCGTCGCGGAGGATCTGCGGGTGATGGTCGCGGAGGTATTCGCCCGCCGCGACGAGGAACCCACCCGTGCCGCACGCGGGATCGCAGATCACATCCTTGGCGGAGGGTGTGGTAAGCTCGACCATGAGCTGGATGATGTGGCGCGGGGTGCGGAACTGGCCGTTCTGCCCGGCGCTGGCGATCTTCCCCAGCATGTATTCGTAGAGGTCTCC
>CAZRIL010000145.1:0-12479 GCA_964600115.1 uncultured Chthoniobacter sp. | reverse complement strand
AGGGAGAATGCGCGGCCATGGTCTCTCCGGAGTTTCAAGGGGCAGGCTGCCGCCTTTGGTCAGCACCCGGAAAGTTCTGATCAATCACTGGTTTATTTTTGGATTTCTGCTCCATCCTTTGATGCAGCGCAGTATTTCGAAAAGTATCAAGAATCGGAGGGGCTGAGAATCTTTAAAACGGTGAATTTGCTCTACCGGTATCAATGAACCGGGCTTCCGTTCTGGAGCCTGCCATGCCATGATCCCCTGATGGACCAGCGTTGGCCAGAGGAGGAGGAAAGGGCGATCTGCAGTATCTGCGGGGCCTCGTTTCTGGCGAGAACGGCTGCTGAAACCGGGGGCTACTGCAAGCGACACGTTTTTTCTGACGTCGCGGAGCGGGAGTGGACGGAAGCTGACGATCTTTTTTATGCCCTCTCGCCATCTGGAGAAGTGATCTCCTCCCCCAAACAGCTTCCGGCCCTTCCATTCCCAAAAGAGATTTTTGTGGGATCCGATTGCATCCACCTCGACGGCTGGACCATCCGCACTCTGCCGGTATCTGGATTCTTTATGGATTGGCTGGAGGACCGCACGTTCCATTGGCGACGTGCCAATTCCTCACCTGAGGACTTGGAACAGATCGATTCGTTTGTCCTGGCTCTGGAGAAACAGATTTTGTCAGGGCCAAAGAAGGGATCGAATGGCTTCCCCACAGGGCGTGGCAATATCTGAGCCGTGAATCTCCTCCTGAACCTCTTCCCCCTGATCCTGCCTTTCGCTGTCCGGTGGGCACAGCGATCTGAGGCGAGAATATTGCGTGAGGGTGTGCCGCTCTGTGAACCCAACCTATCGGATGCCAGGCTGATGGGCGTGGAGCATCCAGAACGAATTCGATTGCTCAGGGTCGTTGCCATTCCACTTCCCGGCAATCCTGTCCTGATGTTCGCGGCCCGGATTACGCGATTGTTTTCACCACACACAGCCGGGATGTCGCTGCGCTACGGGATCTTTGTCCGGAAAGACTGCTGGGGTGATCGCCGGTTGATCGCCCACGAGTGCGTCCACACGGCGCAGTATGAAAGGCTCGGGGGATTCCGTGGGTTCCTGTCATGTTACCTGCGGGAGTGCCTTGTGATCGGATATCCAGGTGCCCCGATGGAACAGGAGGCTATCGTGAGATCGGCGGTGATTCCGGCCTGACGGGTCTGGTGGAATGCCTGCCTTCCATGCAGCCAATCAAACCGTCATCAGCGGGAATGTTTTGCAATTCAGGCCAGCATGTCAAAAAGACTGTGGATCCTCAGTTGTTCTTCAACCTCTCTTCTGATTGCTCCTTCTCCATGTCTCGGATATAGCCCATGAGTGATCCGTAGTGGATAAGTCGAGTTCCCCTCACTTGGTTCCGCTTGCGAAGGCTGACGCTCCGCACTGGTGCCTTGAAACCGTTTATCGGGCAAGGCAAAATTAAATTATTGAGGGCGGATCGTGTTAATCCCGAATAGGGGCACCTACCTTTTTTTGGCAAGCGGATCCATTCCCTCGTTCCAAAACCATCGTCGAGGTTACCTGGCATGGGTTCCGTCGTCAGTTGCGAGGAGACTTCAGTGGATGATGGAAGCTGTTCAGCGAGCAACTTGACAATTCTGGCTGCCTTCTGAACCGCCATTCGCTCCTCCTCCTCACTCATGTCTGCGATTGGAATCCTCGAGACCTGAGGCAAAAGTTCAATCACAGCAGCAAGGAGTTCGTTTGAAAACCTCATCAGCGGTAGGTGTTCGATCTCTTTATCACCCCAGCCAGAGAAGGGCGGCGATTATCAGGGCGACCGTGATCCATGCTACGGCGATCATGTTAATTACGAGGTTTGGATTTTCGAGGTCGCAGAATTACCGCTTCGGCATAGCCGACGTAACAGGCCGTTGTCCAGCGTTCGGTGCGGTAATATGGTTTCCCCTTCGGACCGTGGCCCGCAATTACCGAATTTTGATGATGTTCAATCTTCTTGTCGTGGAAAAACTTGATATATCCATTCGCGCCAAGCTGGGCGCAGTAACGCTTTAAGTAATCCTCGACCTCTGGAGGGTTTTGGCAATTAAGCGATTCTCCTACCTCGATTCGGGAAATCACTCGCTCAACGTCGAAGCCTTTCAGATATTCATACCTAGTCCCTCCGACAAAGAGCCGGAGATTTTCTTCGCATTGCTCGAAGGCCCCCTCCAAAAGGGATAATCCTTCTGGGGACAATGTCTCGAACCTCCTTGCATTATACTTATTGGCGATCTCAAGATACGGCAACAGGCTGGTTAGTTTACCAGACTGGTTCCACTTCTCGGCACAATTTTCTGTTGCGTAAAAGGGTTCTTCCGTGAGTGAGCAATCCAGGTAGGTTCTGGCCCTTTTGCAACGTGAGCAAACAAACGATGCCTTTTTGACATCTTTTTCGATCACATTGTATTTTTTGTGATTTCGAGCCAGACTTTTTAAGTGGTTGAGGTGGGCCTTCCTTCCACACAAATCACAATGACTGTGGGGCAGCGCCCTTTTTGCACAGACCTCACATAACGGTCTGACTAGGTCGTGTATAGTCGTTGCTATCGAGATGCGGGGCACGGTTGCAGGTAAGGCTCTTGATGACTTCCCGCCTTTTGCTTTCAGCGTCTGCTTCTTTTTAGTCCCTACTTTCATTTAGCTTGTTGTAATCGCTAATTCCGAAACTCTCTTCCTGCCCTCCATCCCATAGACGACCAGCGAACCGCTCCGGGGAGCCATTGTCACCTGGACCTTCGTCTCCGTGTTCTTGATCGGATGCGCATTGATGAGCTTCTGTGCCGACTTGGCGGAGGTAAGCGGAGTCGCCTTGAGCCTCTTGAGCATGGAGTTTCGCCGGTCAGGGGCAAAGATATCCTGCTCGGGGGCCTGTTCGTTAGGCCGAATCGCTTTTGGTCCGAGATCGTTCCGCGCGTTTCTCAGATCGCCGGAGAGGTAATCGTTCGAGATGGCGATTGGCTGCGATTTGGCCATGCCGAAGACCCTGTTTCTCCTGCCTGAACACTCGATGATTGCGGCCTCGTTTCGCTTGGTGCCAACGAGGGTGATCAAGGCTGGACTGCCCGTAAGAGTGCCCTTGAGCGTTTGGAGCGCCTCGCTGTAGCTGCCGCATTCCTCAAAAACGTGCCGTAGCAGGTGACTGGGTGGCCAACCAAATGACGGGACCGAGTCCGGTGTGGCGTAGTTGATCGATGCCGAGAAGCGTCCAGGGGCGAATCCGGTCAGGACGCCGACAAATCCGGGGAAGGCGATGTTGTAGAAATCACCGGCTGGCGCATTGATCATGTGAAAGACGACGGCGCTTTTTCCCAAGCCGGCAAGGGGCCAGTCCAAGGTGCGCAGGTGTATCATTCCTTCCTCGCGGCTCCAAGTGGCACCGGCTGTGCAGCCCAACCCGCGCAATTTCTTCATTTTCTCCCAGATCGATTCAGCCACTTGTGCTGCCATGGCCAGCTCGTAAGCAAAATTGGCAACCACAAGATCCCCGATGTCGGTTCCTGTCAGGGTCGCCCAAGCCTTGAGGTCATCCCGGTAGGGATTGATGGCTTTGGTGACCAACCGGAGGGTGAGGGCAGCAACGCCCTTGGTGGTATCTTCCGCCTTCATCTTTCTGGCAAGACGCCTAGCCGTCTGCTGGAGGGCTTTCGGCACCTCGGCCCAGCGCTCCCTGGCAGGGAGATCAAGATCAACGGTGATTACCGGGATAGTTTTCATGCCTTTCCCCAACACACATACGCGGGGTATCCTCTGGTGAGCCGTGAGTAATCGCTAAACAGGACGGGATTGGGACCGCCGATTTGCTTGCTATGGATACCTAGGAAATTGTTTCCAGCCAGATAGACGAGCTTCGGTTTTTGGCTGTAGCCGTAGATGACAACCCAGTGGGCATTCTCGGTCCCGGGACGATCCACAATCGTGATGATCGGGAAGCCGTCGCCAATTGCTTTCTTTATGCCCTCAAAGGTCATTCCTCCCAGTTTCGTGCTGATGCCGACCCTCGATGCACGAAGGGCTTTCAACAGCGCTCTGTCCCCAAGGCCGTCCTCTGGAGTTGGGGAACAACGCAGATAGAAATCTTTGAAATTCGCCTCCGGCTGGAGCGCCTTCAGGACCATCCATCCGGCCACTGCCCCGCAGCTGTAGCTGTCCAACTGGGAGAAGCCAGGAATGTCGAGGCTCTCTCCCTCTTGTGTGCTTGGATGCGGAAGCAAGTTGGGAATTATCCGCAACATGGCCTTCCGTGGCGTGTGGATATTGGCCTCCAATTCCTTCGCCGCCTCACCCAGTTTCTCAAGGGTTTCACCAAATGGATTTTTTTTCTTGGCCATGCGAGAGCAGTTTCCGGGATGTTTCTGCAATGGAGGAGCAGATTGGATCTCTTCTACACCCATTGAAATAACGAGGTAAAGCCTCGTGTTTGGCGCATTTGATTTTCGCAACGATGGCGGCCATGCCATCGAAAAAGCCGGTCCCCTGTTCGCTCCGCAGACGGTTCGGTAGAAATGTTGCAACCATGCGGATCACTTTGGGCCTCACGCAAGAACAGGCAGCAGAAATGTCGGGGCTCAGTTCGCGGTATTGGCAGAGCGTGGAGGCAGGTGAGTATTTCCCTCCGATTGCGACGCTGGCCAGGATCAGGACCACGCTGGACAGCTCCTGGGAGGCCTTATTCAAGGGTTGCGAGTGAATTGATAGGGTAGGGAGCCGGTTGGATACATCGATCGCAAATGCGGTCACCGGAAGATTACCAACGGTAACATTTCTGCCTTTTTCAGGATTTTCATCTTGGCAACTGTGCTGGTTGGCTCAGGAGCCACGGACAGATTTCGGAGCTGCATTTTTGAGAAAAAAGGTCCGGTGTCGCATTTGTGGTCTCCGGATCGGGCCAGAAATCAAATAACCTCGGTTTTAGGGAGCTTTGATCTCCAAAACAGGTCTCCAAATTGGTATAAAAATATGCTCTTTTTTCTAAGAAGTGGAAAGCGGTCGACAGAAAGTGGCGGGAGTGTCTGTTCCACTTGATTTCGACGAAAAAGGTCCACCATTCCCATTCTGATCCCCTCAGATGGATATCTCTGCGACCTCATTTAATGGATTGGGAAACCGAATTTGGTGCTGAAACGAATAGAATGTAGACACGATGCATTGCCTCGTGCTATGCGAAGATGTAACCGCACTCAAATGGCAATACCGGCACCTGTCGTAGCACTTTTAACTGACACAATTCGCAAAAATGTTGGCCCGGTATCCAAGACCGCCGCTGAAACACTGACAAAGATAGTCATTGAATACTCTCCTCGTGCTCGTGCGCAGGCAGAAATCATGCGAGCAGTCGCGAAAGCAGCTCCTTGGGCAATCGGGATTGTTTCTGCAGCATTTGCTTTCGTGCTGGCGAAGGTAGGTCTCTCCGAAAGTATTCGTCTAGCAATTCAGACGGAGAAAGCTGCCGTAGCAATTGAGGGACACAAAAAGCGGAGCACTGGAGTCCAAAAGCGCCGCCCCCCCGCCGCAAGCCACGAGCAAAAACTCAATTAAAACTGGAGAACGGCAGGCGCTTGCAGAAGAAGTAGCCAATTCGCCTTGTGACGCTCCCCGTTCCAGAGCACCGAGGCGGTGCGGATATGGGATTAATCCGGGCCGGTGGGGCTTATCACCTAAATATCAAGGCTTCGACATCTGCCTGGTGAAGCGGCAGCGGGGATAACCAGTGCACCCAATGAAACAATTCCCCGCATATCGGCCGGCCTTCGCTACCCTCGTAATCAATGCGAATCCGCACAGCGGACACCATCCCCGATATCTTCTGGGAGGAGTTTGCATTTTTGATTCTCCGGCGCACTGCGCGTTCGGGGGATGAGCATTTCCGCAGCAGTCGCCCTTCCTGTTCCTTCCCGTAAACCCTCCGCCACGCCGCATGTAGTTCACCTTCCGCATATACGAGGGCCGGTTGAACGCCGGGCGAAGCATCATCGCCTTCCGGTTCACCCACTTCAGCGCCTCCTCCCGCAGCTCAACCTGGGCAGGATTGTCTATCGCCGACACATTGGCGACGATCACCTCTGTGCGCGGGAGCACGGCATATATGCGCTCCCATGATCGACGGGCCGCAAGTTCTGTCTGGTCGCGCTTGTGCCAGTCGTTCATCCTCCAATATTCGATGTAAAGGCGCAACTGATCCGCGAAATCGTCATCGACATAGATAATTATCGTTGAGTCAGGGGTGCAGTTTCGTTCTAACGAGAAGGCAATGGCCTCGATCCTCGCCCTGTATCGGTCCTTGTAGGCTGATACACGGGCGCATTGCTTTTCGCCTCTGTCGTCTTGGGACCCATACCCCATTGCCAAGCGACCGTCCAAAGCTGGCCGGGACACAACAGGGATCACATGGCGACAAGGTTTTAAGGGCGTTTCAGGGCAATCAGAGTCTCCATCAGCGTCACGGCACGCCTCCTCAGGAGATTCATTGGCCGCAACTGCCGGGCTGGCAGATGGGGATTCAGACTGACATGGGTCGCTGTCGGCGCATTCACGCGGCGGAATGCTCAAAGTAATTTTGATGTCCATAGATAATTAGTGCGCTGCCTTTTTTATTGCCGCATCGATTTCGCTTAATCTAAACAGGAGAATGCCATCCACCTCGCACGATGGTATTTTTCCCTGTCGCGCCAGTCGCTTGACGGTCGGGCTTGACAGGCCGAGGTGCCTTGCGGCAACTCCGACTTTCACATAAGACTCTGCTTCTGGAATGTAATTTACGTGATGTCTATTGTAATACATAGATTTTAGGAACCGGTTTTAAACCTCTACAACTCTCCGATGCCGCTCTGGGAGCTGCTCCGATAAGCCTAGAAAGTGTGATCCCGGCGATTAAATAAGTATCTCCTAAGATTAGGTTTAATACAATGACATTTGTGCACAAAATGATACTAAAGTAGAGATTTTATATTTGTTAGTAATAGCGAGCAATCTTACCATTCTTCATGCTCGCCTTAACGGTATTCGCAAAGCCGGAAGCGCGTGATTTCGTGCAGATCTATGTGCCGAATGCCCTCGCGCTAATTGTGCGCCTCCTCAATTCGGCATCATCAGCTCAATTGGTCGGCGATAGCCCGAAACAGAGCGACCAACGAAGTCGACGTAATATGCGCGGCATCTACCAGTTTTATTGCCTTTTGCATCACCATTGGCTTTTCCAGTCCCCGCATCCCAAGTTCATCGGTCAACCAGTGGTCCCATGACGATCAACACCACTCGCGACCGGTCAACTCGCAAGAAGGTTTTTTGATCAGGTATAATCTTTCGCTGGCTATTTATCTGACCGAAGCGATCTCCGGTTTCGTCAATCCCAAGAAACACTTCCAAAGTCCGACCATCGCCAGGGTGTCCAGTTTGCAATACTCGAATAATTGACACCGTATCTCTTCTTTTCGTTCTGCTGAGGTTTCCGGACAGATCGCTTCCGCAAAAGCCTCCATGGCCATCCCCCCGTCTCTCACGCCTTCGAGCTGGTCGTATGAGAGATCTCCGGTTCGGATTTCAATTCCGCCGTCTTGTGAGCTTCCTGCAACCAAGAGGACACCTCGTCCGATAGTTCCATTGATTCCTGGGTCAAATCGTTCTCGGTAAGTAGTCCCCGGTAGTCATCACCGCCCGGATACGTCCACGAACTGTCGACGTGCGCCACTGCGACGGAGGTCAGGTTGACTCCCATCCCTCGCGCCAAGTAAGACTGAACGGCGATATCCTCCACGTGGTAATCTTTCACGCTGGCGGAGGATTTGACCTCGACCATCTTCCACGACCGTCGCCCCCGTTTGACGATAGGGATCATCACGTCCGCAAAGGCAATTGTCCCAGAAAGCCGAAATCCTGCCTCAAATATCGGTCGCCTCGCCTCTTCGATCAGTTTTGCGGTCTGCTCAAACGCCACCTTGAATCCGTCCTTGTCCCTGTCGATAAATACCCCGCTCCCCTTGCAATCGTAGAGTTTTGTGGCAATCTCCCCAACCTGGTGCCCCACTTGGAACCTGGCTTGCGAGGCGGGAGAGTCTTCGCGGAGATCCGGTCGAAGAATCTCCAGCCAGAGGCGTTTAGGGCATTGCCGAAAGGCGATGATCTTCGATTTCGAGAGGGTTGCCATCTTTTCACTGAAAGCATTGTGACTCACATCCCTCTGACACTTTCCCGCGATTATTGTCGGGACAGGCTGTAATGCCGCAGGAAATCTTTAGGGAGCCAGCATGCCAGTGAATTGAAAAGCCATGCCCGAACACGACCGAAGTCTGGATCGCTCTTTCGGGTTTCAAGAACACGCAGCAACCATTCTGCCGAGAACTCCCCTTTTCCGAGAGGTCGGTATTTTGGTAGTCGGAACATGTAATTTACATCAGAATGTTTCTCCGTGTCAGACCAACCCTTGATCTGGATTGAAGCACACCGCTTTGCTGGAATGACAAGACCGTCGAGGTCTATCTTCCGTGATCCAAGATTCCTCGCGGAAATGTCTGCCGCGAATAAGCTTCCACCCCGATGCGCGGGAACGAAACATCCTGCCGCTTCCAGAACCTTTGCCACTAGCGTTTCAAGCTCGATTGAACCAAGGCATTCGATCAGTTGATCAGGGCCACAGTTGTCAGCCTCCATGTGTTCTTTTGGCATTGGTTCACCAAGAACGGAGTGGAAAGCTTTTATGTTTCCCCAATTTCCGATCGGACGGAACGTGCCAAAACCGAGGTATTTATTGGATCGTAGCCCTGCTAGAACAGCAGGAACCTCGATCATTTTAGCCCGCTTAACAATTTTGACCGGCATAACCTTGAGGATGGTTCCCTTTCTTGGAATAGGTTCTTCCTCGTATACTGAGCCCATTGGTTTTAAAATCCAAATGTCGGCGCCGGCCATCACGATCATTCGCGTGTTGTTTCGTCTTGGAGATTCCCCGCATTGGTAGAAGTCGACTGCCTGTGGTTCCCCCCTGCCAGCACCCAGGTTCTTCACACGGGACCTGCCGAAATAAATCGCCGCAGTCGGCTGGGAAGCGTCAAGCCGATGAAGGTCTTGATTTTGAAACCCCATTTTCAAGTAATACCAGTCGTATGAACGTGATTTCATGGTCGGAGCATTGTCACAATCTAGCCTTACTGTCGATGGCATTCAAAGTCCCCAATCGCATCCCTCGCGCATCGAGCGATCCCAAGCCAACCTCTGTGCATGGACAACGAAGAAATCGGGCAACTGTTTGAGGAGCTGGATGGCAAAGTCGAACTGGGAATGGGTGAGGAGGCGCTTGCAATCTGTGAAATCATCCTGAATGAAGCGGAGGAACTTGACGTCCACGCATTTCGTGAGCTTTGCAGCGTGATCGGCACGTATTCCGAGAACATGTCGGCATGGCGCGTGCGTATGGCAGACCGATTCTCAGCACTGGATGAAAAGCAACGCGTGACGGGTGCCTGCTTTTGGGTGCCATATCTAGCCTCAGTCGAGGCTGACTGGGATGACATCAAGCCCCATGTCAGCCTGCGGCAGTTGGATGGGAACAGCATGCTGCTCGCCTGCCTTTCTGCGGTTGAGGCTAGGGATACTGAATGGTGCCGTGGCGCTCTGCCGGTGGTTGCCTCGATCACCCTTCACCACTCGGCTTGCAGTTCTCAGCGGCTCGCTCATGCTGCTCTGCTGGGCCTCATGGACGACCACCTTGGTGCACTTGCGGCGATGCAAGGCTTCAAGATCGAAGAGGAGTGGTTCGAGACCTACCTAGATCTCCTCACCAAATCAACCACAGGCCACTTTTTGAAATCCCTCGAACATCTCACCGAAGAAATCAAATCGCTGCGGAACGATCCTGAGATGGATCTCTGTTTGCCAGGGAATGGTCAGGGCCGCTTTGATGATCTGATGAAATCGATTTCAAAGACCAGGGCTGCCGTAACGACCTTGGTCGAAGTTTGAATCGTCCTTCAGACGGGTTCTTGCAACCCGAGAGCATTTACCCCTGTGGCGACCGCCCCTCTGCAGCTCGATCCTCAAATCGGGTGACCGAACCCAGAAAAGTCAGAAGTATCGTCCCAGTTTCGCCATTGCGGTGCTTCTCGATCAATAGCTCTGCTTTTCCCTCTGCCTCCTTTTTCTCGTCTTCATCATCAATGTATCTTTCCTCACGCCACAGCAGACCCACCAAATCCGCATCCTGTTCGATTGCCCCAGATTCCCGCAGATCGCTCAATTTTGGTTTCCCTTTCACCGCACCGGTTCTGGCATCGGGATTTCGGTTGAGTTGGGCTAGAACGATGATGGGAACTTTTAGATCCTTGGCCAAGGCCTTGATACCGCCCGAGATTTCCGCGACCTCCACCTGACGGTTGTCCTGCCCCCGTCGCGAGGGAGATCGCATAAGCTGAAGGTAATCCACAACGATCAGAGCAAGGCGGTTCTCGTTGTCCAGGCGACGGGCTATCGCCTGGAACTCCATCACGTCCAGGCTGGGCGTATCGTCGATGAAGATCCGTGATTTTGACATTTTGGTTGTCGCCTGAACAAGGCTGTTCATCTCGGCCTTTGACATGAAGCCATTGCGGATTTTCTTCATGTCAACCCTTGCCATTGAGCAGAGCATGCGCAGAGCGAGTTGTTCGGCGGTCATTTCCAGGCTGTAAACGGCCACGCACTTCCCGTCGGTGACGGCAGCGTGCTCAACGATATTCATGGCCAGCGCTGTCTTGCCCATCGATGGTCTGGCGGCGATGACGATCATTTCCCCCGGCTGGAGGCCGTTGGTGATTTCATCCAGATGCTTCAAGCCGGTGGACAGGCCGGTGAGCGCCCCACGATTCTCAAACAGCTTCTCCACGGACTCCAAGGCACCCAGAGCGAGTGATTTGATGTTCTTGGAAACCCCGGAGAACCTGTCCCGTCCGATGGCGAGGACTTTTTTCTCCACCTCGTTGAGCAGGATCGGCACCTCGTTCTGCTCATCATATGCTCTTGCCGCGTATTCTGTGCAGGTAGAGATGATTTGCCGCAGGAGATACTTCTCTCTCACAATTTCCAGGTAGTAGGACGCATTGGTTGCGGTTGGGACGAAAGTAAACAAGTCCGTCACCGCCGCCGCTCCACCCACCTCTTCCAGCTTGTGGGTGTCTTCAAGGAATTGCGTCAGGGAAATCAGGTCAATCGGCTTCTTCTGTTCCTGCATTTCGATCAGGGTCGAGAAGATCAGAGCATGTGCCGGTAGATGGAAGTATTTTGCCGTAACCTGCCTTTTGATGCATTCATCAAGGACCGTTGTGGGCAAAAGAAGGATCGAACCAAGAACGCCCTTTTCTGCATCAATGCTCTGGGGAAGGGATCGCAGTGTTTCTGGAAGGTAGCTCTCCCGTTTACGGACGGGTTTCCTGGTCCCCAGTCCTCCGCTGTCGCCTGTCTTCGTGGACACTTCACTCATGCTGTCCTCCGCTCGGGGATCGTCACCATTTGGATTTCCTGCGTTGTCATGACGGCAACAATGCAGGCGCAAACTCCCGCCTTCGAGGGACAGGAATGGGGACAATCGTTGTCCCGAATTATCAGAGGAGTTTCCGCAGTCGGGAAAGGCGCTTCGCGTCGGTCCTCAGGTCCCATCCGAGACCCTTGCATAGGAACTGGAGACGTTTCTCTCCACGTAGCCCTAACGTCTTGGCCTCTGCCTCTAGCTGGGGCAATTTTGCCGCATCGGCCCGACGTTGCTCCGCTCCTTCCGCCAGTATCGGCCCCTGCCGGTGTTGTCCACGGGATCTATGGAGTCTGGTGATCAATCGCCAGTCCACATCACGTTTGGGATCGAATGACCAATAGGCAGGTATGAAAATCATCGTTCCGAAGGGAGTCAGGTTGACGGAGAGTTTCTGCAGGAGGGGTTTGCCGTCCTGCATGCCGTAGAGGTTCCATTTGGCACAAAAGGTATCGAAGACGGCCTGGAACCGGCCGGCCTCCGTTTTCCAGTCCGGATCGAAGTTTGTCCGAAGGTTGCGCTCGGGAACCATGGTTCGCCGGATCACTCCTTTGTGGTCGGCATACAGGGTGACATTGAAGCAAGCCGCTACTTGCTTCCAATCGGCCTGGAATGCCTTGTTTTTGGCCAAGGCCTGTTCACTGGCGGAAAACTTCGCCAACGAAGCCGGGACAAGATGCTCATACCGCCCTGACTGGACATCGTGTTCATGGGCCATCACGGCATCCACCGTTTTTTCATCCGGGACCGGAGGGAGGACATGGAAAAGCAGTTCCATGGCCGCATCCAGCTTCCGCCGTGACTTTATCGCATCGAGAACCTGTTCAAGGAACCCCTGGATATTGAATGGCCAAAGCGTCATGGGGGCGAGGAACAGCCTATAGAGGTGCTCCACACGGTCGGTGAGGGTTGCCGGGATCGACGCCTTCTCCCGGCGGTAGCGGCGCACCAAGGGACTGCT
>CAZRIL010000144.1:0-12644 GCA_964600115.1 uncultured Chthoniobacter sp. | reverse complement strand
GGCGGTGCAGGCGGTGATGAACAGGATGGCGAAGAGACGGAGTGGTGTCATGGTTGTTTGGTGGTGTCGGGTTTTTGGTAAAAGACGCGGATTCGTGCGGGGTCGCCGCGCGACAGTTCACGGCTCAGGCGGAGTTCCTGGCGCTTCGAGGAGGGCAGAAATTCGCAATTTCCCTCCACCGCCACGGGCTCGAACGGCGCCGGGATGGCTAGCTCCCATTCGAGCGCCTCAATCAAAAACCCGGTCCCGGGCAGATGAAGCTCGAACTCTCCGCGCACCGGTTCAAACGCGGACGACGAGCCGGTATAGGTGAGATCCACCGTGGTCGGTCCGGAGCCTGCGGGGAGCTGAATTTCGACCGTCTTTGCATCACGACGAAGCGGCGCAGTGGCCACGCCCGAGACCTTACAGGAAACAATCTCCGTGTTTTCGCCAAGTTCCAGCGGCAGACGGATCGGCTCGTCGTGCGCGATGACCCAAGTCGAGGCATTGAGAAACGTCCCGTCACGCACAAGGCGCATCTTGTGCCGGGATTCCTTCACGACCGGAGGCATCGGCACGGCGGTGACCGACACCTCCGGGGCCGCAGAGGGAGGACGGAGGGCGATTTGAAGAAGTCGCTCCGTTCCAAGCTGCCAACGACCCTCGCCGAGATTCACTGCCCCCGCGACGGACGCCTCGCCCAGACCCGGCGAGAGGGTCAGTTTCATCCGCGCAATAACCGCCTCGGGCAACCGGCAGGAAAAGCTCGAGCCCTGGCGTTGGATCTCCGCCGGGATCCGAAATCGAGCCGTGATGACGCGGCGGGTGGCCTGCGACGATAACAAGGCAAAGCCATTTTCCTGACGCACGACCGACGCATCGGCCGGCTCCACCGACTCCAGCAAAACGTTCGCGAGAAGAGGAACGAGAAGCAGCTTCCCCGAAAACGTCTCCAGGTCCCAAGTGGCCTCGGCCACGGCGAACTTGTCGGATACCGTGATCGCATAGTCGGCCCGGTGCACGACGGAGCCGACCGGAACTTCCTCGACTGTCAATCGACCGGCATCGCTCAATCGCTGAAACTCCGCCAACGGCAACGTCACCCGTGCGGATTCCTCCGCGCCGAATCCGGGAGCCATCGTGAGGGCAAGAATGAGGAACCATTTCATGCCCCGAGAGTGGCGGCCTCTCGTGAACGTTTGATGAAACGACGGTGAAAAAACCGTGAAATCAGCCGACGAAAATCACCCGCGCCTCTGCTCCCCCTTCCGGGTGATTCTCCAGCGAGAGGACGGCTCCCGCGCGGTCGGCGATGGATTTCGCGATGGCGAGGCCCAGACCGGTGCCCCGCCGGCCCGTGACCGGGTGCGGCGTTGTAAAAAACCGCTCGAAGACACGGTTCTTGTGGGCCTCGGGGATGCCGGGCCCCTCGTCGCGGATCGACAAGGCGAGCGGCTCGACGACCATTCGCACCGTCCCGCCATCGGGTGTGAACTGGACCGCATTTTCCAGCAGCACGTCCAGCAGGCGTCGTAACGAATCGGCGGAAATCCTCACGGGACAGTCCTGATCCGGCCAAGCCGTTTCCAACCGAACTTTGCGCGTTTCAGCCTGTCGCGCGGCCGACTCTGCTGCGAGGCCGGCGACCTCACGCAGTGAGCAGAATGCCGCCGCCTCCACCGGCTGGGACTCGATCCGGGCCAGCGCCAGCATGTTGTTCACGATTGCCGCCAGACGCCCCGTCTCGCGCAGAATGTTGTCGAGAAACCTGTGACGCACGGACTCGTCGGGCGAGGACCTGGCAATCTCGGCGGCCCCTTGGATCGCGGCGAGCGGGGTCTTGATTTCGTGGGACAGCGTCGTGACCATGTTTTCCACATAAGCGCGTCCCTCGAGCTTGAGCCGCATTTTTTCCAAGGCACGCGCCAGGTCGCCCAGTTCACTTTTCGACCATGTCTCCAAATGCACCCCGGCGCGCCCCGCCGCCACGGCTTCGGCTTGTCCGGCCAGATGGCGAAGAATACGGGTGATGTAGGTCGAAAGGGCGTAGGACGCCAGCGCGGCCAGTGCCACGGCCAGTGCCGCCGGTGCCGCGAGGTCGAGCAAGGAACGGATGACGGACCGACGAACTTCCGACGTGGCTTTCACCACTCGCACCACGCCATCGACCCGCCCGTCCCGAAAGACCGGCACCGCGCTAAAGAGCACCACGGCTCGCTGGTAGGGATCGCGTTCCCATTTGGCCCCGTAACCGCCATCTAGGGCCAGGCGCACGTCGCGCTCGTTGGAATGATCCGACCCCGCCTTCCAAAAACCGCTGGAATCGGAGAGCACCCGACCCGACGCATCGTAGAGGACGACACGCAGGTTCGGATCCTCATCGCGAAAAACACGGCGGCGGATCTCGCTCGCCACCGGGAGCCCCGCGGCCGGACGGGCGGAAAACGATTCCGCCACAATGAGCGCGGTATCGATCATGCCGGCTTCGGTGGACCGCAGGTGGCCGCGCTCGATTCCCTGCCCGACCTTCCACGCGAGATACATCCCCGGCAGAAAAATCGCCACCAGACAGAGTAGAAAGACCTTCCAATGGAGGCTGTGCAAAGGCGGTGCGAGCAGCGAGATCGCCTGCGAAATCCAACGGCCGAAACGCCCCGCCCTCACGACGCCCGCAGTCGGTAGCCGAAGCCGCGCACGGTTTCGATCAGTTCCGCTTCCGGGAGTTTTCGCCGCAGGCTTTTGATGTGCGCATCCACCGTGCGGTCGGTCACACACCCGCCGTCCGACCACGCATGATCAAGGATTTGCGCCCGGGTAAAAACGCGGCCGGGTTGCGCCGCCAGCAGGGCCAGCAATTCGAATTCCGTGCGCGACAAATCCAACGCACTTCCATCCGCCTCGGCAACCCATCGTTCCCGATCCAAATGCAGCCCGTTCCGCGGAGCCATCGGAGCCCGCCGACGATTGATCGCCTTCAACCTCGCGACCAACTCCCGCGTGCTGAACGGTTTGGTCAAATAATCGTCCGCCCCCAATTCCAGCCCGACCACACGGTCGATCTCGTCGGAACGCGAGGTCAGCATCAACACCGGAACCTCCGACACTTTCCGAATCTCCCGGCACACCTCAAAGCCGTCCATGTCCGGCAGCCCGATATCCAGCACAACAAAATCCGCCGCGTCCAGCGCCCGCAAGGCCCCGGCCCCGGTCGACTCCAGCCGAACAGCATGCCCGGCCGCCCCCAACGCAAATTCCAAAACGTCCGCAATGCCCGGATCATCCTCGACCACAAGCACGCGGATAGCCCCGGGACGGTGGACTGAATTCCGACTCATGCACAAAACCCCTATCCGAATCCGAACGAAATGGCGACCATCACCTCAAACAACCCGCGCGATGGGCACCAGACGGCGGATATCGTGCCACTGCCTTCCCGCCGTCAGGATCGTCGCGGCACGACTGTGTCGATACATTCCCGCCTTCCGGAATGGCCTGCGATTGGTGTGTCGGTGTCATCCCGCAACAAAACTCGGACGAAACGTTCGTGTCATCGCAAAACCGACGGCAGGATCGCCGTCCGACACGTGTTTTGGCGCGATCCCGGGCACTCCATGGCACTCCCACAAGTGTGGCACCTAAATTCCGCTTTCGGGAACGCGTTTTTTAGCTGGATAGCCATCGAAAGAGCATCTTCTACTTCCCCATTCCGGAGCCTGGCCCGGGCCGGCACCGGTTGAAAAACACCCAACCTATCGGCGGACGACTCAGTCTTCCAAAGACTCTGCTCTGATTTGCGACCGCGTTTTCCCGCATCTGCCACTTTACGTGACGAGGCGGATTTGCGTCAGGTCGCATACGCTATAGCCGGGGGCGCCCCATTCTTCGTTACGCGCGACAAACGGTTGGTCGAGCGTTGCGAGCCATTGTATCAGAGTCATGGCTTGATGGTTTTGCTTCCGGCCGAACTCATTAACCATCTTGACTCAATTGAACGAGAAGGCGATTACCGCGCGGCGAGAATCGAAGGCTCACGATTGAAGAACGCATTACTTAAGGCCGAGGCGCTCGATTTGGCGACGGGTGATGTTACGCTGCCAGACGAGCTCAACAGCGATCTAAAAAGAAGTGTGCTCCACTATCTGACTCAACCGAAAGTCATGGACGTCCAGATCATCACAGATTGCTTAGACGCACATGTTTTGCTGGGTGTAACGGATCGCCGCGAACCGGGAGTTCTCGCCATTCCGGTTCTGCGACGCAGTCGCCATTCGATGGCAACAACGATGTTCCGTCATTTCCTGCGCGCTTGTCTTGAGGCAGCTGCAGACGAACGACGAAGCGTCGTAACCGTGCCAGCTACGGAACTCGACTCCACTGGACGAAGCATTTTACACGAGTTCGGGTTTGTACCCTGCGGAGATACGTGGGTTAAACTCGCATTGAGGTCGATGGGAAGTCTGGATGAAGTCACGAGGGCAGTTTCGAAGATGACTTTGAACTCAACCCAAGAGTTCGCGAAGAAAGCCGCTTTGAACGCGATTACGAAAGCCTGCGAATCACGTGATGTCGCGACTTGCGCTGCACTTGAACGAACGCCTTGGCCATCTAAAATCATCGAATCAGGTATCCCCACGTTTATTGTCTCCATTAAGCCGAAGTGGGCCCAGCACTTCTTTGATGTCGAACTTGGGTCCCAGTTGTTGTTTGGTTTGCGCGAAGACCTCCATCTCGGCATCGAGGGAGTTTACTGTAGAAGTACAGAGAACAACAATCTAACAGCCCCCGGTAGAGTTCTTTGGTATGTCAGCAAGGACGCGGGTGATGGTTCGATGAGCATTAAAGCGTGTTCTTTACTGGAGGAAGTTGTTGTCGGAAAGCCCAAGGAACTGTTTCGTCGGTTTCAACGGCTTGGGGTTTATGAGTGGCGCGATGTTTATGAAGCTGCTGGCAGGGACATCGCCACAGAGATTGTTGCTTTTCGTTTTCGAATGACAGAGCGGTTCAGGGACGCCGTGGGTCTGGAAACTCTCGAAGCGTTGGGCATCCGAGGGCCGTTCATGTCTCCGCGCAAGATTTCCGATTCACAGTTCGCATCCATTTACGCCAATGCGTATGCTCTCACCTGACATGACGACCAATCACGCATTGTTGCTTTCGATTCGCCCGAACTTCGCGGATATGATCTTCGAAGGGGCAAAGTCGGTTGAACTTGGTCGCGTCAAGCCTCGCGTTCAAACCGGGGACCTCGTGGTTGTTTATGCCTCGGGCGCAACGAAGGGGATGGTTGGGGCTTTTGAAGTCGCAGGTGTGACGGCTGCCGCCCCGAACTCAATTTGGAGGAAGTTCAACGGCAAAAGCGGGCTGACCAAACCGGAGTTTGATAAATATTTCGCCGGTGTCTCGGTGGGTTACGCCATACGAATCGGAAAGCGGTGGAGAATTGAAGAGCCTGTTCCGCTCAAGACTCTCCGCGAGCACCGCGCAGGATTTCGGCCTCCGCAGAGCTACCATTACTGGAAGCTAGACGAGCTGCTGCAAGTCGGAGGTGAGGCTTTTTCGTCCCTCACGAGTCCAGCCCACCCAGCCGGGCTTTCAGCGAGGGTTCCCCTTCCTGCTGCTGGACGCGGCGGCGTTCGAGGGCGGGTTGGATGATTTCGCGCCGGGGATCGATGTCTGCGCCGTAGATTGTTTTCCAGAGACTGCGGGTCTGGACGGTGTAGTCGCGTCCCCGCTCTTCGTGGAACTGCGGACGGAACAGGTCAACGGCAAGTTGAAGGTGAGCCTTGAATTCCTCCGCCGTCGGATATCCGGTGCGCTGGATGACGAGGCGGAATGCTTCCAGATCTTTTGGCTCCAGCCGTCCGATTTTTGAAACCAAGATATCCCACGGATGCGGAAAAACGAAGACGTGTCCACCGCGAACTTCTCGGAAGGCCCGTTGCTCCCAGCCTTGCGCGGTTCGGAACGCCAAGGGATCCGAAAGTTGGAAGTAAAGATCTCCGCCGGACGAATCCGGTTCCGTGAGACCCGCCGCTGCGTTCGCAACGACTTGGTCAGCGATGATATCGCAGTCCTGACTCAGGAACTGACAATCCACGAAAAGCTGAAGCGGATCTGAACCGAAGACGGTGATTGTCAGCTGCGACTCATCGTGAAGGGCTGCAGCGAGCCGATCAAGCAGCCGGCCGGCGGGTGAGTCGCAGTCTGGCTTCACGGAGCTCCAAGCCACGGAGGGTTTGGTGGGTCAGGCGGGGCGTCACGGCGGAGTCTTCGCCGAGGAGACGGCCAATCCGGACGTCGCGGGGGTGAGCTGTCCGCGGTCCTGCCTGCGCAAGATGCGCGCGGCCAAACGGGACTTGCGCCAGGCTTGAGCAATGGACTTTGCGGGATCTACCGGCATAAAGAGCGTGCCTGAACCTACGGATGTTCCAAATGATGGTCAAGCTAAGCTGGCCATCCAGCGAAAAACCCTCCGTGTCCTCCGCGTCTCCGTGTTCCGATTTCTTCCGGTTTTCTAAACCTTCACCCAGGCGCGGGTCTTCGCGCTTTCTTCGACGGCGGCGAGGACTTTTTCGTTGGCGAGGCCGTCGGCGAAGGTGGGTTGGACGCTTTTGCCGGAGACGACTGCGTGAACGAAGTCGGCGAATGTGTTCACGAAGGTGTGTTCGTAGCCGATGATGTGCCCTGGCGGCCACCAGTTTCCAGCATAGGGATGCATGCCCTCGGTGACGAGAATGTCGCGGAATCCGCGCGCGTCGGCCGGATCGTCCGCCGAGTAGAACTTCAGGCGGTTCATGTCTTCAAAATCAAACACCAGCGAGCCTTTGCTTCCGTTGATTTCGATGGTGATGTGGTTTTTTCGGCCGTAGGCAAACCGGGTCGCCTCGAGATTCGCCAAGGCACCGTTCGAGAACCGTCCGATCCACGAAACGGCGTCGTCAACCGTGACACGTCCGGTTTTTTTCGCGGCTTTTGCCCCCAGGCCCGCTCCGGTCTCGGCGAGCAACGGGCGCTCTTTGATGAACGTCTCCATGAGCCCGCAGACTTCTTTGATTTCTCCGACGAGATAGCGGCCGAGGTCGATGATGTGCGCATCGATGTCGCCGTGCGTGCCGGAGCCGGCGATTTTTGCCTGGAGTCGCCACACGAGCGGGAATGCGGGATCGGCGATCCAATCCTGCGCGTAACGGGCGCGGTAGTGATAAATCCGTTCGCCGAGGTCACCTCGCTCGATCATCTTTTTTGCCAGCGCGATAGCCGGGATGCGGCGGTAGTTGTGACAAACCATGTTCACGACCCGCGCTTTGCGGACGGCGGCCACCATGTCTTCGCATTGGGCGACATCCATCCCCAGTGGCTTTTCGCACAGGATCGCTTTCCCGTGACGCGCCGCCTCGATCGCGATCTCGTGGTGACTGTCATTCGGTGTGCAAATGTCGATGACGTCAATCTCCGGATCCGAGACGACGGCCTGCCAGTCGGTGGAGGTCCGGGACCAGCCCAGGGAGGCCGCCGCTTTTTTCACACCATCCGGGGAACGACCGCAAATCGTGTGCAATTCGACATCCGCCGGTAGGTCAAAAAACCGCGGCGCCTGACGCCAGGCATTCGAGTGGGCCTTTCCCATGAAATTGTATCCAATGAGCCCGATGCGGAGGGTGCGCTTTTTCATGACAGGGACTGACGTTACCCAGAAGCCGGGCGGAGGCAAAAGCGAATCTTGAAGATGTCCGACCGGCGGGTGATCGTGCCCGCGATGAAAATGTTCTCGCCCGCTTGGATGGTGGCCGCTCTGGCGCTTCTTCTGGCGTTGGGCGTTCCCATCGCGCTGGTCGCGCTCCGTCCAGCGGAGAATGACGCCAATTGGTTCGGCAAACCGTGGGTTGGAAATCCGACGCCCTACCTTGTGAACCTCACGGACCAGTACGGGCAACGATTCGAGCTGGCGTCGTTGAAGGGAAAAGTCGTGCTGGTGGTTTTCGGATTTACGCATTGTCCCGGCATTTGTCCGGCCACGGTCGGCCATCTCGCCAGCGCGCTGTCGCAGCTTTCGCCACCGGACCGCGAGCGCGTGCAGGTGGTCTTTGTCAGCATCGACCCGGAACGGGACTCCCCGGAGCGATTGAGAGACTTTCTCTCGAAATTCGACGGGCCGTTTGTTGGCCTCGCCGGATCCCGCAGCGAGATGGCGGCCGTGGCCAAGGCTTTCCGCGCCAGTGCACAAAAACCTGCGGAGGATTCCGGTGCGATTGATCACACGACGGACGTCACTTTGATCGACCCCGCCGGCCGACTTCGCCTCGTATATACTTTCGATCAAGTCGGACGCCCGGATGACCTTGCGGGCGACTTGCGGAAAATTCTGGGCGAGACGCGCTAACGTTCCGGCCGCCATTCCTGCTCCGCGACCCCCGCAAGGTGGTTTTCATAGCGGGCGAGCGCGAAAAGAAAATCCGAGAGCCGGTTGAGATAAACGAGCGCTTCCGGCGAGATATCCTCGCTGGCCGCCGCCGCGACGGCCTCGCGCTCGGCCCGCCGGCAAATGGCGCGCGCAACATGAATTTGCGCAGCCGCCGGCGACCCGCCGGGCAGGACGAAGGCTTTCATGGGAGGGATCTCTGCCAGCATGCGGTCAATCCCGGCTTCCAATGCCGCAACATGCGCGGGGAGAATCCTCGGGAACTGGGGGGAACTGGGGGTCAGGGAACTGGGGAACTGGGGGTCAGGGGAACTGGGGGTCGGAACTGGGAACTGGGGGTCAGTGTGCATATTATTTCATCTTTTGCTGGATGCCGTTGGCTGTCGTGGATAGAAGGAGGAGATGGAGTCTGCACCGACAAGGAGGCAAACGGCGGGAGAAGAAGAGAAGAAATAAGCAAGAATATGCACACTGACCCCCAGTTTTCCCCAGTTTTCCCAGTTTTTGACCCCCAGTTTTCCCTTCTGATTTGTTCAGGCGGCTTTGTTACTGGCCTTTTCGGTTCCGAAAACCTTCAGCTGAGCTATGCGGTAACGGTGGGGCGAACAACCGTGATGCCGCCGGAATATTTTGTAAAAATGGCCCAGATTCTGGTAGCCACAATCCGCAGCCACATCTTCAATTCTGGCATCGCTCAGGGAGAGGGTTCTTCCCGCAAGCCCCATTTGAAGTTTTTGTACGATTTGTCGCGGCGAACGGCCGGTCCACTTTCGTGTTGCGCGAGATACATGTTCGGCACTGCGTCCTGCGAGTTTGACAAACGCGTGAACACCTCCCGCAAGACAGGAGGGTTCCTGAATTTCTGTGCATGCACGCCGGAGCCATGCCGGAGCTGCAGGTTGAAGATGAATCTCCTCCTCATGGCCAAGCAGATGCAGGAGATTAAGCAGAAAACGCTCCAAAACCAGCCGGGATTTGGCAACTGTCGAGAGCTCGAATGCCATTTTTCCAATTTCATCGAGCAAGGACGGTGTTAGAAACCAGGTCCTGTCATTTTTCCCCCACGGAGCATCTGCACCAAGGCCCAACCTCCTGATCATTTCATTGGGAATTCTCGCATGCATCGCAATATTGATAAGCGTGGCTCTCGGACTTCCAGAAAAATGATGAATTCGTTCGGGACGCACAAAACTGAGAGTACCTTTCCGCATTGGGCGTTCTGTGCCCGGGAGATGTTCAGTTGCGTCACCCTCCGCCACCCAAAAAAGTTCGGCAAAGTCATGGGTGTGCGGGGCATGGGAGCTGCTTTTCGTGAACGAATAACCGGACAGATGGAACGCGTCCCCGCCTTTGGAAAAGTTGCTCCATCGAAGATGCATCGGGGCCTTCATATCAACAGAGCGTAGAACAATGTCACCACGGCCCCAAGACAAAAGTTGAAGGATGAAGGATTATCGTGACTTATGAAAGAAATTGCCTTTGCCGTTATAGGGGCGGGAAACATGTGGCAGAATGTCCACTCCAAACACCTTGAGCGTATTGGGAACTGCCGCTGCGTTGCCGTGCAGGATCCGCTGGAAACTGCAAGAGCCAAGGCTGCCGAAGAATATGGGGCAAGGACTTATGATACAATTGAAGGTCTTTTCGCCGGGGAGGATCGGATTGATGCCGTTATCTCTTGCGCGCCTCCCGTGGCGCGATTGGAAACCCTCCGGGCAGTTGCAGCACGCAAGCTTCCTATTTTTATTGAAAAACCGCCTTCAGCCTCCATTGCGGAGGCAAGGGAAATTGCGGGCATCGTCCGGGAAAACTCCATTCCGGTTTCCGTTGGATTCATGTGGAGATACGCCCCTGCCATTGTCAGGATGCGGGAACTCCTCAAAGGGCAGCCCGTCTTGAGTGTTGAATCCCACTACGGCTGCCCTGCTCTCACCCAATGGACCATTCCCTCCTGGTTCAAGAATAAGGCGCTGTCCGGAGGACCGATCATAGATCAAGCTATTCACCTGATTGATCTCCACCGGTATTTGGCGGGAGAAATTGTTGAGACATTCAGTTTCGGGTCCAATTTGGTGACGCCAAAAGATGAAACATGCACGGTGGAGGATTCCTCATCCACCCTTTTTCGATTTTCCAGCGGGGCCACGGGCACGCACACCCACTCGTGGGTTCAGGACCATTGGTTAAGCGGGATAACAGTCCGAACGGCCTCTTCTATTCTGACGCTCCGTATTGACAGTCAATACGCAGGGACCGGTGACCAACAGAAGCTTCCCCAGAACCAGTTGGAGGGGTGTGTCAATAAGGAGAGGATCAAGGAGGATTATCAGCGGGAAACGGCCGAAAGAAGTCCGCACCTCCGGGAGATGGAGGTTTTTGTGGCGGCCGTTCGCTCGGGGGATTTTTCGGAGGTCAGAAGCACCTATGGTGATGCTGCCCATTCCCTGGCGGCGGCGGTTGCAGTTAACGAATCCATGGAGTCAGGCCTCCCAGTGAAAGTTCAGGCCCTATGAGAGCTCCTTCCTGGCTCGGGCTTTTCTGTTATGGTGAGACATGGGAGCAATTGGAATCGTGGCTGGAAGCTGCGTCTCGTCATGGCTTCACGGAGGTGCAACCAGCTTTCGGCTGGGCAAACTATGGAGCAAGTGATTTAAAAAGATTGGCATGTGCTCTCAAGAGGTTGAACCTTCGCTGCCGTTCGTTTGGTGTTTATTGCGACATTATGAAATGGGACAGTCCATGCCAACTGCCCACCACCGGTGAAACACTTTTGTTGGTGGTGCGCGAAGCCCGGGTTGCAGGCATTGAGTCGGTTGTTTGCTGGAGTGGAACCTACGGAGATCTGATGGACGAAGTCCCGGAAAACCGAACGGCTGCGGCGCGCCGAGCCCTGCGAGACCATATCCTTGCAGCTCTTCCCTTTCTCCGAGAGTATAAATGCAGACTTCTCTTTGAACCATGGCGGACTCATGTGCTTCATGATGAGCATGTCACTGCAGAAACGTGTGCGATTGCTCCGGATGCTTTGGGGAGCGTTTTTGATCCTCCAAATTTCATTCATCCCACGGAATTCGAATGCCGCTCCGAGCGTTTAATGGAAATGCTCAAGATACTTGGACCCTCCCTTGGTTTGATTCATATTAAAGATATGGTGGTGGGTCCGGATGGAAAATGGAGCTTGCCGATGTTTGGCAAGGGACAGATGCCTCATGAGACAATTCTGTCGGCACTCACACCCTACCTGGGCAAAATTCCCGTCATTGCAGAACACCTTGATGGAATGGATTCAATTCCAGAATTGCTCGAATTCATCCACAGGTTCAGCGGACGGAGAGAGGTTTAAACCATTCTCCAGCCCGCTTATTTCGTACCGGATTGCTCCGGCAGGAGATAAGCTGCTCCGGTCATTGGATCTGCAAAGGCACCCCCCCTGCCAGAGGATGTGACAAACTGTCCGCACAAGATGGGGACACTTTGAACGTGGTTAGGGAACTGGGGGTCAGGAACTGGGAGGAACTGGGGAGGAACTGGGGGTCAGGAAGAGAAGAAATAAGCAAGAATATGCACACTGACCCCCAGTTTTCCAGCGCCTGACAACAACTGGGGCGCCTGGGTCCAGGGCGATGGCTTTTTCGGCGATTTCACCAACATTTCGAATCTTCCCAGTGCCCGTTTTTCTTCCGGGGGTGTGACAGCGGGCTTGGACTACCTCTTTCCCATTGGGGTGACCGTCGGCGTCTTCTCCGGCTATCAGGGTCTGTACTCGGAGTATTCCAATGGCGGTGCCACGACCATCAATACGATTAACTTCGGCCTCTACGCCTCCTACACCCACGCTTGCGGATTCTATGCAAACGCGATCGTCAACGGAGGTTATTCCGGTTATCAGGTCAAGCGCCCGATCGCTTTCAGCACGATCGACCGCACCGCCCGCAGTAATCCGACAGGCGGACTGTTCAGCGGCACGCTGGATCTCGGCTATGATTGGAATGTCGGACGCTTCACGATCACACCGACGATGGCCGGACAGTTCACTTATGTGGGTATGGTTCCCTTTACGGAAACGGGTTCCGACTCGTTGGACCTGCGCGTTAACAATCAAAGCGCCAGCAGCCTGCGCACGTCTCTCGGTGCCCGCATTGCCTATTCGGTGAGAATCAGCAGAAACGTTGCATTCATACCGCAGGTGAGCCTGTTGTGGATGCATGAGTTTCTTCAAAACTCTCAAAACATCTCCGCCGCT
>CAZRIL010000143.1:0-12759 GCA_964600115.1 uncultured Chthoniobacter sp. | reverse complement strand
ATGTGCCAAGCATGCAAGTTTCGAGGCGAGCTCATCCCTCTTGAACGGCTTGGAGAGAAAATCGTCCATTCCGGCGGCAAGGCATCGCTCGCGGTCGCCGGGCATCACGTTTGCTGTCAGCGCGATAATCGGAACGCGGGATCCGGACTCGATCCCGCGGATTTGTCTGGCGGCTTCAAGGCCGTCCATCATCGGCATCACCACGTCCATGAGGATGACCAGATACCTATCAGGCTTGAAAGACTGGACTGCCTCTGCCCCGTTGGTTGCGAATTCGGCGTGGTAGCCCAGGCTCTGGAGCATTTTCCCCGCCATCAGCGCATTTTCCGGATTGTCTTCGACAACGAGCACCAACTTGCTTTCAGGAGACTTGCGGGTCGCTGCGCCTAGACTGGAGGGCGATGTGCCGCCAGCGCTCCGGGATGAAGGGGACGGCGCGGGGGCCATTCCTCCAGGTGAACTTTCCATTGGGAGCCGGAGAGTGAACGTGCTCCCTTGGCCAAGAGTGGAGGCGACAGTGATGGATCCGCCAATCGCTTCGGCAAGGCGCTTCGAGATCGCCAGCCCGAGCCCGGTGCCCCCGAACGCCCGTGTCGTTGTCGAATCCAGCTGCGTGAAAGGCGTGAACAGGAGGTCAATTGTCTCGGCGGACATTCCGATGCCCGTGTCCTCGACGGAGATATTCAGAAACCGCCCCTCTGTGTCGGGCGTAATGCGGAGGACAACCGATCCCTCGCTGGTGAATTTAACGGCGTTGCCGAGGAGGTTGATCAGGATCTGGCGGATCCGGAGAGCGTCCCCGGTGATCTGGTCCGGCACGCCAGGATTTGTCTCGCAGCGAAGGATGAGACCTTTGTCGTCGGCTGCTGGTCGGACGGCTTGGACTGACAACTCGACGGCTTCGGCGACTGCCATCGGCGCAGCCTGGATCTTCAGTTTACCTGCCTCCATGCTCGAAAAATCGAGGATATCTTTGACAATCGCCAGAAGGTGCTCGCCGCATTTGGCGACCGTCTCCGTGAGTGCTTTTTGCTCGTGGTCGAGCGGGGTGTAGGAGAGGAGTTCGGTGCAGCCCAGCACCCCGTTGAGCGGTGTGCGCAGTTCATGGCTCATGATACTGAGGAATTCGCTCTTCGCACGGTTGCCAGCCTCTGCGGTGACGAGCGCTTCGCTCAAGTTGGCCTCCAGGTCTTTCCTCTCGGTTATGTCCTCCTTGATACCGATAAAATGCAAAATTTCACCCTTGTCATTATGGACGGGCGAGATCGTTGCCGACTCCCAGTAGAGCGAGCCATCCTTGCGCCTGTTGTGAAACGCGCCGCGCCAGATTTTTCCAGAGGTAATTGTCTCCCAAAGCGTGCGGTAAAATTCCGCGCTCTGCTTGCCGGATTTGAGCATCCGAGGATTTTGACCGGCGACCTCGGCTTTCGTATATCCTGTGATTTTTTCAAAGGCTGGATTCACATACGTGATGTCTCCCCGGATGTCGGCGATAACGACGGCGTTCCCGCTTTGCTCGACGGCGATCCGCAGGTTCTGCAGTTCCTCCTCCACCAGCTTCCGCTCGGTGATATCCTCAAATACACCCAGCACCCCGAAGACTTTACCTTGGGTGTCGAGCAGCGGGATCTTGGTTGTTTCGATCCAGCGGCGGGGTCCATCCACCCGCTGCAATGGCTCCACCAAACGAATCTTTGCCTTAATCCCATTCATCACTTCACTGTCATCGGCGATATAGGCCTCCGTATCTTGTCTCCGCCACGGAAGATCAAAGTCGGATTTGCCAACAATTTCCTCGGGGCTTGAGAGACCGGCTATCTTCGCATAGACTCCATTGCAGCCCAAATAGATGCTGCGGCGATCTTTCCAGAAAACTGATTGCGGGACCGAATCGAGGATGTTCGCCAGCATGTTCCGGCTCATCTGAACCTTCTCCTCCTCCTGCTTGCGCCCGGTGATGTCGCGCATCATTTTTGACAAGCCGATGATCTGGCCCGCGGCATTCTTTATCGGCGACACGGTGATCGAGACATCAACCAGCCGTCCATCCTTGGCCTGGCGTAGGGTATCAAAATGACCGACGGTTTCTCCGCGCTTGATTTTGTCCAAAAAATTGATCTCCTCATCAAGGCGGTCAGCGGGTATCATGCTCGTGATAAGGGTCCCCATCGCTTCGTCGGACGTATAACCAAATAGTTTTTCTGCCCCTTTGTTCCAGGCACTGATGATGCCATTCAGGTCTTGTCCGATGATGGCGTCATCAGAAGATTCGACAATCGCGGCCAGTCGCATCAAACTCATCTCAGCAAGTTTCAGGTCATCAATATCAGTGCAGGTGCCCAGCCACTTGAGGGTTTTTCCGGCAGCGTCCAGCTGAGGCACGCCCCGGATCAACCACCAGCGGTAAACGCCATCCTTGCGGCGCAAGCGGCTTTCGATCGAGTAAGTGCCTCCCTCCCTCGTCGCGTGCTGCCAGGCGTCCCAGGTCCGCTGTTGGTCGTCCGGATGAAATGGTTTATTCCATCCGTGGCCAAGGCTCTCCTCCAGAGTCAGCCCGGTGTAATCAAACCACTGCTGGTTGACATAGGTGGCCCAACCATCCGCCCGCGTGGCCCAGACAATTTGTGGCATGGCGGCGGCCAGATAACGGAATTCCTCCTCGCTTCTTTGCAGCGCCTCTTCAGCCTGCTTGCGCTCGGTGATGTCATCAAATACGGCCACGAAGCCTCCCCGCTCGGTGCTGTATACCGATATTTTTAACCACCTCTGCAGTGAATGGGAAAATCTCTCAATTTTCTCGGGCTGCCCGGTCGCAGCCACCCGGCTGTAAATATCAATTAATTCGAAGTCCTTTTCGCGGCTGCCGGAAATGACCTCAGAGACGCGTTTTCCCACCACATCTTTCAGTCCGGTCAGGGTGGTGAACTTCGTGTTCACCCCGAGATAAACAAAATCCTTCTCCTGCCCGGGTTCCTCAATCATCTGGCAATAGGCCAAGCCTTCGTTCATGTGCTCGAAGAGCTGCGAGTAGCGCTGCTCGCTCGTGCTCAAGGCATTGTCGGCCTGCTTCTTTTGTTTGATGAGCCTCCACTCGCGGAGGGCGCGCGCCACGGTTTGTGGCATGGTGGCGAAGGCTTCGGGAGACTTGATGACATAATCCAGCGCGCCGGCTTTCATCACTTCCACCACGATCTGCTCGTTGCCGAACGCGGTCATGACGAGTATGGGGAACGGAGCGTCCGCTGCCGGCTGCGTTAGGATTTCCGGGGCTCGCCCGTCCGGCATATTCAAATCCACCAGTGCAAGATCCGGCGGCTGCGCCGCAATCCACTCCCGGTATTCATGCAGTGTCCCGACGGATTTAATGTCGGCTTTGTCTCCGGCCAGGTCAAAGCTGCGGCGTATGGCTTCAACGTGAGCCACCTCGTCTTCCACAACCAGCACCTGGAGTCGACCGTTACTCATAGTGAACCGGGGGGGGGATGCGGAGCCTTGTTCCAGGCCAGCCAGTAGTAGCCAAGGGTTTCCATCAGTTCGGTGAACTGCATGAAATCCACCGGTTTGACCAGGTAGCTGTTGGCATGGAGTGCGTAGGCTTTGACCATGTCAAGCTCGGCTTTCGAGGTGGTCAGGATCACCACGGGAATGGTGCGGAGTTTGGGGTCAGCCTTGATGGTCCTCAAGACCTCCAGCCCGTCCACTTTCGGCAGGCGCAGGTCGAGCAGAATGACACCGGGCCGGGGTGACTTTAGCGGCTCGTCGTAGTCGCCCCGCTGGTTCACATAATCCAGCGCCGCCTGACCGTCGGAAACGTGTATCAGCCGGTTGGCAACCCGGCAGGTCTCGAAGTTACGCCGCACTATCTCCGCATGGGCCAGATCGTCCTCCACGAGCAAAATGATTATTGGTTCGCCATTCATGGTTCTTCTCCTTCCTTTGTTTCCTTCACCGCAGCGGGCAGGGTGAAATAAAAGCACGCGCCCCGGTCCACGCCGGGGGACTCGACCCAGATCCGTCCCCCGTGCAACTCCACGATCCGCTTGACGAGGGAGAGGCCGATGCCCGTCCCCTCGGTCTGCGGATCAAGCCGCTCGAACAAGCCAAACACCTTGGCCTGGTATCGGGGGTCGATGCCGATGCCGTTGTCCCGCACGAAGAATACGGTCTCCTCGCCGCGCGCCTCGAATCCAGTCTCGATGCAGGGCACCTTCTGGCCCCCCATGAACTTGCAGGCATTGTCGAGAAGGTTCTGGAAAACTTCCGCCAGCCGGACCCGATCGCCGAACAACACGAGGTCGCGGTCGTCCACCCGCACTGTCACGCCGCGTTCTGCGATGCCTCCGGCCACCGCCGCGAGGGCATCGTCCACCAGATTACGGAGCGTGACAGGCCCCGGCGGGTTGACGGCGCGTCCTATGCGTGAGATTTCCAGTAACTCGTCGAGCAACCGCGCCATCTTGTCGGCGGCAGCGCGAATGAATTCCACATCCTTCGCGATCCGTCCGGCATCGCCCGCCGCCATGTCATTTTCCAAGTAACCAAGGAACGTCCGCACCGTCACGACCGGGCTCTTCAAGTCATGGGAGGCAGCATAGAGAAAGCGTTCCAGTTCCGCGTTCTTGTGCTCCAACTCCAGATTCCTTTCGTGCAGAGCCTGCTCCGCAGCTTTGCGCTGGGTAATGTCGGCGCGAATCGCAACGTATTGGCGTGGTTTTCCGTTCTCATCGAGGAATGGCTTGATTGTCGTGTCGACCCAGTAATAAGTGCCATCCTTTGCGCGGTTTTTCATCTCTCCATGCCAGACCTGTCCGCGGGCGATTGTTCGCCAGAGATCGCGGATGAAGGATTTTGGGTGGTGAGCGGAATTGATTAGGCGGTGATCCTGCCCGAGCAATTCCTCGCGCGAATATTTTGAGATCGCGCAAAACTTGTCGTTAACAAAAGTGATTTTACCCTGCGGATCGGTAATGGCCACAATCGCATGCTCATCGAGTGCGGTTTTGAGGTCACCGATCTCCTGCACCAATTTTCTGAGTTGGTTTTCGGCCTGTTTTCGTTCCGTGATGTCGCGGGCGATTTTCGAGGCTCCGATGATGCGGCCCCTCGAATCCTTGACGGGCGATGACGTGATCGAAACATCGATCATCCGTCCATCCCTGGTTTGACGCATAGTCTCCAGACGCTCCACCTTCATACCCCTGCTGAGTTGCTCGATGATCATCCGCTCCTCGTCCTGCAACTCCGGCGGAATGATTTTTGAGATCGACTCGCCGAGCATCTCGTCCGCCGGATAACCGAACATTTTCTCCGCGCCTGAATTCCAACTCGTTACGATGCCGGACAAATTTTTCCCGATGATCGCGTCGTCGGAAGAGTCCACAATCGCAGCCAGCCAGATCGCATGCATCGCCTTCACTCCAAGATCGGACTTCTTATTGCTGTCCACACCATGTTTGGAGCCGTCCATTTTTTGTACCATTTGATGTCCCTCCAAAAGGGGACCCCGCTTCGGCGGGCGACCGGTATTTGATCTAGGTCAATTTAGTCCGGAAACCAAATATAGCAAACGTCCCCGGCAGCAAGAGACACTTCCACCACATTCAGCCGCGAAGAAGGCACTTGAGGGCTCTCTGCAGCTTACTCATTGAGAATCGTTTATGACGTTACACTCACTTCGCTATGGTTTGCTCCCCAGCATTACGGATTCAAATTGTGGCGATCAAAAAAGAAAGACTACCATGGAATCAACGCACCGCACTTTGACGAAACGTCCTTGCCCCCGGCACACCTTGCAGCCTGCTGCGGTGAACAATATTCGAGACCTCCGTCACGTTGATTCGACATGTTACCTCCTGATCGACTTGATGCGGCACTGGTGACGCTTACGTTTTGATTTGAATCGCGACTTGCATTTCCCCATTCGACAGTTCTCCATTTGACAGCGGTTTCATCACGCGGGGCAGCACGACAACGACCCCGGCGAATCCAGCATTTCAAGCGCCCGTCGGAGGGAAACGGATGCCACCCATTGAAGGAGCTTGGACAAAGCCACGGGGGTTCTGATAGAAGCCACCGATGCTCACCCGCGTTTTTTCCGCCGCTATCCAGGGAGTCGATGCTCTGGAGGTGGAAATCGAGGTCAATACCGGGGCTGGCGAACCCAAGATCGTCGTGGTCGGATTGCCCGACACTGCAGTCAAGGAGAGCAAGGATCGCGTCACAACCGCAATCGCCAATAGCGCGTTCCGGTGGCCGCGCGAGAGAACCACGATCAATCTCGCGCCGGCCGACATAAAAAAGGAAGGCCCGAGCTTTGATCTGCCGATTGCGATCGGCATGGTGGCTGCGGCACAGCGCGCTGAGCTTCCCCGGCTGGAACGTTGCCTTGTCGCCGGCGAGTTGGCGCTCACTGGAGAAATCCGTGCGATCAAAGGGGCGTTGCCGATCGCGATCGAGGCCCGCAACCGCGGAAAGAAAGCCGTCCTGCTCCCGGCAGCCAATGCGCCCGAAGCCTCGATCGTTGAAGGAATCGAAGTCTATGGCGTCCGGAATCTTCGCGAGGCCTATGAGTTTCTGAGCAAGCAGAAAGAACTGCTGCCGGTCCCCGGCAATGCGGAGGCGAGGCTCAATGCCGGGCGCTCCGATGACGTGGATTTTTCCGAAGTCAAAGGCCAGTTCCAAGTGAAACGCGCCATCGAGGTTTCTGTGGCGGGCGGACACAACATCCTCTTCATCGGGCCGCCGGGCTCGGGCAAAAGCATGCTGGCGAAACGCATCCCGACGATCATTCCGCCAATGACGCTTGATGAGGCAGTCGAGACGACGAAGATCCACAGTATCTGCGGGCTTCTCAGCGAGAAAAACGCGTTTGTCGCGATCCGACCTTTCCGCTCCCCGCACCACACGATCAGCGACATCGGACTGCTTGGCGGATCAACCAACCCGACTCCGGGCGAGGTCAGCATTGCCCACAACGGAGTTCTTTTTCTGGATGAGCTTCCGGAATTCAAACGCTCGACTCTCGAGGTGATGCGGCAGCCGCTGGAGGACGGGTGGGTCGTCATCTCCCGGGCGGCCGGAACGATGACATTCCCGGCGGACTTCATGCTCGTCACCGCCATGAACCCCTGCCCTTGCGGATACTTTGGAGATCCGGCCCGCGAATGCCGCTGCTCGCCGGCCCAGGTCGAGCGCTACCGCTCACGGATCTCGGGACCTCTGCTTGACCGCATCGACATCCACGTCGAGGCCCCCGCTGTCCAATACCGCGAACTCTCGAGCAACGAGCCCGCCGAATCATCCGCCTCCATACGCGAACGCGTCGTCGAAGCCCGCGGACGCCAGAAATCCCGCTTCTCGTCCGGCAAAAAAACGAACTGCAATGCCCGCATGGGCCACAGCCAGATCAAGAAATATTGCGCGCTCGACAGCTCAGGCCAGGAAATGCTGCGCCACGCCATGGAGGATCTCCAACTCAGCGCCCGCGCCTACGACCGCATCCTCAAAGTCTCCCGCACCATCGCCGACCTCGCAGGAGCGGAAAATATCGACTCCTCACACATCGGTGAGGCGATTCAATACCGAACGCTGGACCGCAAACTCTGGGTCTGAGCTAAATCCAACCCCGTTTGCGGGCCTTGAGCGTCGCTTCATTACGGCTTTGGCTCTGGAGTTTTTCGTAGATGCGTTTTATGTGGGAGTGCACGGTGTGGGCGCTGATGCCCAGCGCCACGCCGATCTCCTTGTAGGATCGGCCTTGTTCCAAACACCGGAGAACGTCCTGCTCGCGTCGGGAAAGGCATTCCTCCCGGGATGAAGGGGTGCCATTCATCTCCTGAAACTGGCATATCACTTTGCGCGCAATTCTCGGGCTCATCGGAGCGCCTCCGTCGTGAAGGTGATGCAACGCTTCAACGAGTTCTCTGGGAGTGCTTCCCTTGAGCAGATAGCCGCAGGCTCCAGCTTTGATCGCAGCAAATACCGTCGCACGATCTTCGCTGACGGTGTAAGCCATGCAGTCAATATGGGGGTATTTTGCCTTGATCCGGCCAATGAGTTCGACGCCGGATATGCCTGGCAGGTCAATATCCGCCAGGAGAATGGTTGTTCGATCCCAGGACGAGCCCGACAGCGCATCCTCGGCACTTCGCCACGCCCCTGTCACAGAAAAGCCCGGCTCGCCCTGCAGCAGCAGGCGCAGATTATCCAGCAGCGTCTGGTTGTCCTCAACGATGGCGACATTCATAATTGGCAGTTTACCCGGCGGCAGCCACATCGTCCATGTCGGGCAGCGAATTTCCCCTCCTGGTTAACGGCAAGGGAAGCGAGAAAAGCAGCCCGGTGCCGGAGGGGGAGGACTGAAGCTCCATGGTTCCCCTCATTGCTTCGATGCGGTTGCGAATATTTGTCAGACCCCGCCCCGCCGACCGGGGCCGTTCCGGATCAAAGCCCCTCCCGTCATCCTGGATATCAATCATGCAGCGTTCGGGAAAAAAGCCGATGTTGATATGCACAGATTGCGCCTCAGCGTGTTTGACCAGATTGTTCAGCACTTCTCTCATCACCCTCAAAAGCGAGATTCCCGCTGAATATCCAGGCCCCGTGGAAGGCACCTCCCCCTCGACGCTTAAGTTCCATTCAAGCTCTGCCGCCTCCAGCACCATTGCCGCATAACGGCGGAGGCTGTGCACGAAATCGCCCCAGTAGAACTCACGCGACTCGAGTGAAATCATGATTTCCCGCACCTCCATGCCGATTTCACAAGCAAGCTGGTTGATTTGCTTCAGGAGGCGGTCTTTTGTGGCCGGGTCATTCTCTCTCATCCCGCGCGCGGCCATCATGCCCACGTTGGCGCTCAGTGCCCCCAAGCCGTCGTGCAGGTCCTGCATCAAATATTGTTGCTCTTCCAACCGATGGCGTTCCGCATTCAGCTTGCTCAGTTGCAAAGCCTGTTCCTCGCGCAAAACGGTTGCGGTCACATCCCTCAACAAATAGAGTCGCCCGACACCGGCGTTGAGTTCATCGAAGAGCTCAATATGGGGGCATTCCACCCATTGCGGCTCCGTGCCGCCATTTCCGATGCACGTTCGGGCGGATGGCTGGTTGGGTCCAAAAACGGCGGGCCATGGCGCTTGGAATATCCCGGGAGTTTCTCCCAACACGCGCAGGCGGGTCACCCCCAGAAGCTGCTCGGCACGGGCATTCAGGTCTGCGATTCTTCCTCGACTGTCCAGAACGACAACCCCCTCGTTCATGTGATCAAACAGCGCACTACGGGCAATCGGAGCCAGATCAAGCAACCGATGGTGAAAAACCACCCAGGCAGCAAGGAGCGAAGACGGAACCAGAAAAACATGGGCCAGGTTGAGCCCCACCATTGGCGTTTTGCCCAGGTGAAAAAGGAGATCGAAGATCGAGGGGATGATATAGGCGGCGAGCATGCAATCGATTTGCCTGCGCACAACCGGACTTGCCTCCCGCCGGGAAGTCAACAGAACCAAAATTCCCATGATCCCAACCAAATGCCAATAGCTGGTGTAGAGATGCATCCACGGCCCGGTCTGAAAATGAAGAATCTGCAGGTGTCCGAGCGGTTTTAAAACAAAGTGATGCCGGAACCACTCATGATGCTGCACGGTCAAGGCAAATACCGGCGTCAATACAGGCACGGCCAGAAGTAGCTTCCACAGGACCGGTCGAAACCAACGGGGGCGGCCGACCAATTGCAGGGAGATGGACAGCCAGCAGAGGGGAATGAATGGGCCAAAGAAGAATTTGACCTTCATCCAGGTGAGCTTGGCCTCAAGCGATTCCGCGCTGATCTCGTAGGAATACGTCAGCGACAGCATCGAACAAAGGCCCATCATCAAAGCAAATGTGATGGAAAGTTGGTCCCGTCGTCGCAGAACAGCGTAAACGGCCAATCCGGCGTAAAGAAACGCGGGACCCCGCAGCAGGTATTCCAAGTTAGCTGACAGGATTTCGTTCATGAACTGGGATGTGGCTCGCTGCACTGCGGCCCGATTCAGCTTCCCGCCGACAGTCACCCGCCCCTGTGGGTGTGCCCCTGCGCCACGTCACCCCCGTCTTGTAGCTGATACGAAGCTCCGGAGAGATCACCGTGTTCTGCTTACAGCGAGGCACCATTAAGCTCAGTGGGCGGATGCCTTAGAGAATACGTTCAGAATGACGCTTCCGGCGATGATGAGCGAGATGCCCAGAAATGCGGGTGCGTCGAGAGCTTGCTTGAAAATCAGCCAGGAGACGAAAACGATGAGCGCGGAACCGAGGCCGGACCAGATCGCGTAGGCGACCCCCAGCGGTATGGTCCGCATCGCGATGGATAGAAAGTAAAACGAGACCCCGTAGCCCGCGACAACGATGAGGGACGGAACAAGGCGCGTGAAGCTCTCGCTGGCCTTGAGGGCGGAAGTTGCCAAAACCTCCGAGAGGATGGCGATAATGAGAGCGACGTGGGGTTTCATACGCGTGTGGCTGGTGCGTAGGGCGTTAGTTAGCGTTGCATCCCACGGGCTGATTGTCTAGCAGACAAGCCAACTCTACCCATAAAATACCCACCCTGGGGTATTGGATGTTATTGAGAAAAACCGGCAAGGTGACATGATACCGGCCCGCAAGCATTTCAGCGGCGGACAGCCAAGCCTGCGGATGCCTGTATGCTGCCACCACCGATAAACCGATAATATGAAAAACATCCCCTCCATCGATCCCTTGCTCAAAACGTGGGCCACGCGGCTTCACCAGACGAAGTTTCTGCTGTTCGTCCTGCTCTGTATTTCATTGGCCGCCGCACGCGGTGCCGGCACCGAAAAGGCGGATTACGTTTTCAAAAATGGTGCCGTCTACACCATGGACCCAAAGGCCCCGAAGGCAGAGGCTGTCGCGGTCACAGGCAAGGAGATCTCCTACGTCGGCGACAACAAGGGGGCCGATGCCTGGGTCGGAGACAATACGAAAGTCATCGACCTGAAGGGCAGGATGCTGCTGCCGGGATTCGTGGAGTCGCACATCCATCCCACATTGGCCATCGTGGCATCCGGGGCCGACCTGCCCTGCGACTCCGTGGCCGAGGTGCTGGCCAGGACAAAGGCCTGGGCGGATGCCCACTCGAATGCCAAGCTGATCAAGGGTTTTGGCTGGCGTTATACCCTGTTCCCAACGACCGGCCCAAACAAGGCGGATCTGGACAAGATGTTTCCCGATAAGCCGGTGCTGCTGGTTGCCATCGACGGCCACAGTGCATGGGCGAACAGCAAGGCCCTTGAACTGGCCGGAATCAACGCCAAGACCCCTGACCCCGCACCGGGCCTCAGTTACTTCCAGCGCGATCCCAAGACCAACGAGCCGACCGGCTGGGTCGTGGAAACCCTCGCCGAGCAGATCATGTTTGCCAAACTGGACCCCCCTACCCACGAAGCTGTGATGGCCGCCGCCACCGAAAAACTGCAGGATTTTGCAGCCGCGGGGATTACCGCCTTGATGGATGCCGGGATGGCCACCATACCGACCGAGAGCGGTCTTGCGGGATTCCAGCAGCTGGAAAAGGAAAACAAGCTGCCGGTCCGGATTGTCGCCTGCTATTTCTGGAACAGTTCGGCCGTTACCGACCCGGTGGAAAAAGTGCTGGCGTTGCGCAAGATGTTCAACTCGGAACTCGTGCAAGCCCGGACCCTGAAGATCATGTTCGACGGCGGAGAGGCCCAGCACACGGCGATTATGCTCCAGCCCTATGCCGATGATCCCAGCGCTCATCCCGACTACCAGGTAGATGAAAAGCTGGTTAAGGCGGCCGTGCTTAAAGCGCAGGCCAATGGCGTGGATACCCATTCCCATAATTACGGGGATGCCACCGTCCGCACCTACCTCGACGCCGTCGAAGCGGCGCGCAAGGCTTATCCCAACAGTCCGTCGCGGCACACCTCCTCGCACAATCTCTTCGTCAGCGATCAAGACATCCCGCGCTTTGCAGAACTGGATGTGACGATGCAAAGCTCGGCCCAGTGGGCCACGCCTGACCCGACCATGAAAAGAACGGCCGGGATCGTCGGGGAGAAAGTGGCTTTCGGGGAACAATTCCGCCATAACTCCGTTCTGAAGTCCGGCGGACGCCTCGCACTCGGGACGGATTGGCCTGCCGCAGGCTATGCCGTCACATATCGCCCGCTGGACAGCATCCAGGTCGCGATGACGCGGGCGATCCTGCCGCAGTATGGAAAGGACTCCTTCACACCCGTGCTGCCGCCGGTGGACGAATGCATCACGCTGGACCAGGCGCTCAAGGCGTCCACGATAGATTCTGCCTACGTGTTGGGACTGGAGGAGAAGACCGGTTCCCTGAAGGTCGGCAAGCTGGCGGACATCGTGGTGCTGGAAAAGGACCTGCACGACATCAAACCCGAAGAAATCAGCACCACAAAAGTGGATCTCACCATGATGAACGGGAAGATCACCCATCGGGCGCAATAGCCGGTCAGTCTCGGCAGTAAAACGAAACGAACAGGAACATGAATACAGGAAACCTCAATATGTCTGAGTCCGACCAACACCCGCATTCGGGCGGCACGTCAATCAACAGGCGGACGTTTGCCTCGTGGCTGCTCGCAGCACCGTTTGTGATGAGGTCAGGCCTCCTGGCGGCAGCGCCCGATCTTTCATCCGCCCCGGCAGATTCCGCGGATCCACTCAGCTATGCAACCGTCGACGAGCTCAAAGCCCTGTTCAAGGCGGGGAAAGCGTCGC